>NZ_JAGIOC010000001.1:1216933-1521167 GCF_017876515.1 Brachybacterium fresconis | reverse complement strand
GTCCTCGCCGCGAACTATCCGTTCGCGACCATCGACCCCAATGTCGGCATGGTGCCGCTGCCCGATCCGCGGCTCGGCGAGCTCGCCGAGCTCTTCCACAGCGAGAAGGAGCTCCCGGCGACCGTGTCGTTCGTGGATATCGCGGGCATCGTCAAGGGCGCCAGCGAAGGGGAGGGCCTGGGCAACAAGTTCCTCTCGAACATCCGGGAGGCCGACGCGATCTGCCAGGTCACCCGGGCCTTCTCCGACCCCGACGTGACCCGGGTCGAGGGCTCCAGCGACCCCTCCGGCGACATGGAGATCATCACCACCGAGCTGATCCTCGCCGACCTCCAGACCATCGAGAACTCGATGCAGCGCCTGGAGAAGGAGACCAAGCGCGGCGTGCTCGACGCCTCCGTGCTGGAGAACGTCACCAGGGCCAAGGCCCTGCTGGAGACCGGCAAGACCCTGTACCAGGGCGCCGATGCCGCCGACATCGAGACCTCCGCGCTGCGCGAGCTGCAGCTGATGACGACCAAGCCCTTCATCTACGTGTTCAACACCGACGAGGAGGGCCTGGCGGACACCGCGTCGCAGGAGGCGCTGCGGAAGTCGGTCGCGCCGGCCGAGGCGATCTTCCTCGATGCGAAGTTCGAGGCCGAGCTGATCGAACTCGACGACGCCGAGGCCGCCGAGATGCTCGAATCCACCGGCCAGGACGAATCCGGCCTCTCCCAGCTGGCCCGCGTCGGCTTCGACACCCTCGGCCTGCAGACCTACCTCACCGCCGGCCCCAAGGAATCCCGCGCCTGGACCATCCCCCAGGGTGCCACCGCCCCGCAGGCCGCCGGCGTGATCCACACCGACTTCGAGCGCGGCTTCATCAAGGCCGAGATCGTCTCCTTCGACCATCTCATGGAGGCCGGATCCATGGCCGAGGCCAAGGCCAAGGGCAAGGTGCGCATGGAGGGCAAGGACTACGTCATGAAGGACGGCGACGTGGTGGAGTTCCGATTTAACGTCTAGCGTTAATGACGGTGCGCGTTATATACTGATGGCGTGATCAGATCGTTCGGCAGCAAGGACACCGAGCGCATCTGGCATGAGCAGTACGTCAAAGGCGTTGATCGGATGGTGCAACGGGCGGCCTTGCGGAAGCTCGAGCTGATCCATGCGGCGAAGGATGTCGAGGAACTCCGGGTTCCGCCTGGAAACCGCCTGGAGCGTCTTGTCGGCGACCGACGCGGGCAGCACAGCATCCGCGTCAACGCGCAATGGCGTCTCTGCTTCGTCTGGAGAGAGGGAGGTGCGGACAATGTCGAACTCGTCGACTACCACTGAGAGCGACCTGATCGAGCCGATCCATCCTGGAGAGATCCTGATGGAGGATTTCATCGAGGGCTTCGGGATCACGCAGAACAAGCTTGCCGTGTCCATCGGTGTGCCACCACGCAGGATCAACGAGATCGTGCACGGCAAGCGGGGGATCACCGCGGATACGGCGATCCGTCTCGCTCGATACTTCGGGACCTCCGAGGAGCTGTGGATGAACCTGCAGTCGAACTACGAGCTGCGGCTCGAGCGTCGGGCGCTGCGCGACAAGGTTGCTGCGATCACGCCGCTGCAGTTCGCATGACGTTCGTCGGGATGAGCGCGGTCGAAGTCGTCCGTGTCGTCGAATGGCTCGGGTCGAGATCCGCTGTCTACCAGGTCAACGGAGGGTGGGCAGTCGACGCCCTGTACGGTTCGCAGACGCGATCGCACGGGGACCTCGACATCTTCGTCGACGCGACGGTCGTCGATGACCTCATCGCGTGGCTCAAGAGCGCCGGCTACGAGATCGTCGAGGACTGGCGTCCGATCCGTGTGGAGCTTCGCCGGGGCGACCATGCTGTCGACGTGCACCCGATGGAGATCGACGCGAACGGTGATGGTGTGCAGCGCGGATTCGGCGACGACACCTTCGTCCATCGGGAGCGCGAGCGAACCGTCGGCGAGATCGGCGGTCGGACGATGGTCGTCGCATGCGCCGAACGGCTAAGGGAGCTGCGAACCGGATACTCCCTCCGCGCCGAGGACCACCACGATCTAGAGGTTCTTCGGGCGTTGGGCGGTCTCCGTGGCGAGAGGACAGTCGAGACTGCGCACGGTTCTCACGGCGGCGACGTGGTGGACTTCCGATCTGACGTCTGATCCGCAGCGCCAAGGCGCGGGCCGTGAGAATATGCCTCCGACGGCGGCCAACCGGTCAGTTGGACGTGCTGGTGGATAGCGCTGACGGATGCGCTCACTTGCTCTGCGCTGGCTTTGGCGCACGTCTTGGAGGTGTCGGGGCCGACGGCGATCTCTGAGGTTGGTTTGTGCCGGAACGCCGTTGAATTCCGCTTTTCAAACTAGCGTCAGGTGGGGTCCGACGGGCTAGACGGCATCCCGTTGTCTCTGGCCGGTAAGGTTGATTTCGTCCCTCGAGAAGGAGTCTCTGTGGGCGATTTACCTCTCGTTGAGTTAGGCGGCTCTTCCCGGTTCGTGGTGATGGGGAGCGTCGCGTCGTTGGCGTAGAACGGCTCGTGGTCCTGCTGTGATGGGTGTTGTCAAGACATCCACATTCCAGAGGACCACGAGCCTGTGCACGAGAATACTGGTTCGCAGCGGGATGCTGCGAGCACGATCTTCAACCTGCCCAACTACCGCGTCATCGATGCCGTCGACCTGCCCGATGGCAGCCGGCGGGTGGTGATCGCCTCGACCGTCCCGCCGGGCTGTCCGTCCTGCGGGGCGCTCGCGACGCAGGTCCACTCCCGCCGGATGCAGCAAGTCAGGGACGTTCCCGTCGCCGGGGCGACGGTGGTGGTGTGGGCCAAGCGGCGCTGGTTCTGTCTCGAGCCGGCCTGCGCCCGGGGCACGTTCGCTGAGGCCACCGAGCAGATCCCCCGATACGCCCGCTCGACCACCAGGCTGCGCGATCAAGTCGTCTCGGCCGTGATCACCTCCGGCCGGGCAGCTTCCGAGGTCGCCCGGGCCCACGGCGTCTCGTGGTGGCTGGTCCAGGCCGCCCTCAGCGCCGCTGCCGTGGTCCTGACCGACGTCGAGAAGACGTGCGTGACCCGGCTGGGCATCGATGAGCACCGCTACCGGTCAGTGCGCTGGTTCCGCACCGATCAGGGCTCCTGGAGGCGGTTCGAGCCGTGGATGACGACACTGGTCGACCTGGCCACCGGGCAGGTCCTGGGCATCGTCGACGGCCGCGACAGCGCCACCGTCGGGGACTGGCTCGCCCAGCGCTCCGAGGCCTGGCGGGAGCGGATCGAGATCGTCGCGATCGACCCCTCGGCCGCGTTCCGCAAAGCACTACGGACCTACCTGCCCCGCGCCGCGGTCTCGGTCGACAAGTTCCACCTCGTAAAGCTCGGCAACGACATGGTCACCACCATCAGGCAGCGCCTGGCCCGCACCCACCGCGGTCGCCGGGGCCGCAAGGACGACCCGGCCTGGGCCCACCGGATGCTGCTGCTACGCGGCGGCGACACCCTCACCCCGCGAGCCTGGGAGCGGCTCGAGGACGTGTTCCGCACCGATGACCCCACCGACGAGCTCTCCGCCGCCTGGGGCATCAAGGAGCAACTCCGCCGCCTGCTGGCCACCGACACCCTCGCCCAGGCCTGGGACGAACGGATGCGGATGGGCTACTTCGCCCAGATCGCGAACATGCCCGAGGCGACAAAGCTCTACGACACCGTCGTGGCCTGGTGGGACGCGATCGAGGTCCCCATCGTCACCGGCGCGACCACCGCCCGCGTCGAGGCCGCGAACACCGGCATCAAGAACATCAAACGCACCGGCCGCGGATTCCGCAACGCGGAGAACTACCGGATGCGTATCCTGCTGACCAGCGCCGCGAGAACCGTAGCGTGAACACCCTCCACAGCAGGGTCATTCACCACGAACCGCGAAGAGCCAGTTAGGCACTCTGCATCCGGGCGCGAATCCTGCCCATAGGCACGGCGTTGGCTTGATCGAAGAAGGTCTGTTCTCTACCTCCTGAACCGCTGTGCCTCTCCGTAGTTAGTTGGCACTCGCCTACTGCAGCTTCTCGTTATCCCTGCCCAGCCGGTCGAGCCATTCGATGAGGAGCTGGGTCTCTGCCTTACCAAGGACATCTGGTTGTGCTGCGGCGCGCTCGATGGCGGTGGTGAGCGGGTTGTCGGCTCGCATTCCCTTACCGGTGATCGCCGAGATAGCGCCTTCACGGACAGCTTGAGAGAGGGCAGGATCCGGCGCTGCCAGGATGAGCTGTCGCAGGGTGACGCCGATGTTGCTCACGAGGATATGCGCGGCGGCCTGCTCGGAAGGGACGATGAGCCTGCCCTGATCGGCAGCCCTCGCCGTGAGTCCACGCAGGATCTCACTGGGTCGTGACTGGGCGGCTGGCGAGTATCCGGGTCTGACGTTGCCGTACATGAGTGTGTAGAACCCGGGGTTGGTCAGGCCGAATGCGACGTGGGCGTCCCAGCCGGCGCGGATGTCCTGGATGGGATCGCCCGAGGACTCCATCGACGCCTTCTCCCCCAAGTACAGGTCGAACCCGTGCTCGATGACCGCGTCGATCAGTCCCTGCTTGGACCCGAAGAAGTGATACAGCGTGGGCATCTTCACCCCGACGGCGTCGCACACAGCGCGCAGGGAGAACTCCTCCCCGGGGGAGGCGGCGATGAGGTCCGCGGCAGCCGCGATCATCCGCTCCCGTGTATCGCTTGTCGGTGCTCCTGTCATGGTGCTACGTTAGCTCATGTAGCAGACAGATACTGTGGCATATCGAAGATATAGAGGGAGCATCATGGCCGAGCACACACTCGACGGCAAGAACGTGTTGATCGCGGGCGGCGCAAAGAACCTCGGCGGGCTCATCGCTCGCCAGGCGGCGGAGGCGGGCGCGAACGTCGCGATCCACTACAACTCAGACTCCAGCGGCGCCGACGCGGAGCGGACGCTCGCCGCAGTCGAAGCCGCTGGGGGCAAGGGCGTGATCTTTCAGAGCGATCTCACGGTCCCCGCGAACGTGGCCCGCCTGTTCGCCGACGCGGAGGCGGCGATCGGGAAGATCGATGTCGCGGTGAACACGGCCGGCAAGGTGCTGCGCAAGCCGATCATGGAGACCACCGAGGACGAGTACGACTCGATGTTCGACATCAACTCCAAGGCCGCGTACTTCTTCATCCAGGAGGCCGGGAAGAACCTCGCCGACGGCGGCAAGATCATCACCATCGTCACCGCGCTGTTGGCTGCGTTCACGGATGGCTACTCCACCTATGCCGGTGGTAAGTCGCCGGTGGAGCACTTCACCCGCGCCGCGGCCAAGGAGTTCTCGGACCGGGGAATCTCCGTCACCGCGATCGCGCCCGGCCCCATGGACACCCCGTTCTTCTACGCCCAGGAGACCCCGGAGCGCGTCGAGTTCCACAAGTCCCAGGGCATGAGCAACCAGCTCACCAAGATCGAGGACATCGCCCCGATCGTCCGCTTCCTCGCCTCCGAGGGCTGGTGGATTACCGGGCAGACCATCTTCGCCAACGGCGGCTACACCACTCGCTGAGCCCGACCCTTCGAGAAGAGGAGCACCTCATGGCAGCATCCACCGTCCCCGAACCCGTGGCCTCGTTCATCGCCGCCGTCAATAGGCACGACGAACAGGCCTTCCTGGACGCCTTCGCTCCTGACGGGGCTGTAGACGACTGGGGCCGCACCTTCAACGGGCGCGAGCAGATCAAGGCCTGGAGCGACAAGGAGTTCATCGGCTCCCACGGCACTCTCGCCGTCGAGGAAGTCGAGACCGCCGGCGACACGATCACCGTCATCGGCGACTGGCGCTCCGACCACGCCAACGGCCGCTCGAAGTTCGTCTTCGACGTCGGCGGCGACAAGCTCGCGAAGATGACGATCCGCGAAGGCTAGAGCCAACACTGGCATCTCGAGCGGGCGTTCAGCCAAAGGGACGCCCGCTCGTTGCTGTCGTCCTCGAGGCCCCGCACAACACACACGAGGTTCGCCAACCATGACTACCTTCCCGCTCGCGCGCACCGGGCACCGTCGATCCGAGGCCGGCCCCGTCGAGCTCTTCTTCGACCTGGTCTACGTCTTCGCCATCATCCAGCTCTCGCACCTGCTCATCGAGCACCTCTCCTGGGAAGGCGCTGCCCAGACCATCGTGGTGTTCGCCGCGGTGTGGTGGGGCTGGAACTACACCGCCTGGGCGATGAACTGGCTGGATCCGAGCCGCACCCTAGTGCAGCTGCTCTCCGGGGTGCTCATGCTTGCCGCACTGGGCATGTCGATCGCCATCCCCAGTGCCTTCGGTGACGGAGCCTGGTTGTTCGTCGGGTGCTACGTGTTCATGGGCATCCTTCGCCCGGTCTTCATGATGATCGCCTACCGCGGCCATCAGCTCGCTGCCAACTACCGCATGCTGCTGCTGTGGACCTTGATGGCCGGCATCTTCTGGGTCCTCGGTGCGGCACTGCCCCTTGAATGGCGGCTGGGTCTCTGGCTAATCGCGGTGCTCATCGACTACGCGGCCCCGCTGGCCCACTACCGGATCCCCGGCATCGGCGCAGCGCCCATGGACCAGTGGGACACGGACGCCGAGCACCTGGCCGAGCGCAACCGTCTCGTCTTCATCATCGCCCTCGGCGAGTCGATCCTGCTCATGGGCGGCAGCATTGTCGCCCAAGGTCAGCTCACTGCGTCGCTCGCCCTGAGCATGCTCGTCGGCTTCGCATCTCTGTTCGTGCTCTGGTGGAACTACTTCGCCCTTGCTGGCCCTGATACCCAAGGCGGCGACTCGTCAACCGGAGCTCTCCGTTCGGCCTATGCCTACGCGCATGCTTTCATGGTCTTGGGCGCGATCCTCGTTGCCGTCTCCATCGAGCTACGGCTCTCCCACGACCACCTCACGCCCGCAATCGTTCTCGTGACGGCCGCAGGTCCGCTCGTATACCTGGCAGGGAACCTCTTGTTCCTCCGGTCCCGATTCGGACGCCTCGCACGGTCCCGATTCATCGCAGCAGCCGTGCTGGTGGGGATCACGATCGCAGCGATGCTGCTGATCGATCACCTGCCGGTGATTGCGTTGAGCGCCGCCGTACTCGCCGTGACGGCTATTCTCGCCGCCCACACCGCGTACACGACATCGAAACAGCCGGCGCTCGATGACTGTGATGACTTGGCAACCTCTACCTGAGATCCTTCTGCGCCCGATCGCGGTGCTCAGGAGCGAGCTACGCGCTTTGCTTTTCAACTGCGATCCCCTGCCATAACTCGCCGACCGCATGGTGGTGAGAATGCTCCTGTGCATCGCCGGTGGCTATGCGCACCTGGTCTCGGCCGTGCACTGTACGAACTGATCAGAGCAACGCGCTGACCCGCGGGATGATTAGCGCTGGCAACCTGGCTACTGATAGTCAGAGGTTGGTCTGTGCCGGAACTCGGTGGAGTTCCGGTTCAATGTGTAAGTGTGGGTCCGGTTCGGACGCGTGATGCTGCGGCATAGCCAGCGAGGTGGCTGACTTCTCCGCAGGTCAACCGTCTGTGGCTCCGGCGAAGATCGCGGATTCGGCGATTCGTCGTCGGGGCACCGCACAGATGGCCCCGACGACGAATACGCGGTGTCAGGCGGCGACGTCGAGGATCCAGGTCACGCCGAAGCGGTCGGTGAGCATGCCGAATCCGGGACTCCATGACGAGGCGGCGAGTGGTTCGATCACCGTTGCGTCGTCGGTGAGGCCGCTCCAGTAGTGCTGGATCTCATCGAGAGTTTCGCCGCGCACGGACACGAAGGCGGGCTGGTCGGTGATGGTCATCCCGTTCTCGCGGGTCGTCGTGCCGGCATGATCCGCGGATCCGCCCGTCTGGTGTGGGATGTCGTACGCCATCAGCCGGAAGCCCGATGGCGAAGCGAGCATGCCGAATACCAGCCCGCCTGCGCCGGACGCATCGGCGGGCATGCCGAAGTCGGCATACGAGGAGGCGGTGATGTCGCCGCCGAACACCGACCGGTAGAAGTCGAGCGCCGGGCGGGCATCGCCGCGGAAGTTCAGGTGCGTGGTGGTGATGATGCTCATGGTTCAGCTCCTTGAGAGTTCTTCGCCGGGCCGTCCCGGCGTCAGATCACGATCCACGCCAACTAGGTCAGCTTCTGTCCGCAACTCGATCTACAGTGGTTTCATGGCCGAACAGACATACCGCCTGCTGCAACTCCTCTCGCTCCTGCAGGCGCGCCGCGACTGGTCGGGGCCCGAAATCGCCGGGCGGCTCGAGGTGAGCGAGCGCACTGTACGTCGCGACATCGAGCGGCTGCGGGCGCTGGGATATCGGGTCGGCGCGCTCACCGGCCCGGACGGCGGTTACCGCCTCGAAGGCGGGGCCGACCTGCCGCCGCTGCTGTTCGACGACGATCAGGCGGTCGCCCTGGCGATCGCTCTCGAGTCCAACGTCTTTCCGGGAAGCGGCATCGAAGAGGGGGCGGCGCGCGCACTAGCCACGCTGCGCCAGGTGCTGCCGAGCCGGCTGCGGCATCGGCTCGACGGCATGCCGGTCACGTCACTGTCGGCGCGCCCCGGCGATAGTCCTCCGCCCGTCGTACCGCCCGAGGTCCTCGTCGAGCTGTCGGCCACGGTCCGCGACTGTCGGATCCTCCGTGTGGACTACAGCAGAGCGGACACGACGCTCGAGCGGAATCGCCTGGAGCCTCACGGTCTCATTACCCTAGGTGGGCGCTGGTACCTGCTCGCGTGGGACCTCGACAACGATGGCTGGCGCACGCTGCGTGTGGACCGCCTGGTGCTGCGCCCTCCGCATGGGGCGCTTTTCACCCCGCGGGCCATCCCTGGCGGCTCCGTTGCCGCGTTCGTCTCGGCGCGTTTCAAAGGCTCGGACCACGTCGATCGCTGGCCGTGCGAGGGGGCAGTGGTCCTCGATCTGCCGGCGCGTGGCGTTCATCCCTTCGCCGGTGACGGAACCGTCGAGGAGCTCGCCGACGAGCGGTGCCGACTGCGCGCCGGGTCGTGGTCATGGGGCGCTCTTGCCGCTGCGTTCCTCCGTTTCGAGGCCGATATTGACGGCGTCGAGCCTCCTGCTCTCGCTGAGGCGTTCGCCGTTCTCGCGCGCCGCGCACACATGGCGAGCGAGGTGGGGGCATGAGACGTGGGCCGGGGACTCCTGGCGGGTCAGCCGAGCGTCCGGCCGTCTTCTTCCGTGACGCCGGTGAGTTCCGCGCGTGGCTTGAGCGCTATCACGACACCGAGAGCGAACTGTGGATGGAGCTCCGCCTCGCCCATGTCCCTGATCGCGGCCTCACCTGGGCCGACGCGGTGATCGAGGCACTGTGCTTCGGGTGGATCGATTCGGTGTCGCAGAGGATCGACGACGATTCACGTCGCCAGCGCTGGTCGCCGCGCAGGCACCGAAGCACGTGGTCGAACGTGAACATCGCGCATGTCGAGCGGCTGACGTCGCAGGGGCGTATGCATCAGGCTGGAATCGCGGCGTATGAGCGGCGTTCCGCTGATCGATCCGGTGTCTACACGCATGAGAACGCCGAGGCGGGGATCGCTCCTGCGTTGCAGGCGATCATCGATGCGTCGCCGCGGTCCGTTGCGTTTCTCGACGCGGCGACACCGGGGTACCGCAAGGCCGTCCACCACTGGATCATGTCCGCGAAGCAGTCTGACACGTGGGAGCGGCGGACGCATCAACTCGTCGCGTGCTGCGAGGCCGGTGAGCTGATCCCGCCCCAGCATCACGGGCGCGCCCCGGCATGGCTGGCGCGCTCGGTCGCGGCCGCGGCGAGAGTGAATGAGTGACGTGTCCCCTTCTTTCGGCGTCGTCCCGGCCAAGGCGGGGTGGGCGTCCGATGCGCGGTCGCGTCTCCGCTCGCGCCGTCGTGCTCGCTCACGCAGGGAACGCCACGCCCGCTAGTCGCTCCGATGTCTCCCATGTCCGCGCCGCCTCCTGCGCACGTGTGAGCCGGGAGTAGAGCGGTTGCTCAGCCGGCGCTCCGCCGAGATGCAGGAACCCGCGAGGGCCGTACAAGGACCCGCCGTGCGCGTTGGGAGATGTCGCGGCGAGCAGGGCGGGGAGTTGGGCACTCTCGACCGTTCCGAAGAGAACTCCGCGGGCGGACAGCGTTCGGATGAGTTTCCGGCGTGGGGTTTCGCGGGCGCGCCCCAGGTCGGGTCGTGCCGCGAGCAGGTTCGTCGGCGCGACGCCGGGATGAGCCAGGTTGCTCGAGATGCCCCATCCGGCTTCTCGAGAACGGCGTTCGAGCTCGAGGCCGAACTGTCCGAGCATGATCTTGGACTGGCTGTAGGCAGGGTCCGGGGCGTATCTGCGCTCCCAGTTCAGGTCCTCCCAGTTGATCGAGTGTTGGTTCGCGGCGACGCTGATCTGCGACGTGACGCGGGCGCGTCCGCGCTGCAGAACGGGCAGGAGGTGTGCGACGAGGGCAACGTGACCCAGGTGATTGGTGGCGAGCTGCAGCTCGAACCCGTCGGGGGAGACGCGACGCTCGGGCGGCGTCATGATCCCGGCATTGTTGATGAGGATATGGATCGGATCGCCTTCGTTCAGGACCGTTCGCGCGAAGGCGTCGACAGAGTCGAGTGATGCCAGGTCGAGCGATGCCAGGGAGACGTCTGCTTCGGGGACCGAGGACTTGATGGTGTCGACCGCCGCCTCGCCCTTGCTGGGAGTGCGGACGGGCATGAGGACGGTCGCGCCTGCGGCGGCGAGTTTCCTCGCGATGCCGAGCCCCATGCCGTCGCTCGCGCCGGTGACGATCGCGCGTCGTCCTCGCAGATCGGGGATGGTGATGTCGGGCGCGATGCGGGGCATGAGATCTCCTCGATTGAAGCGAGCCGTCCGTGCCACCCTAATCCGGCATGTGCCTGATTTAAAGTAGGGTGATCGATTGGATCGAGGAGGAGAGATGGAAGATCGACGACGTCCGGGCCGCCCTGCGGCTGACGACGAGACGATCGACGCGGATCACGTGTTGTCCAGCGCCCTCGCGGTGTTCGCGGTGCAGGGTTACGACGCCGTCTCGTTGCGCCGGTTGAGCGCCGAGCTCGGGATGGGGCACACTTTCCTCTCCGACCGCTTCGGATACAAAGAGAAGCTCTGGCAAGCCGCAGTCGAGCATGCGGTGAGTAAGTCGGGACCGCCGGTCGTGGAGGCACTGCGCGCTGATGCCCCGGACGACCTGACGCGGCTCATCGGGGCAGTCAGGGCCATGCACCGTACGGCGTTCGACGAGGCCGGGCTGGCAGCCCTGATCGATCAGGAATCACGTCAGGACACTGAGCGGCTCGCCTACATCTACGACCTGATCCGCCCGGTGAACGACGAACTCCGGGCGATCTTCGAGCGAGTCGTCGCGACCGGGGAGTGCCGGCCGATGCCGTGGTACATGTTCTACTTCCTCGTCACCGCTCCCACGAGCCTCTATGTGCAGCCGCCTCTCGCGGCATTGCTGGGGCGTCCTGGCGACGCGGAGGATCACGAGCTGCTCTCGGAGCTCGTCCTGGGCGGTCTGCTGGCATGACCGGAACCGTCTGCCGACATTCGTCGGCGTTGCGAGCACTGCGCGCCGATCAGACGGAAGGTCAGAAGGGCAGTGTGCAAGTTCCTGCTCGTGATGGCCCTACGTGTGGGCACGTGGTGGAGTTCCGGTTTAACGTCTAGCGTTATTGACGGCATCCGTTATGCACTGGTCTCGTGATCAGATCGTTCGGCAGCAAGGACACCGAGCGCATCTGGCATGAGCAGTACGTCAAGCGCGTTGACCGGACGGTGCAGCGGGCGACCTTGCGGAAGCTCGAGCTGATTCATGCGGCGAAGGATGTCGAGGACCTCAGGGTCCCGCCGGGCAACCGCCTGGAGCGTCTGGTCGGCGACCGACGCGGGCAGCACAGCATCCGCGTCAATGCGCAATGGCGTCTCTGCTTCGTCTGGAGAGAGGGAGGTGCGGACAATGTCGAACTCGTCGACTACCACTGAGCGCGACCTGATCGAGCCGATCCACCCGGGAGAGATCCTGATGGAGGATTTCATCGAGGGCTTCGGTATCACGCAGAACAAGCTTGCCGTGTCCATCGGTGTGCCGCCGCGCCGGATCAACGAGATCGTGCACGGCAAGCGGGGGATCACTGCTGATACGGCGATCCGTCTGGCGCGCTACTTCGGAACGTCCGAGGAGCTCTGGATGAATCTGCAGTCGAACTACGAGCTCCGGCTTGAGCGCCGTGCACTGCGCGACAAGGTTGCCGCGATCACGCCGTTGCAGGTCGCATGACCGGGCGTCTCATCGTGATCTCCGGTCTTCCCGGAGTCGGAAAGACATGCGTTGCTGAGATCGCCGCCGCGCGCACAGGCTCGGTGCACCTGTCCATCGATGCGGTCACCGACTGGGCGTATGCAGGTCGCCTGACGTCAAAGGTTGTTCGGCTGCGGAACTCGGTGGAGTTCCGCTTCCCTGTGCAGTGGGGCCGCATCCCGCGACCAGCTCGGGAGTCATCGATGTCCCCACCGAGCGCGGAGGCATCGCCGGAGCATGCGGCGGCCCTCAGAAGAGAGGCCACGGCACCGCCGGCATCTCACCGCTCGGCGCCGGGAACCGCCCTGCCGCGCGCAGCTGGGCACAGCGCGCGGCGAGCGAGGCGATCTCCTCCGCGCTGAGCAGGTCCGTCAGGCGTCGGCCCAACTCGCCGTGCAGCCCGTTGGTGACACGGTCGACGCCGTCGCGCTCCTCGGTGGTCAGAGCGTCTCCCAGCCATCCCCAGAGGACTGTGCGGAGCTTGTCGTCGCGGTGGAGGGTGAGCCCATGGTCGACGCCGTAGCGATGTCCGTCGGCCATGGCGAGGATGTGGTCGCCCTTGCGATCGGCGTTGTTGACGATCAGGTCGAACACCGCCATGCGTCGGAGCGGCGGCGTGTCCTCATGGGCGAGGGTGATCCTCTGCCCGTCCTGGTCCTGTCCCTCGAGAACGCTTCTCCAGCCCGTCGCGGGCAGGTGGTCCGTCGCGATCAGGTCCACGGCGCGCTGGGTGGGATCCTGCTCCTGCCAGAGCTGCACCATCCCTTCGCCCATCGGGCCGTCTCGCATCCAGGTGCGCGGCACGACGCCCCATCCGAGGGTCTGGGAGATCAGGTAGGCGGCCATCTCCCGGCGGGCCAGCGTGCCGGCGGGGAAGTCCCAGAGCGGGGCCTCACCCGCCACCGGCTTGTAGACGACCACCGCGTCACCGACGCTGCCCAGGAACGTCGCGTTGGACGCCGTCGTGATGCGGCCGGTGAGCGTCAGATCGGCGGTCGCCAGGTCCGTCGCGGTCATCAGAACCCGGGAATGGTGCAGATGTGACCGTCGGGGTCGATGGGATAGCCGCAGAGCGTGCACAGGGGACGCCCGGCGTCCACGACCTCCAGGGTGCGCTGGGTGAACGCACGGGCAGCGCCGACCGGCATCCTCACCCGCAGCATCTCGGACTCCACCTCAGCGCCTCGGTCGAGCTCGTCGTCGTCGAGGAGGAGGGGGTGTGCCTCGATGATCACCTGCGCTGTGGTCGGGTCCCATCCGATGCCGATGGTTCCTGCGCGGAACTGCTCCTGGACGGCTTCGAGCTGATCGTTGTCGACGAGCTCGACGGGAGTGCCGGTGGGAACGCTGTAGCGGTTGCCCTCGACGGCGATGAGCTGGTCGAGGATCTCGTCGATCCTCTGCGCGAGCAGAGCCGACTGCTGCTTCTCGAGTGCGATGCTCACGATCTGTGCCCCTGCGCGCGCCTGCAGGTAGAACGTCCGGGCTCCCGGACGCCCGACCGTCCCGATGACGACCCGGTCCGGCCAGTCGAACTCGTGAACATGTGCAGGTGCGTCGGTCATGTGACGATCCTAGGCGTTCGGCTGTCTGCGTCGGATGTGCCTGCACCGCCGCCGTCCGCGTCGGGCGCCCTGGCGCTGCCGTCCGCGTCGGGCGTGCCGGCACCGCCGCCCACGGGCGCGTCGCCGGAGGCGATCGCCTGTGCGAGCCAGGACAGGTCACCGGAATCCGTGTTGGTCGCCGAGACCCGCGGCCGGCTCGCGCCATAGCTCACGATCGACACGGAGGCGGGGCCCACCTCGAGCCGCTGGAAGACGTCGAGGTGCATGCCGAGCGCGTCGGCCAGGATCGACTTGATGATGTCGCCGTGGCTCACCGCCACCCACACCGCGCCCGGTCCGTGCTCGGCCTCGACGGCGGCATCGTGGCGTCGGATCGCTGCCACCGCCCGGGCCTGCATCCCCGCCATGGACTCGCCACCGGGGAAGACGGCGGCGGAAGGCTGTGACTGCACGACCCGCCACAGGTCCTCGGTCGCGAGATCGCTGAGCTGGCGCCCCTGCCACTGGCCGTAGTCGCACTCCATGAGCTCGGGCTCGACCGACGAGGGCGGTGCGCCCTTCTGGCGCTCGACGATGGCTCCGGCGGTCTCCGTGCAGCGCTCGAGGGGGCTCGAGACGACCCCGACCACGGGCGCGGCCGCGATCCTGTCCCCGGTCAGCGCCGCCTGCTTCCGTCCGAGCTGGTCCAGCCTGACGCCGGCGGTCCGCCCAGCCAGCTGTCCCGTCGCATTGGCCGTGGTGCGGCCGTGCCGCACGAGGAGTACTGTCGCCATCCCACCAGCCTAACGACGCGGTCGAGCTCGATGGCCGCGCCATGGCGCTGCTCTTGACGGTGGCACGGCCCTGATGAGCACGGCGCGGGACGCGATCGAGCGCACCCTGCAGATAGCCGGTGAAGCCGCGAACCATCTGGGCTGCACCGGGCGATTCGTTCCCGGCAGTCGGAATGGGTCTCCGAGTCCGGCGACGTCCTGCCGCAGCGGCCTGGTTCAGGCTCCTTGCCTCACGGGGCGCCTGTTCGAAGACGACGTCTCGGTGGCGGCCCCGTGCGTCGCTGGTGCGAGGGCGAGGATCAGGAGCGAGGCGCAGATGCCCGCGAGCCCGGCCCAGCCGATGACGGGCAGGCGCTCTCCGACGATGACCACGGCCAGGACGGCGGCGACGGCGGGCTCGGCCAGGGTGAGCGTCGTCGCGGTGCTTGCGGAGACATGCGTGAGGCCGTACCCGAAGAGCAGATATCCCAGGAACATCGGGATCAGCGCCATGTAGGTCCCGACCGTGAACGCCTGAGCCGAGGCGACGAGCGGTGCGCCGGTGAGCAGGAGCACGGGCATCAGGGCGATGCCGCCCAGGCCGAAGACAGCACCCATCGCTGCCGCGCGCCCGACGCCGCGGTTCATGAGGCGGTGAGCGCTCCACGAGTACAGGGCGTACGTCGCTCCGGCGACCAGGCCGAGGACGATACCGGCGACCGTGGGGAACGCCTCGCTCGGCGCATCGTGCATCTTCGCAACGCACAGCAATGTGCTCCCCGCGATGCCGAGCGCCGCTGCGAGCATCCACCAGCCGCTGAGCCTGCGTCGCTCGATCACCCGTTCCAGAAGGCCCGAGGCGATCGGGGCAGAGCCGAGGGACACGACCGTGCCGACCGCGACGCCAGCCAGATGCATCGAGCTGTAGAAGGCCAGCGGGTAGATCAGCACGGCTGCGGCTCCGGCGAGCACTGTCCCACGTTGCGAAGACAGTGCGGGACGTTCCCGGCGGAGCGAAGGGGCAGCGATGACCGCCTGCAGGATGCCGCCGATGCCGAGCGCTGCCGCGCCCATGGCCAGCGGCCCGACTGACGGTGCGAACGTCGCCGCGGTCCCCGTGGTGCCCCACAGGAAGGCGGCAACGAGCACCGCGAAGATGCCGGTGAGGGAGCCTCGCTTCACAGTGCGGCCAGCATCCGTGATGCGATGGCCCGGGCGTGCTCCAGGCGCGCAGGGGTGCCCTCGAGACCGGCCCGTGCGACGGCTCCTTCGAGGAGGAAGCTGAAGTGCTCGGCCAGCTCCAGCGCCTCGGCCTCGGTGACCACGGCTTCCAGTGTTTCGAACAGGATCCGCTCCACCTGCTCCTTGTGTCCGCGCACGGCGTCACGCGCGGGGTGTCCCGCGGGAAATTCGGCGGCCGCATTGAGCAGCCCGCATCCTCGGTAGCCGTTGTCGTGGCCGTCGTTCGCGTGGTCGATGTAGGCGTCGAAGACCGCCAGGACCCGGTCCGTGGCTGTCGAAGCTTTCGCAGAGCGCTCCCGATGCAGGTCGAGCCACTCCTCATGGCGGGCGTCGACGTAGGCGCTGACGAGCTCTGCCTTCGATGAGAAGTTGTTGTAGAGGCTCTTCTTCGCGACTCCGGCCTCGGAGGTGATCGTGTCGATCCCTGTTGCATGCACGCCGTCGTCGTAGAACCGCCTCGACGCGGCGACGAGCAGCCGCTCCCTTGCTCTTCCCATGTCCACCTTGCCTTCGAGCGATCTAGGTAGGCCAGTCTACCTACCACCGTTTCTCGTGTCGACTCGAGGTCTCGAGGGCCTGGACGCGGAGAAGAGAAAGGCTGTTCAGCATCCGCGGCTGCGCTGGTCGGCCGCCGGCTTCGCGCGGGGCCGGTGAATGAGGTTGCTAACCGTGGGCACGTGGTGGAGTCCCGCTTCACCGCGTGGGACCACCATCATGGTGTGCCTGATTCGAAGGCCTCGTACGGTGGCCCAAGGCCCATTGGAGGACCCGCGCTCGGCACTTCACCTCACCACCCGGAACCTCCCGCGTAGCATCACGGCCATGGCCACCGTCTATGCATACGGGCCGCTGGGTGCCGGACACGTCAATCCGACCCTCGGCATCGTGACTGAGCTGGTCCGGCGTGGGCACCAGGTGACGTACTGGGCCCCGCAGATGTTCGCCGAACGCATCATCGAGACCGGCGCCCGGTTCGAGCCGGTCACCTCCACCTGGGAGCAGCTCGAGGGCGGCCCGCCGCAGATGCATGGCAAGGAGCTCATCGGGGCCATGGGGCTGCTGCTGGACGAGACGGCGGCCATGGTGCCTCGGCTCATCCACGCGCCACCTCCCGACCTCGTCCTGCACGATGGCACACTCGCCTGGTGGGGGAGGGTCCTGGCGCATCACTGGGATGTATCGGCGGTCGAGACGTGGCCGAACTTCGTGGGCAACGAGCACTGGTCGATGAACGCCTACACCAAGATCAACCCGCTGAGCCCGCGGTTCCTGTGGCAGATTCTCCGGATCGGACGCTACCTGCGCAGCCAGGGCATCCGTGACATCGGCAGTTTCATGCAGGGCAAGCTGGCCGCAGCGCGGCTGGTCACCATCCCGCGCGCCTTCCAATACGCCGGCGACACCTTCACCGGCTGGGACTTCGTGGGACCAGCCCTGACCCAGCGGTCCTTCCAGACTGACTGGACCCCTCCTGCCGGCGACCTTCCCGTCCTGCTCGTCGCGCTGGGCACCGGCTACAACGCCCAGCCCGACTTCTTCCGGATGATGATCTCCTCGGCCGCTGCCCGCCCGTGGCACGTGGTCCTCGCGATCGGCGACCAGGTCGACCCCGACGGTCTCGGGTCGGTCCCGGACAACGTCGAGGTCCATGAACAGGTGCCGCAGCTCGCCGTTCTTCGCCATGCGCGCGCCTTCGTCACGCACGCCGGAATGGGCAGCACGATGGAAGGAATCGACCATCAGGTCCCGATGGTGGCGGTGCCGCAGATGGCCGAGCAGCGCGCGAAAGCCGATCGGATCGCCGAACTCGGACTCGGCCGGGCACTGAGCCCCGAGAACCTCGACGCCTCGTCGCTCTGGGCAGCGGTGGACGCAGTGGCCGAGGACCCCGACGTGCACCGACGACTGGCTCGGATGCGCGAGGAGTGCGTCGCAGCCGGCGGCGCTCCCAGGGCGGCCGAGGTGATCGAGCAGGTGTTGGACACCCATGGGACCGACTCGCGGACTGATCGATGACCGGCTCACGCTGCTGCCGTCGTCGCCACCACTGTCGGAGTCGCGATCCAGAGGACAGCCATCTCTGTCGGAACTCGGTGGAAGGGAGATTCATAGTGCGACGTTGTCGGCGCAGCATCCGCTGGCCGGGCCGTCTCCGGTTGCGCAGGCGAGTCCGCGGCAATCCGTGAGAGGCTGGGATTCGTGTCCCTCCCGGTGCCGACGTTGCACACCGACCGTCTGTTGTTGCGGCCGTTCCTTGACGCCGACGGCGAGGATCTCTATGCGCTGCAGAGCAATGCTCAGGTGATGCGCTTTTGGGACTCACCGCCGTGGACGGACCGATCCCGCATCGAGCGATTCTTGGCAGGATGCCGCCAGATGTCCGATGACGGGTCGGGCGTTCGCATTGCCGTCGCCCGTCGCTCGGATGAGCGTTTCATCGGGTGGTGCACTCTGACTGCTCGGTCGTGATCGGTGAGGGGATGCCGATCGGCCGGCCGCCCTCGTCGACCTGTCCCCAACTGGTCGTCGAGGACATCGACGCCGCGGTCGCCGCGCTGACCGCACGGGACGTCCCCATCAGTGCCGTCCAGCAGCTCGGCCCCGAGGGCATGCCGGGGTCCCGCTTCGCGTTCTTCGAGGATCCGGACGGTTATCCGTGGTCGCTGCAGGAGATGTGATGCCACGGGCGCGGGCGTCGGGACCGGGGCATCCGTCCTGTTCGTCGCAGAGTGCGTCGCACGAGGAAGCACGCGGCGACGGCGACCGAGCGCAGGCCACGACATCGAGGACCCGCTGATGCAGAAGATCCGGTACATGGACAAGGTCGTCGACGAGCTGGCCCGCGGCAAGGCCGTGAAGAAGATCCAGCGCTCCTGAGCCCCCGACTCCACGGCGAGACGGCCCCGGCCCTGTCGCGCGTCGCGAGCTCTCCGCTCGCGACCGGCGACGCACCGTGCTCGGCATCGGAGACCGACTTCTGACCCTCCCTTCAATGTCAGACATGCGTAGTACAATGAGTGTCATGCAGGCCATCAACAAGCGCGAGCTCAACCAGCACACCGCGGCCGTGCTCGCGCGGGTCACTGACACCGACGATGTCGTGGTGACCGAGCGAGGCACGCCGCGCTGGAGGGTCAGCACGGTCCGAGAGCAGGACACAGCATTGGTCCGGCTCGAACGCGAGGGGCGATACACGCCGCCCGCGTCGACGCCCGCGCCCTGGCCCAGCCACCCAGGTGGAAGGGCGTACGCCGAGGGCGAGGTCGACGCGCTGCTCGACGAGATGCGCGGGAATCACTGACTCGTGACCGCGCACATCGTCTACCTCGATTCCTCGGTCGCGCTCCGCACGATCCTGGACGTTCCCGAGCGTGCCCGGCTGCAGTCGTGGATGCAGACTCCCGGGACGACGCATGTCTCCTCCCGCCTCCTGCGGACCGAGGTGGTCCGGGTCCTGCGACGCGACGGCAGTTCGCTCGCGGACGGGACGGCGCTTCTCGATCGTGTGGGCATGCTCGAGATCAGCCGGGAGACCCATACGGTGGCGGAGTCGATCGAGCGGCACGTCAGGACTCTCGACGCTCTCCACCTGGCGACGGCGCTCCTGGTCGGTGCTCCGCTCACGGTCGCCAGTCACGACACGACGATGAAGACGGTTGCCGAACACCTGGGCTTGTCGGTCATGGACCCGGTGGCGGAGTTCTGACGCGCAGGCCGCGAGCCCCCGCAGCTCAGCGAGCCGCCCCCGCCAGCTGCTCGGCGATACTGCGCGGCTCCCGTCCGAGGAGCCGGGCGAGCGTGGAATCCGTGCGTGCGAAATGGCCGCTGCGGGTCGCCTGGAACATCGAGAGCGTGAAGCGTGCGGCCGCTTCCGGCACACCGTTCTCGGTCTCCCCGGCGACCCACTGCTCGTCCTCGACGACAAGTCGCTCGACGTGACGCCCGGTGAGCTCGGAGGCCGCCGCGGCGAAGTCCGCGAGAGTGACCGGAGAGGACGGCGTCAGCTCGACCGGCCCCTCGAGCGGGGCGTCCCCGGTGAGGATCGTCGCGGCGGCCTCGGCGGCATCGCGCCGATCGACCCAGGTGAACGGGCCGTCGGCGGGCTTGGCGATCGCTCCGGTGCTCTGCCACGGGCCGAGCAGCTGCCCGAGGTCTCCGTAGAAGCCGTTGCGCAGCGCGGTCCAGGCAACGCCTGAGGCGGCGAGGTGCGCCTCCGTGGCCGCATGGATCGAGAGCGGCGGGTAGGGGGTGTCGACACCGGTCCCATGGGCGCTGGTGTACAGGATCCGTTCCGCGCCGGCGGCGACGGCGGCATCGATCGCCGTCCGGTGCTGCGTGACGACGTCCGCCGTGACGTCGCTCGAGGAGACCAGGAGCACCTGCTCGGCGCCGGCGAACGAGTGGCGCAGGGCGGCGGGGTCGTCGTAGCTGCCCCGTCGCACGCGGACACCCTGGTCGGCCAGATGCTTCGCGCGGTCGGGGTCGCGGACGCTGACGCCGATGCGGGCGGGGGGAACCTGCGTCAGGAGGTGGTCGACCGTGGCCCCGTTGAGGGTGCCGGTCGCTCCGGTCACGATGATCATGAGGGTGTCCTTCCGGTGGGGCGGCGTCCGGGTCCTGTGCTGTCGCGGGAGCGGGGTGGACGACGCGGATGGTGCGGTGCGCGCAAATTGACCCATGGGGTCAACTTGTGATCGGGTACGATCGTGCACGAATCTGACCCGCCGGGTCAAGTTGTCCTGTCCGTCATGGAGTGGTGTGTGACCAGTGCCGAACCCTCGCCGGCGTTGCGCGTGGATGCCCGCCGCAACGTCGACCGGATCCGTGCCGCCGCGGTGGAGGTGTTCCGCGAGCAGGGGCTCGCTGCACCGCTCGAGGAGGTCGCTGCGGCGGCTCGCGTGAGCAAGGCGACCATCTTCAATCGTTTCGGGGGGCGCATCGGCGTGATCGACGCCGTTCTCGACGACCTCGTCGCAGCAGAGCTGCGGGACATCGTCGACGATGCGCGGTCGATCGCCGAGATCCGGGAGCGGATCTGCTCCTACGTCGGAGCGATCCGGGATCTGCAGTACCGGCTGCCGGCGGTCAACGACGTGCTGCTGCAGGAGTTCCCCGATTCCGAGCAGCTCATGAACCTGTGCCATGTCGCGGGAGCTTTCCACGACGAACTGGTCACGGACGGGCGTGCCGCCGGCGTCCTGGCGCCCGGATTCACGCCGGGCGACTTCCAGGCTCTGACCCGTGACAACGCCCTGGCCCTCAAGCACGGCGGGAGGCCGGCCCGGACGGATTACGATCGCCGCACCGTATTCGTGCTCGGCGGGATCTGCCGCGCCGCGCGGCCATCGGCCGGGCCGGCCGACGGCGCGAGATCCCCTTCGACGTCGCCGACGGCGGGCGCTGGTTGAGCGGTCGGGAAAGAGGCGACGGGGATGACGTGGGTGCAGGGACTGCTCGGAGTGCTCGTCGCCGCGAAGAGAGTTCTGGTGAGGTGGGGCCGCGAGGGCGGGTGAGGGCCGGCCGGCAGCAGTGGGTCAGCGAAGTTCGCTGATGCTGAGGACCGTGCCATCGAGGGCGACGGCGACGCCCTGTGCGCCTCACGCCTCCGGTCCGGCCTCGGCCGCGGCGCGCGCCGGATCGACCAGGCGGCGCATCCCGGCGGTGAAGACGGCGGGATCCGGCATCACGTCCCCGGCGAGCAGGATCAGCCCGGCACCCTGATCCAGCGCGGCCAGCAGTGTGCCGACCTCCGCGGCGCCGAGCGTCTCGTCGTCGGGGCGGGCCTTCCGGGCGATCGCGTCATAGCGGTCCAGGACTGCCGCGAGACGCTGATGCAGCTGCGGGGCGAGCGTCTCGTCGCGGGCCGCGCTGGCGATGAACTCGAGGGTGGCCAGCGCGAAGCCCTGCGTGGCCTCCAGCGGGTACCCCTCCCGCTCCGCCACATCCCACCCGGTCGAGGCCGGGTTGCTCGGCTTCTCGAACGGGTGCCTCGGGTCGGCCTCCGCGAGCTCCAGGTTCTGATCCATGACGGCCAGGAACAGGGCGGATTTGCCGTCGAAGTTCGAGTACACGGCACCTTTCGAGAAGCCGGCCTCGCGCGCGATCCGCTCCAGGCTCGCCGCGTGATAGCCGTCCTCGGAGAACACCGCGCGTGCCGCGAAGATCAGCGCTTCGCGCGTCTGTCGCTGGCGATCCCGGCGGGAGAGGGGATCGGGAAGCTGTGTCATGACTCCAGGGTAGAGCTGCGCGAGTTCTTGACCTACCAGAGGTATCCGAATACTGTCGGTATCTACATACCGATGGTATTCGAGGAGTTGTCATGGACATCGACGTTCTGCGCATCACCGGTCTCACCCGCCGTTACGGACAGGTCATCGCCAACGACGGCATCTCCCTCCGCGTCCGCGCCGGGGAGGTCGTGGGATTGCTGGGCCACAACGGGGCGGGGAAGACCACGGTGGTCTCCCAGGTCGTCGGGCTGCTGAAACCCGGGGCAGGCGACATCCGGGTGGGAGGCACCGACGCCGTGCAGGCTCCCGCCGCCGCACGCCGACACGTCGCCCTGCAGCCCCAGGCGCAGACCCCGATCGACGGGCTCACCCCGCGCTCGGCGATCGAGATCGCCGGCCGCCTCCGCGGACTGTCGGTCCGCGACGCCCGCGCGGCCGCGATCGACCTGGCCGAGGAGCTGGACATCGGACCGTGGCTGGACCGGCGCGCGCTTCCCGAAGGCAGCGGCCTGTCCGGCGGGATCCGACGACTGACCGGCTTCGCCATGGCCGTGGCGGCGCCCACCCCGCTGTTGATCCTGGACGAGCCCACCAATGATATCGATGCCTCCCGGCGCCGCCTGCTGTGGGACGCGGTGCGCCGCCGAGGCGACCTCGGCAGCGGCGTCCTGCTGGTCACCCACAACGTCGCCGAGGCCGAACGGATCGTGGACGAACTGGTCGTCCTCGACCGGGGTCGGCTCGTCGCCGACGGATCACCCGCGCGCCTGCGAGGAACACAGGACAGCGACCTGCGTCTGGAACTGCAGCTGCCACCCGACGGGGCGGATCCGTCCGAGTCGGACCCGCACCTGCCGGTGCTGCGCCGGGTACGCACCGGCAGGCGGATCCTGCTCACCGTCGCTGCCCAGGACGCGGCGGCCGCCGTCTCCTGGGCCACCGCCCAGCACGCCGACGACCGGGTCGAGGGCTTCTCGCTCGCGCCGGCGACGCTCGAGGACGCCTACCTGGCCCTCACCGCGCAGCCCGAGCCCCGGGACGAGATCCACCTCGACACCACCTCGACCCACCGGGAGACCACTGATGCCTGAGTCGACCACAGCCCCGACGACGTCCCCTGCTCCACGACCCGAGCCGATCGCTCCGGTCCAGGTGAGCCCGTGGAGCAGCTTCCGCACCATGATGCGCTGGTCGCTGGCATCGATCGGACCGACGCTGCCTCTCATCGTCGTCATCCAATCCATGCTCGCCGCCGGGATCGTCATCGGATTCGGCTTCCTGATCCCCGACATCACGCCGGACAGCGCCTTGTTCCTGTCCTCCGGCGCGCCGACGATCCTGCTGCTGACCATCGGTCTGGTCATCGTGCCGCAAGGGGTCTCCCGGGTCCGGGCGTCCGGCGCGCTCGACTACCAGCGGGCACTGCCGGTCGCACGGCCGCTGCTGCTGGCGGTCGACCTCGCGGTGTGGACGCTGATCGCACTGCCCGGGGTGGCGATCGGGCTCCTCGTCGCGTGGCTGCGCTACGACCTGACCTTCTCCTTCGACTGGCCGCTGCTGATCCTCGCCTCGCTGTTGGTCACGACGATGGCCACCGCGGTGGGATACGCGATCGCGGTGACCTTCCCCGCGATGCTGGCGCAACTGCTCTCCCAGGTGCTGGTGTTCTTCGTCCTGCTGTTCTCACCGATCACGTTTCCCGCGAGCCAGCTGCCGGAATGGTTCCAGTCCGTGCACCGCGTCCTGCCCGTCCAGTCCGCTGCGGATCTCCTGCGGGCCGGGGTCGCCTCCGACGTCTTCACGGCCGAGGTTCGCGATTTGCTGGTCCTGGCGCTGTGGACCGCACTCGGTCTGCTGGTCACCACTCGTGCGCTGGTGCGACGGAAATGAGCAGCGAGCCTCGCGCGGCGGTGCGTGGGTGGTGTTCCGGACCTCGGGTCCGTATCCGGCCGAGCCTCGTCGGGGACGGGGCCGGGCTGACATCAGAGCTGAGGCGTCAGCGTCCGGGTGTACTGCACGTCGCCGTTCGCGTCGATCAGCTCGACGGTGAACTCCTCGCCCTGCGGGGCGATCTGGACCCGGCCGAAGAACTGGCCGGTGCCGTCCCGCGGTGATCCCATCGCGGGGCCGGCCTTCTGGAAGTCCACGCGGGGCCCGAAGGTCTGATCCATCTCGTTGGGTCCGAAGGAGCCGGCGTTGATGGGGCCGGCCACGAACTCCCAGAAGGGATCGAAATCCGTGAACGCGGCCCGCTCCGGCGAATAGTGGTGGGCCGCGCAGTAGTGGACGTCGCCGGTGAGGAACACGACGTTCCGGGTCTTCTGGTGCTTGATCCCGGAGAGCAGGCGGGCCAGCTCGAGCTCGCGCCCCAGCGGCGCGCCGCTGTCGGCGTTGGAGATCGACTCCTGCGCATCCCCATCGGGGACCACGATGCCCAGCGGGAGGTCGGCGAGGATCACCTTCCACGTCGCCTTCGAGGTCTTCAGCCCGCGCAGCAGCCACTGCAGCTGCTCCTCGCCGAGGATCGCGGTGGCCTGCTGCTCCATGCCGTCGGTGTTCTCGCCCTTGTGCGTGCGCATGTCGAGGACGAACACGTCCAGGTCCGGGCCGCGCTCGATCCGGCGGTAGATGCGCTCGGGCTCGAAGCCGGATCCCTGGGACATGGCGCGCTCATCGGCGATCGGCTGGTACTCCTGCCAGGCGCGGCGGCCCCGGGCGGCCAGGGTGTCCACGTCGCGGACCGTGTACTGCTCGTCCGTGAGCACCTCGCCGGACCACCAGTTGTTGGTGGTCTCGTGGTCGTCCCAGGTGGCGATGACGGGGACCTCGGCGTACATCGCGCGGATGTTGTCGTCCAGGAGGTTGTAGCGGTGGCGGCCGCGGAACTCCTGCAGGGTCTCGGCCACCTTGGTCACCTCGTCGGTCACGACGTTGCGCCACACGGCGCCGTCGGGCTCCTCGAGGGTCTCGGCGATCGGGCCGTCGGCGTAGATGGTGTCGCCGGCATGGAGGAAGAAGTCCGGGGCGAGGGCGCGCATCGTCTCATAGCCGAACATGCCGCCCACGTCGGGGTTGATGCCGTATCCCTGCCCGGCGGTGTCCGCGGTCCAGACGAAGCTCTGCGCTCCGTCGGACCGCTTGCCCGGGGCCGTGCTGAAGCGCCCGGTGCCGACTTCGCTGCGCCCGCCGTGCTCGTCCTCGAAGAACAGCTCGGTCTCGAAGGCCGTGCCGGCGGGGAGGCCGTTCGCGCTGATCCGGGCGGTGAAGTCGGTCTCCGCGGTGGCCCAGGGTCCGCGCAGGGTGATCGGCCGCCCGTTGTGACCGCGGCCCTTCCCGCGCCCACGGCCGGTGCCGGTGAGGCGCTCGCCGTCGGCGTCGAGGGCGTGCAGGACGGCGTGGAGCCGCCCCTCTCCCGAGGCGCGGGACCAGAGCACCGCGGAGCGTGAGGTGACGTCCCCGGTCTGGAGACCGGACGGGAGCGTCAGCCGCGACGGCGTCGGGCTCGCGGGGCGGGGCAGGGCGGCGGAGGCGGCCCCGGCGACCGGCAGGGAAGTGGTCAGGGCCGTGGCGGCAGCGCCCATGAGGAGGGCCCGGCGGTTCGGTGACGAGGAGCGTTCCATCCGGTCAGTGAACTCCGCCCGGATGACGCCCTGGTGACGAGGGGATGACGGGGCAGGGACCTCTTACCGCAGCCCCGCGATCGCGCGCTCCAGCGGGATGCGGCCGTCCTGCCAGGGCAGCAGGATCCAGGCTGCGACGTAGGCCCCGACTCCCAGCACGGGGAGCAGGAACGACGCCAGGACCAGGACGCGCACCAGCCACACGTTGATCCCGAACTGCTGGGCGAGGCCGCCGCCGATGCCGGCTGCGACTCGTCGCGGCCCCCGTCGGAAGCCGATGCCGCGGATGCTGTCGAAGAATGTGCTCATGCCCTCCACGGTACGCAGGGCCGTCGGCCGCCGCAGTGGTGATAGCCCTCGGATGCGGGGGAGGGAAACCGGAAGGCTCGCCCCGCGCTCACGCCCCGAGCCGCACGTCTGCTCCGGCGACCTCGGAGACCGGGGCGAAGAAGTTGATCAGGGTGCCGTCGGGGTCCCTCGCCAGCAGGGACCGGTTGCCCCAGGGCATGGTCGTCGGCTCGTTGACGAAGACGTCGACGACTCCCTGCAGTCTCCGGTAGGTCGCGTCGACGTCGTCGACGAGGAAGTCCAACGCGATGCTGCGGTTGGCACGGGCCGCGGCGGCACCGTCGCCGAGCAGGGGCACCGTGGAGGTGCTGGCGATCGCCAGGGTGCCCGACGGGGTGCGCAGCTCGGCGAACAGCGGGTGGGGCCGCGCGGCGTCGATCCCGGTGGCTCCCTCGTAGAACGCGACGAGCGCGTCCACGTCGTCGGTGAAGATGCGGGTCGCGGCAAGCTGCATGGTCGTCTCCTCGGGTGGTGCGGCCGGCGGCTCCGGCACGGAGCGACCGTAAGGGAGATACCGGGCGATACCTGCCCGGTATCGGAGGATGATGGGGTCATGACGGACCCGACGGCGCGAGCGCTGCAGCTGCTGGAGGCGCTGCAGTCCGTGCCCGTGTGCACGGTCTCCGAGCTGGTCGAGCGCCTGGGCGTCGATGAGCGGACGGTGCGCCGCGACGTCGCCCGCCTGGTCGACCTCGGGCTGCCCGTCGAATCGTTGCGAGGCCGCTACGGCGGATACCGCCTCGCGCCGGGCCGACGGGTGCTGCCGCTGATGTTCAGCAGCGAGGAAGCGGTCGCCGTCCTCGTCGGGCTCGCCGGAGCGCAGGCGGCCTCCGACGATCCGGATCTGACCGCGCAGACCGCGCTGTCCAAGATCCGCCGGGCCCTGCCGGCGCAGGACGCGCACCGGGTCGACGACGTCCTCGGGACTATCTCGCGTCGCGACGAGCAGCCGAGCCACGTCCCCGACCCCGCCGTGATGCTGACCCTGGCCGAGGCCGTGACCCACCGGCGCCCCCTCGAGGTGCGGTACCGGAACCGCACGGGGGAGCCGTCGCGGCGCACCGTCCATCCCTCCGGCGTGGTCGCGCACGCACGCCGGTGGTACCTGCTGGCGCTCGACCCGGACGCGCAGCAGGAGAAGACGTTCCGGCTCGATCGGATCCGCACCGCGCGCACGCTTCCCGGCACCTTCGCGCCCTCGCCCCCAGCCGACCCCGCCGCCGGCGACCGGGCCGACCCCACGGATCGTCTCATCGAGCACTTCGTCGCGGCGGACTACCGCTGGCAGGTCGTGCTGCGGCTGCGGGCGACCGAGGACCACCTGCGCGCCCATCTTCCATCCACCGTGGCCCGGCTGGAACGGCTGGACCCCCCTGCCGACCTCGAGGGCGAGGGCGAGGCCGACGTCGACGGCGAGGGCGGCCTGCCCTGGTACCGGGCCGAGATCCACGCCGAGCACCTCGACTGGATCCCCGCGCTGCTCGCGGTGCTGGACTGCACGGTGAGGATCGACCACCCGGGGGAGCTCCGGGACCTCGTCACGGCGACCGCGAGCAGGATGCTGCGCGCGGCGGCGGATCCCGGCGCCTGACCCGACCGGACCGGCCGCGCCCGGAAGGGCGCCCGGTCCAGGAGCGGCCCGGCCCCGGATCCACCCGAACAGACAATTCCACTCGGGCAGAAGACCTCACCTGAGCAGACAACGATTTGATCAAGTGTCCGGAGACCACGAGGAATGGCCGCGGCGACCCTATAGTCTCAGCGCTATGACGCAGACCACACCGGGATCCGAGGGTCCCCCTGCCGGCGCTCCAGCGGAGAAGCGTCCGCTCGTCGAACTGACGAATGTCAACAAGCACTTCGGGTCGTTCCAGGCCCTCACCGACATCGACCTGACCATCCCGGAGGGTCAGGTCGCGATCGTGATCGGACCGTCGGGCTCGGGCAAGTCCACCCTGTGCCGCACCATCAACCGGCTGGAGACGATCGACGACGGCGGCACCATCCGCATCGACGGCACGGCGCTGCCCGAGGAGGGCAAGGCCCTCGCTCAGCTGCGCGCCGACGTGGGCATGGTGTTCCAGTCCTTCAACCTGTTCGCCCACAAGTCGATCCTGGAGAACGTCACCGTGGGGCCGATCAAGGTCAAGGGCCTGAAGAAGGCCCAGGCCACCCAGGAGGCCATGGCGCTGCTGGAGCGCGTCGGCGTCGCCCAGCAGGCCAAGAAGATGCCCGCCGAGCTCTCCGGCGGTCAGCAGCAGCGCGTCGCCATCGCTCGCGCCCTGGCGATGAAGCCCAAGGTCATGCTGTTCGATGAGCCGACCTCGGCGCTGGATCCGGAGATGGTCCAGGAGGTCCTGGACGTCATGGTCCAGCTGGCCAAGGAGGGCATGACCATGGTCGTCGTCACCCACGAGATGGGGTTCGCCCGCCAGGCCGGTGACCGCGTCGTCTTCATGGATGAGGGGCGCGTCCTGGAGGACACCGACCCCGAATCCTTCTTCACGGATCCGCAGCACGAACGCGCCAAGAACTTCCTCGGGAAGATCCTGGCGCACTGACCGCAGCACACCTCACCACCCACCCCTCACCACTGGAGGAACGATGCGCAAGAAGCTTCTCTCCGCGGCGGCGCTGGCCGCCTCGACCGTTCTCGTCATGACCGCCTGCTCCCCGTCCCAATCCGGCGGCGGCGACGGCGCCGACGGCGGTGGTGGCGGTGGCGAAGGCGGCGGCGACACCGTCCGCATCGGCATCAAGTACGACCAGCCCGGCCTGGGCTTCCGCGAGGGCGACAGCGACCCGGTCGGTTTCGACGTCGAGGTGGCCAAGTACGTCGCCGGCGAGCTCGGGTATGCCGAGGACGACATCGAATGGGTCCAGACCCCGTCGGCGAACCGCGAGAACGCCCTGGAGGGCGGCGAGGTCGACATGATCCTCGCGAGCTACTCCATCACTCCCGAGCGGGACGAGCGGGTGGACTTCGCCGGTCCCTACTTCGTGGCCGGCCAGGACCTGCTGGTCCGCGCGGGCGAGTCGGACATCACCGGCCCCGAGACCCTGGACGGCAAGAACCTCTGCTCGGTCACGGGGTCCACCTCCGCCCAGGCGATCAAGGACGACTACTCCGAGGGCGTGGAGCTCGTGGAGCAGGGCGGCTATGCCGAGTGCGTGACCTACCTCGAGTCCGGTCAGGTCGACGCCGTGACCACCGATGACATCATCCTGGCCGGTCTGGCCGCGACCCCGGAGAACGCCGGGAAGTTCGAGGTCGTCGGCAACGCGTTCACGGTCGAGCGCTACGGAGTCGGTATCCCCACCGGCTCGGACCAGTGCGAGGCGATCAACGAGGCGATCACGAAGATGAAGGACGAGGGAGCCTGGCAGGAGGCCCTGGACACGGCCACGGAGGGCACCGGCTACACCCCCGATGAGGAGCTGAACACCGGTCCGGAGTCCGAGCTCGAATCCTGCGACGACTGAGCCGGACCGGACGACCGAGCCGGACCGGACGACCGAGCCGGACCGGGCGACCGAGCCGGACCCCATGAGGAGGCGGGCCGAGCGCAGGCCCGGCCCGCCGCCCTCGTCCTCCGTCGGCGATCGGCCGGTGCATTCCACCCGGCCGACGGCCACCGAGACAGGAAGCGCATGAACGGATTCATAGAACTCTTCGCCGAATACGACGTGCTCGGCGCCTTCTGGATGAACATCAAGCTGATGCTGCTGGCCGCCGTCGGCTCGTTCATCCTGGGCACGATCCTGGCCCTGTTCCGGATCTCCCCGGTGGCCTCGTTCCGCACCATCGGCACCGCATACATCAACATCGTCCGCAATACGCCGCTGACGATCATCATGGTGCTCGGCGTCCTCGCCGTCTGGGGGCAGCTGAAGGTCGAGTTCTTCTCGGACTTCGACCTGAACTTCTTCACCTACGCCGTGATCGCGCTGTCGCTCTACCACGCCTCGTTCGTCTGCGAGGCGATCCGCTCCGGCGTCAACACGGTGCCGCTGGGGCAGGTCGAGGCCGCACGCGCCATCGGGCTGACCTTCCTCCCGGCTGCCCGGATCGTGGTGCTGCCCCAGGCGCTGCGCGGAGCGGTCACGCCGCTGGGCAACACGCTGATCGCCCTGACCAAGAACACCACGGTCGCCGCCGCGGCCTCCGTGGCGGAGGCATCCGGCCTGATGAGCACCATGATCGAGTTCAATCCGAACCTGATGATCTACATCTTCCTCACGATCGCGATCGGCTTCTGCATCCTGGTGATCCCGATGGGCATCGTGACGACCTGGCTCTCCGACAAGCTGGCGGTGGCACGATGAGCGCCGCGCCCGGCATCCTGTTCGACGCGCCCGGCCCGCGGGCCAAGCGCACCGTCCTGGTCGCGAATCTGATCGCCCTGGCGGGCGTCCTCGTGGTCGCGGCGCTGGTGCTGCTGCAGCTGGACCGACAAGGCCAGCTGGCTCCGAACCAGTGGGCGAACGCGCTGAACGGCAACGCCTGGGCCAACTACTACCTGCCCGGCCTGCAGTTCACCCTGCAGTCCTCGGGGATCGCCGTCGTGACGGCGATGGTCTTCGGTCTGGTCTTCGGCTTCCTCCGCCTGGCCCCGTTCGCCATCATCCGCGGAGCCTCCGGCGTCGTCGTGGAGTTCTTCCGCGCCGTTCCGGTGCTGGTGATGATGTTCTTCCTGTACTTCTTCATCTCCCGCCGGATCGCCCCCACGGGTCTGATCGCCTCGGAGGACTCCGCCTACTTTGCGGTCATCGTGGGACTGACGGTCTACAACGGCGCCGTGATCGCTGAGCTCATCCGGGCGGGCGTGAAGTCCCTGCCCAAGGGGCAGCGCGAGGCCGCGGCCGCCGTCGGCATGACGCGCAACCAGTCCCTGCGGGTCGTCGAGGTGCCGCAGGCCCTCACGGCGATGCTGCCGTCGCTGCTGAGCCAGTTCGTGGTGATCCTGAAGGACTCGGCCCTGGGGTTCCTGATCGGCTTCTACGAGCTGCTGCAGTATTCCCGGCAGCTCGGCTCCGGGTACTCGAACATCCTCCAGACCCTCGTGGTCGCGGCGGTGATCTTCATCGTCATCAACTACATCCTGACCTGGCTGGCCACGAAGCTCGCCGGCACCCTGTCCTCCCGGACCGGCGGCGCCACCGCCCCGGTCACCTCCACCACCATGGTCTCCACCATGGGCCAGGACGTGAAGTAGCCGAGCCGCCCGCGCCGGCTGCGGGGCTTCCCCTGACGCCCTGACGCCCTGATGCCTGCGCCGGCGCCGGCGCCACCCGCAGGACGAATGTCCTGCTGAGGTGAGTACAGCCGACTCTGCCGGTCGACTGTCCGGCTCCGTAGCGTCGATCACGCCATCGGGGACCGATGGCTCCCTCGACGCCAGGAGCGCGCCATGCACAGCACCTCGACCACCCCCGACACCGCATCGATCGGACACCGGGTGCGGCCGGGCCCCGCCGTCGCCGCGCTCGGGGCGGCCGTCGCCGTCGGCCTGCTGGTCCGGGGCGCGGCCACGGCGCTGGGCGGGCTCCCCCTCGAGGTGCCCGGCGCCGGGCAGAGCGTCGGACCGGGCTCCGTCACGGCAGCCGCCCTGCTGGGCGGCGCGGCAGCGTGGCTGCTGCTGGCACTGCTGGGCCGACGACCCGGTGGACGGGCGCGATGGACCCGGCTCGGCATCCTCGTTCTCGTCCTGTCCCTGATCGGGCCGGTCGTCTCCGGTGCCGCCGGAGGCGTTCTGCTGGTTCTCGAGGGGATGCACCTGCTGGTCGGGACGGTGCTGATCCTCGGGCTCCGCCGAAGTGCCGTGCCGCGGTCCGCGGCCGGGCGTACCGTGACCGCGGAGGCATCATGAGCACCGTCGTCCATCCCGCGCCGCCGGCACCGAACCACTGCGACGAGCACGTCCTGCCGCTGATCGCCCGTCGCCCCGTACCCTGGTACGCCCTGGCATGGTCGCCCCTCCTGCTGCTCGCCCCGATCGTCGGCACGATCCAGGACGGGCATCCCGGGCAGCTGCTGGCCCTGCTGCTCCTCGCCGCCGCGCACCTCGCGACGACTCTGGCGCGAGATCGGCTCGGTCCTGGCCGGCGCACGGAGGTGCTGGTCGCCGCCTCCACCGTGATGGTGGCCGGATATCAGGTCCTCTGGAGCGAGCACCAGGTCTTCCTCTACCCGCTGCTGGCCCTCGGGATGGCCGTCGGGATCCGGCGCCGGACGGCGATGGGATTCGTCGGCGGCCTCGCCGTCAGCGGTGCCGTCGCCGCAGGATTCACCACCGGCTCTCTCGCCGACGCCCTGGTCTTCGCCGTCGTGACGTACATGGCGGGCATCAGCGCCCACCTGATCGATGTCCTCGCCGAGACCGCAGCGGCCCTCCGTGCGACGCAGGGACGTCTCGCCCGCACCGCCGTCGTCGAGGAGCGCGAACGCTTCTCCCGCGACCTCCACGACCTGCTCGGACACACGCTGTCCCTGATCGTCGTGAAAGCCGAGGCGGTGCGACGCTTCGTCCCCGTCGACCCGGCCGCGGCCGGCGAGCACGCCCAGGGCATCGAGGAGATCGGCCGCACCGCCCTGGGCGAGGTGCGCCAGGCAGTCGCCGGCTACCGGGAGGTCACCCTGGAGGATGAGCTGGAGGCCGCCGACGCCGCCCTGACCGACGCCGGGGTGCAGGTCGAGGTGACCGCGGACGCCCCCGCGCTGCCGCCGGCCGTGGATCGACTGTTCGCCTGGGTGGTGCGAGAGGGGACGACCAACATCCTGCGCCACGCCCGCGCCCGGACCGTCACGATCCTCGTGGAGTCCGACGGGGGCGAGGCCACGGTGGAGATCACCGACGACGGCAGCGCGCGCGGACGCGCCGATCCAGGACGACAGCAGGAGAGGGGACCGACGCGGCCCGGCTCCGGACTGTCCGGTCTGCGCGAGCGCGCCGAACTGCTGGACGGCGTGCTCGCCGCCGACCACACCGAGGGCGGATTCCGGCTCGGCGTGAGCGTGCCGACGGGGGAGGGGACGACCCCATGAATGCCGTGACCGCGCCGCCCCGGACCATGGTGGTGGTCGCCGAGGACCAGACGATGATGCGCTCGGCCCTGACCGGCCTGCTCGGGCTCGAAGCCGATCTTCTCGTGGTCGGGGACGTGGAGCGCGGCGACCAGGTGGTCGAGGCCGTGACCGTGCATCGCCCGGACGTGCTGGTCCTGGACATCGAGCTGCCGGGACGCAGCGGGCTGGACGTGATCGACGAGGTGCTGAGGGCCAGTCCCGGCACAGCGGTCATCATCGTGACCACCTTCGGCCGCGCCGGCTACCTGCGACGCGCCATGGACGCCGGGGCCCGCGGCTTCCTGGTCAAGGACGACCCGGTGGAGGATCTGGCGGGGGCGATCCGGACGGTGGCCGCCGGGAGCACCGTCGTCGACCCCGTGCTGGCGGCCCAGGCGCTGCGCGCCGGGCCGAGCCCGCTGACCGTGCGCGAGCGTGAGGTCCTGGTCGCCTCCGACGGCGGGGCGCCCATCGCCGAGATGGCCGACGCCCTGCACCTCTCGTCGAGCACGGTGCGCAACTACCTCTCCAGCGCCATCGGGAAGACCGCAGCGCGCAACCGTGCGGAGGCCCTGCGGGCGGCGCGGGAGGAAGGATGGCTGTAGGAGTTTGCGCTCCATGCACCGGTGTGGAAGGTTGACGCGGAGAGGACCGGCACCGGGATGATCCCGTCGCCCGCCGGTCCGTGGCGAGGAGGTCGATATGCTGAAATGGCTCTTTCGAGCACGACGCGCCCAGGGGGACGTGCGGGCCGCGCAGCGAGGTCCGGAGGCCGTGGGCAAGCGCGTCGGCCGACGGACGGCGCACCGACTGCTCAGCCGCCTGCTGCGCTAGATGCACTCGGTCGGAAGGTCGGTGACGGCGAGAGCGGGCGAACCGCATGGCGACGATCATGAAATGTCCGTTCGGTCCCGTGGGCCGATCGGCGAATCGTGAAGTTGGACTCTGCTCCTTAGCCGGTCACAGGAACCCATCTAGACTTTCTCAGCGATGGTCGCCGATTCTGAGATGTCCCCCCGCACCCCGATCGACTCACCGCTGGAACGCCACCTGACCCGGGCCCGCAGCGTGACGTGGATCGGGCGGCTGACCTCACCCTGGACGCTCGCGATCTCCCTGCTCGCGGTGATCCTCCTCGCCGGAGGACCCCTGCAGCAGCTGGACCTGTTCCTGGCCAAGATGTGGCTCTACCGCATCAACCCCGACCTGATCTGGTTCGCGCAGAACGTCCTGGACCGCATCGCCAGCAACGCGGTCTGTCTGCCCGCCCTGGCCGTCGTCGCGATCGTGCTGGCCCGGCGCCGACGCTCCTGGCGCCCGATCGTGTTCACGCTGCTGACCGAGGCGGCCTTCCTCATCGGTGTCGGCGGGATGAAGGTGTTCCTGGCGCGGGGGGTCACCTACGATCGCGATCCCCGGTTCTTCCAGGCCGGTTTCTTCGAGAAGGGGTCCGAGGGGATCAGCTTCCCCTCCGGCCACGCCGCGGAGGCCGTGCTCATCTACGGCGCGGTCGTGTACCTGATCGCCCGCTACAGCAGTGCTTCCCCGAGACTGGTGCGTCTGCTGTGCTGGGGCGTCGGAGCGATCACGGTCAATTCCGTGGTGGTCTCGTTCATGCTCGGCTGGCACTGGGCCAGCGACCTCGTCGGCGGAGTGCTCGCCGGCGGCCTGTTCCTGCGCCTGCTGATCGACGGGGACGAGCGCTCCCGAGCGAGACGGGACGACGGGGACGGCGCTCCCGGGCGCGCGGCCCCTCGGAATCGGGCGTCGTCGGTGATCGAGGTCCATCCTCACCGGCACCTCCACTGAGCCGCCACGATCTCGCCGATCAGCTCATCGCCGTGCTGCTCCCGGTGACCTGCAGGCCGAACTCGGTGAAGAAGCCGATCGCGGCGTCGAGATCCTCGAGGACGAGTCCGAGGTGATCCACGCGCAGAGTGCTCATGCCCGGCACAGCAGACCTCCTGCCGTCGGACCTCCGGGCCGCCCGCCCCTCAGTCCTCCCGATCCTCCTCGCGCAGGCGCGGCTCGACGCGATGCGCCGGGCGGACGCCGCGCTTGTCGGCGTAGAACGTGCGGATGCGGTCCATGTCCGCCGCGACGTCACCAGTGAGGTCGAAGGTCGGGCCGAGCCCGGCGGTCCGCGTCGGCCCGTCGACGTAGCCGAGCGTCACGGGCATCCCGGCCTGGCGAGCGATCCGGTAGAACCCCGACTTCCAATGCGTGTTCCCGCTGCGGGTGCCGTCGGGCGTGACGACCAGGCCGAACTCCTCGCCGGCATGGACCCGCTGGACGACCTCGGCGACGATGCGGCTGGGGTCGGAACGGTCCACGGGGATCCCGCCGAGGGCTCGCATGATCGGCCCGCGCCAGCCGACGAACAGGCTGTGCTTCCCCAGCCAGTGGATTTTGATCCGCAGCCGCCAGGCCAGCGCGAGCATGAGCACGAAGTCCCAGTTGGAGGTGTGCGGGGCACCGACCAGCACGGTGGAGCGCTGCGGTCGGCGCTCACCGGTCAGCCGCCATCGGCTGAGGGTCCAGAACGCACGGGAGAGGAGGAGTCGCAGCACACGCTCACTGTAGGGCAGAGCGCCGCCCGCTCAGTTCTCGCCCTCGCCCAGCGGCCAGGCGTTGGGCTCGCAGCCGTCCAGGCCCATCGACTGCTGGAGCATCACCGGGGCCGGCTCGCCCTCGCCGCCGCAGGGGACGTGGTCGTGGCCCAGGAAGTGCCCCACCTCGTGATTGACCATGTAGGCGCGGTACGCCGGGAGATCGTCATAGGTGGGCGTCATCAGCTGCCAGCGATCCGAGTTCAGCACCACGTCCGCACCGACCCGACAGTTCCACAGACCGCCCGTCTCCGCCGGCAGGCAGAGCTCGTCGGCGGTCGGCGGGGAGGCCAGGGAGATCGTGAAGTCCGCGTCCTCGCCGGAGGCGACCTGCTCGAAGGCGACATCCTCGCGCGCGGTCCAGCCGCGGTCGTCGGCCAGGATCTCCTCGATCTGGCCGGCCACCTCCTCGGCGTCCAGGTCGATGCCGTCCTCGACGCGGACGGCGTAGGTGTGCACGGTCGCCGCCTCCGGCGCGGAGTCGCCGGCGGGCTCGGCCGCGGTCCAGGTGCCGTCGCCGACGTCGCCGGAGCGCTGGATCTCCTCGTCCGACGGGTCCGCCGCACCCTCGGCCGCCGCGCGATCGGCCGCCGGAGTCTCGGCCTCCGGCGTCGACGATGCGGGGTCCTCGGCCGATTCCGCACCGTCGGCATCGGAGGCGCTGCCGTCGGATGAGCCGCCCGCGTCCGACGGATCGGGGGCGTCCGGCTCCTCGGCCGTCCCCGTGAGCGAGGAGGCCGCACCGGAGGACGGATCGCCCTGTCCGGCGACAGCCCGCACGATCGCGGTCACGGCGACCACGAGGACGATCAGCACCACCACGACCAGCACCGACCGCAGCAGTCGACCCCGGCGCGTGAGCTCGAGATGGGGGCGGTCATCCGATGGGAGGGGCACGCCCTCACGGTAAGCGATGTCCCTCCCCGAGTCCGGACGACGCGCCTGTCACGGGGAGGTCCGCGCCCGCCCGGGCCGACCCCGGGGGTACCCGCACCGTCGGATTCCGGCTAGGGTGCCCGGCACGAGCGTGACCGCGATCACTGTGATGGGGGCGGCGTCACGCCGGACCCTGCGACCCACGAAGACGTGCGGAGGACCTGATGAACCCGGAACCGATACAGCTGTCCGCCGCGAGCCTCACCACGGTCGGCGTGATCGTGGTGATCGCCCTGGTGGCGGTGGCGATGGCCCTGAGGTTCCGGACCGAGGTCCTGCGGGCGCGCCCCGGCACGGAGAGCATGAACGAGGTCGCGGGGGCGGTCCAGGAAGGCGCCGCCGCCTACCTGCGACGGCAGCTGCGCACCCTGGGCGTCTTCGCGGTGATCGCCTTCGTGCTGCTGCTCCTGCTGCCGGCGCACGGCGCCACCGGCGCGGAGGGCATGCTGCTGCGCGGCGCCCGATCGGTGGCGTTCCTGGCGGGTGCGGCGTTCTCCGGCCTGATCGGCTACCTGGGCATGTGGCTCGCGGTGCGGGCGAACGTCCGGGTCGCCGCGGCCGCTCGGGAGACCGGACGCGACACGGCGATGCTGATCGCCGTGCGCACCGGCGCCTGCGTCGGGATGGCGACCATCGGCTTCGGCCTGCTCGGGGCCGGCGCCGTGGTGCTCCTGTTCCGCAGCGACGCCCCGCTCGTCCTGGAGGGCTTCGGGTTCGGAGCGGCCATGGTCGCGATGTTCATGCGCGTCGGCGGAGGCATCTTCACCAAGGCCGCCGACGTCGGCGCCGACCTGGTGGGCAAGGTCGAGCAGAACATTCCCGAGGACGACCCGCGCAACGCCGCCACCATCGCCGACAACGTCGGGGACAACGTGGGCGACTGCGCCGGGATGGCCGCGGACCTGTTCGAGTCCTACGCCGTGACCCTGGTCGCGGCGCTGATCCTGGGCCGTGCCGCCTTCGGCGAGGCCGGGATGGTCTTCCCGCTGCTGGTCCCCGCGATCGGCGTGATCACGGCCCTCATCGGGATCTACCTGACCACGCCGCGCGCCGGTGAGAGCGCGCTGCGCACCATCCGACGCTCGTTCGTGCTCTCGGCGATCATCTCGGCGGTGCTGTGCACGGTGGCGGCGTTCGTCTACCTCCCGGGCAGCTTCGCCGAGCTCGGCGTCTCCGACGTCACGGCCACGGTCGACGATCCGCGGATCCTCGCGGCGGGCTCCGTGGCGATCGGCATCGCCCTCGGCGTGCTGATCCTGTTCCTGACCGGCTACTACACCAGCACCGAGGACCGTCCGGTGCGCCAGGTGGCCGGGACCTCCCGCACCGGGGCGGCGACCGTGGTGCTCTCCGGGTTCTCGCTGGGCCTGGAATCCGCGGTGTTCACCGCCCTGGTGATCGCGGCCGCGGTCTTCGGCGCGTTCCTGCTGGGCGGTGCCGGCATCGCCGGACTGTTCGCGATCGCCCTGGCCGGCTGCGGGCTGCTGACCACCGTCGGCGTGATCGTCGCGATGGACACCTTCGGCCCGGTGACCGACAACGCCCAGGGCATCGCCGAGATGTCCGGGGACGTCGACGGCGAGGGCGCGCAGGTGCTCACCGAGCTCGACGCGGTCGGCAACACCACCAAGGCCATCACCAAGGGGATCGCGATCGCCACCGCCGTGCTCGCGGCCACCGCGCTGTTCGGCTCGTACACCGACGCCATCCATGGCGTGCTCGGCGATCGCTACCAGGACTTCCTGGACCAGTCCGTCGTCTTCGCCCCGCAGACCCTGGTGGGCGTGATCATCGGCGCCTCGGTCGTGTTCCTGTTCTCCGGTCTCGCGATCAGCGCCGTCGGCCGAGCGGCCGGTGCCGTGGTCCTCGAGGTGCGCCGACAGTTCCGGGAGATCACCGGGATCATGGACGGCAGCGCGAAGCCGGAGTACGGCCGGGTGGTCGACATCGTCACCCGCGACTCGCTGCGGGAGCTGGCCACCCCCGGCCTGCTCGCGGTCGCCGCCCCGATCGCCGTGGGCTTCGGCCTCGGGGCCCCCTCCCTGGCCGGCTACCTCGCCGGCGCCATCGCCGCCGGCGTGCTGATGGCGATCCTGCTCGCCAACTCCGGAGGTGCCTGGGACAACGCCAAGAAGATCGTCGAGGACGGCCACCACGGAGGCAAGGGCTCCGCCGCCCATGAGGCGACGATCATCGGCGACACCGTCGGCGACCCGTTCAAGGACACTGCTGGTCCGTCGATCAACCCGCTGATCAAGGTGATGAACCTGGTGGCCGTGCTGATCGCCCCGGCCGTGGTGGGGATGTCCGCGCTCAGCGGGGACGCGAATCCCCTGCGGTACGTGATCGCCGCGGTGGCCGTCGCCGCGATCGCGGTGGCGGTGACGATCTCCATCCGCCGCGGCGTCGTGCTGGACGCCCCGATCGAGGAGTTCGGGGATGTCGAGGAAGCTGAGGAGGCCGATCTGGCTGCCCGGAACGGCCTCGAGTATTCGAAGGAGGACCCTGGTTCTCAGCAGCGTGGCGGGTTATGAGCATGGCTCGACCCCCTCTGCGTCGCCCACCCGAGACGTCCCGCCAATCGCCGCGCACCGGGAAAGCACCAGCTATGGCGTGAGATCACGGATCGATTCGTGCGCCAGTGGGGCGGATGTCGTCGACGATGCGCACGCGCACAGGATCGAATCCGCCTTCGATGCGCATCGCGCCTTCCTCGTTTCGCGGCTCGCGGAGGAGCCACGAGATGGCACGCAGTGGGGCGTAGACGACTGCAATGACAGGGGAGACGACGGTGAGCAGCCCGATAGCTGCTGCTTCCGTCGCCGAGGTATCGGATCTCAGCGCGCAGAAGATTCCGCCGAGCACCCCGGAGACGATCATCCCACCCAGCGCCTGTGCCGCTGAGATCGCCTCGAGGTCGATCAGCAGGGCGAGGCTGAGCAGGCAGATGAACGATGCCTGCGGCGTCGCGTTGTACATGGTGGTGGAGAACACTGAGACCATGCTGATCACGGATGCGGCCAGCACGGCTGCAAGACAGGCGAGCGCCACGACGGACTCACTGAGCTGTGCGAACAGGGTGTCCGTGAACCAATCGGCAGGACCGTCAAGGTCCAGGGCTCGCAGAGCGTCTGCGATGACCGCGTCGCCAGTCCGTGAGGGAATGTCTCGAAGGTGGTGGCCGAGGACGGACGCGATTGCATAGATCGAGGCGATCATCGCGATTGCTCGTTGTCCGAAGCTGCGGCCCTGAAGGACATGGGCCGCGACGGCCGACGCGAGGGCGGACATGTGAACCTCCTGGGGATGGGAGCGCGTGCGTTGCCGGCCGAGACATGGCGGCCCGGCGGGTTAGGTTCGAGGGTGCACTGCGGTGCAGACATACGAGAGCTGGGCCGGCCAGAGAGGGATGGGGCGCCGGTCAGATCTCTGGTCGAGGCGCGACGACGTCCGAGATCGCTTGGCTGCGTTGGCCGAACTCCGGAGCAGCCTGAAACACGTTTCAGTCCAGCGTGGCGCTCCGCGTGATGCGTGGGAAGCTCGCGACCTGCGTCGATGCACTGGTCAGTCGAACCCCAGGTCACGTTTCGGTGACTGTGATTGACACAACACTGCAACACGGCGCACTGTTTCGACACATCGGCAGCGAGCCGAGGGCGACCAGCGCGGGAGGAGGCGAGGCGGCATGCCCAGCCCCACCGTTCGCGACGTCGCCGCCGCGGCGCAGGTGTCGATCTCCACCGTCTCGCGCGCCCTGTCCAAGCCGGACCTCGTCGCCGTCGACACCCGCGAGCACGTGCGCCGGGTCGCCCGCGAGCTCGGCTACCGCCCCGCCGCTGTCGACCCGGGCCCGACCGTGCGGCCCGGGGCCATCGGGCTGATCGTCCCCGATCTCGAGAACCCCTTCTTCGGGCTGATGGCGAAGGGCGTCCAGGCCCGGGCCCGCGCCGAAGGCCTCCTCGTCGTCGTCGCCGACGTCGAGGAGGACGCGATGATCGAGCGCACGATGCTCGAGACCGTGGCCGACGGCGTCGACGGGTTGATCCTGTGCTCACCCCGCGCCGGCGACGAGACGATCCGCGCCGTCGCCGCCCGGGTCCCCACCGTGCTGGCGAACCGCCAGGTCGACGATCTGCCGTCCGTGGTCTTCGACGAGGAGCACGGCATGGTCTCCGCGCTGCGTCACCTGGTCGCGCTCGGCCACCGCCGGATCGCCTACGCCGGCGGGCCGTCGGTGTCCTGGACCCATCGCCGCCGGGCCGACGCGGCGCACCGCTTCGGCGAGCAGACCGAGGACGTCGACCTGATCGACCTCGGATCCTTCCTGCCCTACCTCCGGGGCGGCCAGGGCGCCGCGGACCAGGCGATCGCCAGCGGCGTCACCGCCGTCGTCGCCTTCAACGATCTGCTGGCGCTGGGCATCATCGACCGGCTGATCCAGCGCGGCGTCCGGGTCCCGACGGACATGAGCATCGGCGGCATCGACAACGTCGCGGCCTCGACCTACGTCCGCCCCCACCTCACCACGGTCGACGCCTCGCGGGCGCGGATGGGCCGCACCGCGGTCGACCTGCTCGTCGGCGCCCTGGACTCCGACCGTGCCCCGCTCCCGCAGATCCTGCCCACGGAGCTCATCGTCCGCGACTCGACCGCCGTCGCCCCGTCGGCGCACGCCGCCCCGGTCCCGGCGGAGCACACCGCCACCACCGCGGTCGCCCCCACCCCACTCGCTCGCTGACCTCTCGGCGAGCATCGACCCCGACCTCCCGCGCACACCGCAGTGCCGGGACCCATCCAGGAGGAATCCGCCATGACCAGCATCTCCCGCCGGCCCATCACCCGTCGCGCAGCGACCACCGGCATCGTCGCCGCCGGCGTCGTCGGCCTCGCCGCCTGCACTGCACCCGGCGAGGGAGGGGACAGCTCCGAGCCGGCACCGGCCGAGGACGTCCCCGAGACCCCGTCCGAGGCGGTCACCCTGAACATCTTCGACGTCGCCGGCGGCCAGAAGGAGCTCGGCCCCATGATCGAGAAGTGGGCCGAGGACAACCCCGAGATCATCTCCTCGGTCGGCTTCGAATCCGGTGACGCGCCGTCCTTGGTCGGCCAGATCAAGCCGCAGGTCGACAGCGGCCGCCTCGAGGTCGACATGGTGCTGACCGGCAACGACGGCCTGTCGGCCGGGATCGGCTCGGACTTGTGGGTCCCGCTGATCGAGTCCTACGGCGATCGCCTGAGCAACCAGGACACCTACCTCGAGCCGGCCGCCGCCATGCAGGAGCTCGCCTCCGGCTACGGCGCCGTGGTCTCGTACTACCCCTCCGGCCCGCTGCTGCAGTACAACCCGGAGAAGGTCGAGGAGGTCCCGACCACCCCGGAGGATCTGCTGGCCTGGGCCGAGGCGCACCCCGGCAAGTTCGGCTACGCCCGCCCCGCCAACTCCGGGCCCGGGCGCACCTTCCTCATGGGCCTGCCGTACATCCTCGGCGACTCCGATCCCAAGGATCCCGAGAACGGGTGGGAGAAGACCTGGGAGTACCTCAAGAACATCGGCCAGTACATCGACAGCTACCCCAGCGGCACCGGCCAGGTCATCTCCAACATGGCCGACGGCACCTGGGACCTGATCCCCACCACCACCGGCTGGGACATCAACCCGCGTGCCACCGGGCAGCTGCCCGCGGAGTTCGAGGCCGCGCCCTTCGATGAGTTCACCTGGGTCACCGACGCCCACTACGCCGTGGTCCCCGCCGGACAGACCGCAGACAAGATCTCCGCGATCCTCAACCTCCTCAACGGCATGCTCGAGCCCGAGTACAACGCCATGGCCTACGACGAGGGCTACTTCTACCCCGGCCCGGCCGTCGAGGGCGCGACCCTCGACCTCGCGCCCGAGTCCAGCCAGAAGGTGGTCGAGGAGTTCGGCCGCGACTGGTACGACGAGCTGATCGAGTCCGCCCCGAAGGAGACGCCGCTGGAGCCGGACCTGATGGTCACCGCCTTCGACCTCTGGGACCGCCAGGTCGGCAGCGAGGGCTGAGAGCCCGGCGACCCGGCCGGCACAGGAGACAGGAAGGTATGAGATGACCACGACGTCCGGCGGGGAGTTCGACTCCCTGCGCATCGAGAACGTCGGCCGACGGTTCGGCGGCACCACGGCCCTGCAGGGGTTCGACCTGACCGTGCAGCGCGGGGAGTTCATCGCGCTGCTCGGCCCGTCGGGCTGCGGCAAATCGACCGCCCTGAACTGCCTGGCCGGGCTGCTGCCGCTGACCGACGGTCAGATCCGCGTGGGCGAGCAGCGGATCGACCTCCTCCCGCCGGAGAAGCGCGACTTCGGGATGGTGTTCCAGAGCTACGCCCTGTTCCCGCATCTGACGGTCGCGAAGAACGTGGCCTTCGGGCTGCAGATGCGGGGCGTCGGCCGATCGGAGACCACCCGACGCGTCACCGAGGCGCTGCGCCTGGTGCGGCTCGAGGACCAGGCCACCAAGCTGCCCGGTCAGCTCTCGGGCGGGCAGCAGCAGCGGGTCGCGATCGCTCGCGCGATCGTCATCGAGCCCCGCGTGGTGCTGATGGACGAGCCGCTGTCGAACCTCGATGCGAAGCTGCGGCTGGAGATGCGCACCGAGATCCGGCGTCTGCATCAGACCCTGGGGCTGACCACCATCTACGTCACCCACGACCAGGAGGAGGCGCTGTCGCTCGCCGACCGCCTGGTGGTGCTCCGGCTGGGGCAGGTCCAGCAGATCGGGACGCCGCAGGAGCTGCACGACGGGCCGGCCAACTGGCACGTCGCCGACTTCATGGGCTACCGCAACCTCATCGACGCCACGGTCTCCGCCGAGCGCGCCGCAGCGGACGGGGAGGGGCGCGTGCGGGTCGCGGCCGAGGACATGGAGCTGCTGGGCACCGCCGTGAACACGGTGGCGGCCGGTGACGAGGTGCGGGTCGCCGTGCGGCCCACCGACCTCCTCGTCCAGCGGAGCGACCACGCGGGCCCGACGGCGGCCAACACCATCCAGGCCGAGGTCGAGGTCGTCGAGTACCAGGGCCGGGAGTACGCCGTCGAGGTCCGCACGCCGGGCGGCCGGGCCCTGCACGTGCGGTCCGAGCACGCCCCCGAGGTGGGGTCGACGGTGCTGCTGACGGTGGAGCCGTCGCGGGCGCTGGTCTACCAGCGCGATCTCGACGCGGTCGCCCCGGCGGAGCACGCCGACGCGGTGGCGTCATGACCGCTCAGGCGACGCGGGGCAGGCCCTCGCGGGGCAGTGCGAGCCTGCGCCATCGGCTGGCGGACCGCGGGATCGATGCGCAGCTGCTGATGATGGTCCCGGCGATCGTGTTCATCCTCGCGCTGTTCGTCTACCCCTTCGCCTACGGCTTCGGGCTCACGCTGCAGCCCACCGAGGAGACGGTCGAGCGCTGGGGCGGCGGAATCTTCGCCAACTACCTGCGGTTCTTCGGGGACGCTTTCACGTTCGAGTCCGTCTGGCTGACCGCACGCCTGGCGATCCCGGCGGCGCTGCTGAACGTGCTCGTCTCGATCCCGCTGGCGATCAAGCTCCAGCACCGGTTCCGCGGCAAGCGTCTGCTCTCGACGCTGCTGGTGCTGCCGATCACCCTGGGCACCGTGCTGACCGCCCAGGGTCTGCTGATCTTCGCCGGCCGCCAGGGCTGGCTGAACCAGGCCCTGATCAATCTCGGGATCCTGGACACACCGCTGGAGCTGGTGCACAACTACATCGGCGTGCTGCTGTCGTTGATCATCTCCGGGTTCCCCTTCGCGTTCCTGCTGATCTCGTCCTATCTCTCCGGGATCGACCCCTCGCTGGACCGGGCCGCCCGCTCGCTCGGCGCCGGATGGGCCCAGCGGTTCACGAAGATCACCCTGCCGCTGCTGGCCCCGGGGCTGGCGACCACGTTCATCCTCACCTTCGTGCTCGCCTTCAGCGTGTTCCCGTCGGCCACGCTGGTCGGCGACCCCAGCGGGTCCACGCGCGTGCTCGCCGTGGTCGCCTACCGCTTCTTCGGGGAGCAGTTCGACTATCCGATGGCCTCGACCGTCGCGATCATGATGGGCCTGGCCGAGCTGATCGTCGTCGCGATCGTGCTGTTCGCACGCTCCTTCCTCTACAAGGGCTCGACAGGGGGCAAGGGCTGATGACCACCCAGGACACGAACCGTTCCACGCCGCAGGAGGTCCCGGTCGGCGCCGAGGACTCCGCGCTGCCGGTCCCGGAGCCGCCGAGCAGGCAGCGCGGCGACGACCGGATCCCGGGCGACAAGTCCCTGTCGGCCCAGCCCAGCACCTGGCTGGCCTGGGCGGGCATCGCCGCCTTCCTGGTGTTCCTGCTGGGGATCCTGATCAGCGTCGTGATCGATTCCTTCGGTCGCGCCTGGTACGACGACTGGCTGCCGACGGGGTTCACCCCCAGCTGGTACGGCCAGGCGTGGGCCCGCTTCGAGCTCACCCACGTCATCGCCGTCACCCTGGTGGTCGCCTTCTCCGTGGTGGTGCTGTCGGTGCTGATCGGCGTGCCCGCCTCCTATGTGCTCGCCCGGCACCAGTTCCCGTTCAAGAAGGCCGTCACCGCGCTGTTCCTGCTGCCGGTGATCATCCCGCCGATCACCTTCGGCATCCCGCTGGCCACCGTGATCTACAACGTCGGGCTGGGCCGGACCGTGCTGGCGGTGATCCTGGTGAACCTGGTGCCCTCGGTGCCGTTCGTGATCATCACGATGACGCCGTTCATCGAGCAGATCAATCCGGCGATCGAGAACGCCGCGCGGATGAGCGGTGCCCGGATGCGGCACGTGTTCCTGCGGATCCTCGGCCCGATGCTGGTGCCCGGCATCCTCGCCGCCGCGATCCTGGTGCTGGTGCGCACGGTGGGCATGTTCGAGCTGACCTATCTCGTCTCCGGGCCGGGGACCGAGACGCTGGTGGTGACGATCTTCCGCGCCATGACGTCGGCGGGAGGCTCCGAGCCGCGACCGCTGGTCTCGGCGATGGCCTTCGTGTACACGGCGATGATGCTGGTGACGCTGATCATCGCGCTGCGCTTCGTGAACCCGACTCAGCTGGTCGCGCGGGTCGGCGACACGGACGACTGAACGTCGCAGGACCCGGGGATGCCGTCGGTGGCGGCGCGGGGAGGAGGCATCGCATCCACCGGCGCCATACGAGCAAGCATCCCCTGTGCAGCGCCTGCTTGCTGGCGGGGCGCCGGTGGATGCGCCCGCTTCCGAGGGCGGGGCGCGGTGGATGCGCCTGCTTCTGAGGGCGGGGCGTGACCTCCTCGCCCCTTCACCCCCGCAGGTCCTCGCCCGCGCCGAGCAGGCGCCGCAGCGTGCTGCGGCCCAGAGCGCTCATGACCGGATTGGTCTGCTCGTAGTACCAGACCAGGCCGATGGCCTGCGCGAAGGCCCAGGCGGCTCCCCGCCGCCAGTCCAGCTCGGGCACGTCGAGACGGGAACGCAGAACGTCCCGGGAGTCGTCCTCCAGCAGGTGCCAGGCGGCCACGAGGTCCAGAGCAGGATCGGCGGGGCGGAAACCGCCCGTGTCCAGGACACCCACCAGGTGCTGGTCGTCGACCAGGAGGTTCCCGGGAATCAGGTCCGTGTGGCTCATGACGTCGGCGCTCTCGTGCGGCAGACCGCGCAGCCTCTTCCACAGGGTGCGCAGCTCCGGGACCGGCAGGAGACCCTCGCTGCGGTCCAGGCACTCGGCGATCCACGGATCGTGGTCGGGCAGGGAGCCCCCGCGGCCCTCGCCGGTGAAGGTGCGGCCCCGGGGGTCGACGGCCCGGAGGGCGCGGATCAGGTCGGCGAGGTCCGCGGCGAACGCGCCGGACCGGGCGACCGACGTGGGTGTGGCGATCTCCCCCTCGACCCAGGTCTGCACCGAGAAGGGGAGGGGATATGTGGCATCGCCCTCGCCGATCACGACGGGCCGCGGCGCGGGCACGGGGGAGCACCGTGCGAACTCCTCCATGGCGGCATGCTCCACCGTCAGGGACGCACGTTCCTGGCCCGCGTCCTCCCCGGTGAGCGGGAACCGGGCGAGCAGGTCGGGCCCCACCCGCAGCACATGACTGGTCGTGCCCGCGCCGACGAGCGGGACGATGCACGACGCCGCAGGCAGGCCGAGACGGGCCAGGGCACGGCCGATCAGCCGCTGTGCATCCTGCCTCGTGAGCTCGAGCTGTCCGAGGTGCATGGCCATCTCAGGACTCCACGGCCGGGTCATCGCAGCGCTCGGGGACGGTCTCCGGCTGGGACCTGCTGCGCAGCGGAGCGGTCCTGACCGCCGCGAGGACGTTCGGGAGGATCGCGAACCCGGCTCCGGTCAGACACAGCAGACCGCCGGCCGCGGCCAGCAATGGCGGGGTCTCCCCGAGCAGGAGCCACGCGAGCACGAGGGAGATCGCGGGGACCAGCAGCGAGGAGGAGGTCAGCACCCCGGCCGGGGTGCGCGTCAGCGCATAGCCCCACAGCAGGAAGGCGAGTGCCGTCGGGAACACGCCCGTGTAGACCACGGCCAGGAGGGAGGAGGCCGGGGCATCGGCCACCTCACCGGCCAGCCGGGGCGCGAAGGGTAGGCAGGCGAGGAAGCCGGCGCCGATGCCGATCACGGTCATCGAGGTCGAATCGATGTGGGCGAGCAACGGCTTCTGGGCGAGCACGCTGCCGGCGTAGAGCACCGCCGCCAGCAGACCGAGCACGAGCCCGGCCGCGGCGACGTGACCGGTGGAGGTCGCCGCGGTGATCAGTGCGATGCCTCCGAAGGCGACCAGCACCCCGGAGATCAGACGGACGGAGAGCCCTTCGCCGAGCAGCAGCCCGGAGGCGACCGCCACGATCAGCGGGGCGACGTTGACCAGCATCGCGGCCGTCGCGGCATCGAGGAACAGCTCGCTCGCGTTCAGCACCAGCGTGTACGCGGCGAACCACACCGCACCCCAGCCGATCACGGCCGCGCGCAACCGCCCGGTCCGCGGGAAGCGGACGCGGCCCGCCGCCACCAGAGGGACCAGCACGATCGCTGCCGATCCCACCCGCAGCAGCGACATCGCCCCGGGGGAGAGGTCCGCCCCGGCGGCGCGGATCACGACGAACGAGGACGCCCACATGACCATGACCGCGAGCGCGGCGAGCCAGGGGAGCACGGGATGGGAGGAACGGGTGGGTGCCGCAGTCATCGCCCCATCGTGGACCACCGATGCGGACGCTCCAAGGCGATTTCGCGCGGCCACCGCCCGGGGTCAGCCCTCGTGGCGGAAACCGACCTTGATCGCGACCTGCCAATGAGCGACCGCGCCGTCCTCGAGACGGCCGCGGATCGACTGCACCTCGAACCAGTCGAGGTTCCGCAGGCTCTTCGACGCCTCGGCGACGGCATTCGCGACCGCCGCATCGCTGCTCTCCGGCGAGGTGCCGACGATCTCGGTGATGTTGTAGACGTGCCCTGCCATGGTGTCCTCCTGGTGTTCGGTCGCGGGACCGGACCCCGCGGGATCGGTGGCGTCACGCTGCGCTGTGGCCGACGCGGGGGCCAGGGCCGACGCCCGAGCTCAGCCCCTCCGCGTCGCGCGGACCGTCGCTGGGGTGCGGCGGCGGCGATGGATGCTGCGGTGAGTGGTGCCGCATCAGAACTGTGGACCATATGGACCGACGAAACCGTCGTGGTGGTCCGTCGGCCCATAACGTCCCGTGTCGCGCTCTGTTCAGCGGCGCTTTCCGCGCCAGGACGAGGGCTCCGGGCACCTCGTCGTCCGGTCGCAGGAGAACCTCGGAGTCGATCGTGAATCCGGCCTCCCGCAGCAGGCCCGTCATCGTGCCGACCTCGAACCGCGCAGCGGGGTGATCCCGTCGGGCGATGGCGATCATCGTCGGGGAGAGGTCGATCCCGAACGCGTCCACCCCGATCTCCCCGGGCCGGTGGCGTCGGCATCTGGCGGGAAAGCCTCGTCGGACGCGCCCAGCAGCGGCCGCAGCACCTCGGCGATCCGGTCGGCGTGCGCAGCCGCTGCGTGGTCCATGCCCTCGATCCGCCGGACCTGCGCCGAGGGCAGGCGGGATCTGAGCCGGTCGGCGTGGTCGGGCGGGACGAGCTCATCGGCGGTGCCGTGCAGCAGCAGGACGTCGTCAGATGCGGGGGCATCGACGACATCCGGTGGCAGGCCGAATCCGGCGACGGGCCAATCCGGATCGTGCTCGTCCCAGCAGGGCGCGGCGATCGTGACGACGCCGCGCACCGCCTCGGGCCAGGCGGGACCACCCGATGCGAGCACCCTCAGCGCCACGGATCCGCCGAGGGAGTGGCCGACGACGACCGGTCCCTCCTGTCCGGCGATCTCCGCCCGGACGGCCTCCTCCCACGCCTCCGGATCGGGATCATCCGGCGTCGGGAGAGCAGGTGCCGAGATCGGCACATCGGGCAGCTCGGCCCGAAGCCGTGCCAGCAGCGGGCCGCTGCCCTCGGTCGCTGACTGTGGGCCCGCCGAGTGCAGGAACAGGATCGTGGTGCGTGTCATGGTGATGCGAGCGTGGCGGGTCAGCGCTCGGCGCCGCGGGGGCGGGCGAGGCGATCCGCCCGGTTCACCCCTCCGTCACCGCCTCGCTCATCGCGCTGATCTGGAAGGTGGCCCCCGACGGGTCGGCGATGGTGGCGATCCGTCCGAAGGGCGAATCGGTCGGACCGTCCAGCACCGTCCCGCCCAGCTCCGCGACCTTGGCCAGCGCCGCCTCGGAGGCCTCGACCCCGAAGTAGACCCGCCAGCCGGTGTCCTCCTTCGGCATCACACCACTCGCATCGCACAGCCCCCAGCTGGCGCTCTCGGCCGGGCCGTTGGTGGAGTAGCGGAAGGAGTCATCCTCCATGGGCTCGCCCATGGGGACCAGGTTCGCGTCGAAGACAGCGGTGTAGAAGGCAGAGGCCGCGTCGAACTCGTGGGTCATGAGCTCGAACCAGACGGGGGAGCCGGGGTCGCCCGTGAACTCGTAGCCCTCGAGGTCGCGGGCCTGCCACATGCCGACCAGGGCCCCGGTGGGATCCAGGATCGTGCCCGTGCGGCCGAAGGAGCCGATGTCGTCGATCGGCATCAGCAGCGTCGCCCCGTGCTCGGTGGCGGTCGCGGCCCGGGCGTCGACATCGTCGACCGCGAGGTGCACGCCCCATTCAGCGGTCAGGGGTTCACCGTCCGGGCACGTCATCCCGCTGACGTCCATCAGGCCGCCGACGAGCGTTCCGTCGTTGCGGATCAGGTGGTAGTGGTGGAACCCCTCGCCCATGTCCTCGAATTCCCAGCCGAACAGGCTGGAGTAGAAGGCCTTCGCGCTGTCGAGGTCGGTGACGCTGGCGTCGATCCAGGTGCTGGTGCCGGTGCTGCGGGTCATGGCTGCTCCTTCGGTGGGGCGGGCCCGGGGCCCGAGGTCGTGGGATCACGCTATGGGCGCGGGGCTCGGCATCCTTGTCCGATCCTGCGCAGCCCCGTGTCCGCGCAGTCCTGCTCCTCGTCGCTCCTCGTCGTGTCCCCCTGCGCGGCCCCGTCCCTCGCCGCGGGATCCGGCGCCCTGCGGTCACCGCGTGCACAGGCTGGGCAGTGCGGTCAGCAGCGGCGGCCGCGGGGCGGTCGCGGCCGCGAAGGCCAGGGTCACCTGCGCGGAGCGCGTGAGGGGCGAGGGATGGACGGCGACGACGGGGGCCGACGGCGCCAGCTGGTCCAGGGGATCGGCATGCACCGGCACGGCGAATCCGAGCAGGAACGGGGCTCCGGGGCACAGCGGCAGCTCCACGGCGTCGACCCCCGAGACCAGCACGCCGGAGCGGGGCAGCCCGATCGGTGCGGGATGCGGGTACCAGCCCACCCAGATGGAGGCATCACCGCGCGGGCTGAAGTCCGCGGGCAGCTCGAGGGCTGCCCGGACCACGCCCTCCCCGGCGCTCAGCAGCGAGAACGGCCTGGGCGGCCGGTCGCTGATGTGCTCGGCGAGCCGACGCAGCTGCCCGGGCGGCACCCCGACCGTGGCCCGGAAGCGGCGGGCGAAGCTCGAGAGGGAGTCGAAGCCGACGGCGGTGGCCACGTCGATCACCGCGTCGGTATCGGCCAGCAGCAGATGCTTGGCCGTCTCGATCCGCAGGGCGGTGAGGTACTGGCCCGGGCCGATACCGACCTGCTGTGCGAAGAGACGGGAGAAATGGAAGGGGCTGTAGCCGACGTGGTCCGCGAGGTCCGTGACGCTGAGCTCGGCCGGTCGCTGCCGGGCGAGCTCGATCGCCGGGGCGAGCACGCCCTCGGTCGCGGACGGTGTGAGCACTGTCACGATCCAGAGTGTAGCCGTCGGCGCGGCGTCCGCCCCGTGGGGCGACGGGACCGGTCGGTCCGACCGGTCGGCCCTCCGGGTCTCAGCGGTGTATACGTGGATCATGAACATCACGGTCAAGCGCATGTACGACGAGGTGGGGCACAACGACGGCACCCGGGTGCTGGTGGACCGGGTGTGGCCGCGCGGGGTGAGCAAGGAGGACGCCCGGCTCGATGACTGGAACAAGGACGTCGCCCCCTCCACGGAGCTGCGGAAGTGGTTCGGCCACGACCCGGAGAAGTTCGAGGAGTTCTCCCGCCGGTACCGGAAGGAGCTGGAGACCGACCAGGGTCGCGAGGCGCTCCAGCGCCTCCGGGACGCGCCCACGGGGAAGCGGCTGACCCTGCTGACGGCCACGAAGGACATCGAGCACAGCCAGGTCGCCGTGCTGCGGGACCTGCTGAGCGACTAGCCGGCACCCCGCCGCGCGGCCAGGGCGCGGCACGGGCGGCTCACTCGATGCCCGGTCGCCGACGGTTCTGCTTGGTCCGCGCGCGCTGCCGCTTGCTCTCCAGCCGTCGCCGCTGCGAGCCGCGGGTGGGCTTCGTCGGCCGACGCGGCCGCGGTGGGGCGACGGCTTCGCGCAGCAGCGCCGCGAGGCGCTCGCGGGCGGCGACCCGGTTGCGGCGCTGGGAGCGATGCTCCTCGGCGCTGACGCTCAGCACGGTGCCGGCCAGGCGCGGGCCGAGGTGGCCGAGGACCCGGGCCCGCTGATCCTCGTCCAGCGCGGAGGTGGCGGCCAGGTCCAGGCCCAGCTGTACCTTCGAATCGGCGGTGTTCACGCCCTGACCACCAGGGCCGGAGGAGTGGGAGAACTGCTCGGTGAGCTCGCTCGCCGGGATGCGGAGCCCATGGGGTGCCCCAGGTCCCGACGTCACCAGCAGATCATCCATCCCTCGAGTGTGCCGCACCGGCGTAGAGCGCTGGGCCCCGCGCGGCGGGCCTTTCGACGTTGGTGAACTCAGCGACCGGTGAGCGCGTCGAGGACGGGGGCGAGGCGAGCACGGCAGGCGCGGAAGTTCTCCAGCGGCAGCGCCGTCGGCCCGACCTCGAGAGCCTCGGCGCGCCAGCGATCCCAGGAGGTGCGCCACATGGCCATCACGACCTCGCCGGCCAGATGTACGTCGAGCGGATTCGCCTGCGGCAGCAGCGCGATCAGGCGCGTGGTCACCGCCTCGGCGATCTGTGCGTCGTGGTGGGTCATGGCCGCCTGGAGCTCCGGGGACCCGGCCACGAGGCGCTCCAAGCGGGGGAGCTCCTCCAGCTCGGGGATCAGCTCTGCCGCGCCGAGCGCTCGTTCGCAGAGATCAGCGATCGCCCGGACCGCCGGGGCGAGGTCGCCCTCGGGCAGCTCGGCCTCCTCGACCAGGCGGCGCACGCGCTGCTGGCCCGGCACCATCACCTCGTCCTTGGTCGCGAAGTACCGGAAGAAAGTGCGCGGCGCGACCCCGGCGGCCTCGGCGATCCGGGCCACCGTCGCGCCCCGATAGCCGTCGCGCTCGGCGCAGGCGAGCGCGGCCTCGTGGAGGGCTCTCTCGGTGCGCCGGCGATTCTGCTCGCGCCGGCCGACGCCCGCCTCCTCGGTGGTCATCGGCCCATCCTCACACGCGGAGCGGTTGCCCGCGGGGTGGCGCAGCGTCGGCGGCGGGCGCCGTCCCACGGGGCTGACGGAGTCACCGGGGCGGCTTGCGCGTGAAAAAGGGCACTCACTGCCAGTTTCATGCTGACGAAAAGATGGCACTCAATGCCAGAATCGGCGGGTTCGCTCCTCGAGCCCGCCTCATGAATCAGGATCTCCCCCCTCCATGTCTCAGACCCTCTCCCCAGGCAGCGCCGCGCCCGGGACCCGCTCCTCGTTCCAGCGCCCCGAGGGGAGGGCCGTCACCTCGACGCTTGCCGTCCTCGTGATCGCCGCGCTGGTGATGCTTCTGAACGAGACGGTTCTGTCCGTCGCGCTGCCCAGTTTGATGGCCGATTTCTCCATCGAGGCCGCCACCGCGCAGTGGCTCACCACCGCCTTCCTGCTCACCATGGCCGTGGTCATCCCGACCACTGGGTTCCTCCTGCAGCGATTCCGGACCCGGCAGCTGTTCATCGCCTCGATGTCGCTGTTCCTGGTCGGTACGGCGCTGGCCGCCTTCGCCCCCACCTTCCTCGTGATCCTGGTGGGCCGCGTGATCCAGGCGCTGTGCGCCGCGATCCTCATGCCGCTGCTGATGAACACGACGATGACCCTGGTCGCACCCGAGAAGCGCGGAGCGGTGATGGGGGTCAACTCGATCGTCATCTCGGTCGCCCCGGCGATCGGCCCGACGCTCTCGGGCATCGTCATCGAGTCTCTCAGCTGGCGCTGGGTCTTCGGTCTCATGCTGCCGATCGCGGCGGTGCTGTTCCTCGTCGGCGCATTCGTGCTGCGGGATGCGAGCGAGACCCGCCGGGCGCCGCTGGACATCGCGTCCGTCCTGCTGTCCGTGGCGGCCTTCGGCGGAATCGTCTTCGCCTTCGCCCACGCCGCGGAGATCATCAGCGGCGCCTGGATCACCCCGGTGGTCGCGGCCGTGATCGGCCTGGTCGGACTGGTCGCCTTCGTGCGCCGCCAGCTCGTCCTGCAGGCCCGCGACGGGTCGGCGCTGCTGGATCTGTCCGTGTTCCGCTACCGGGACTTCTCCCTCAGCGTCGTCATCCTCTTCCTCGGCATGGCCACGATGCTCGGTGCTGTCGTGACTCTGCCGATCTTCCTGCAGGGATCGCTCGGACTGCTGGTGATCGCAGTCGGGTTCGTGACCCTGCCGGGTGGTCTGCTCCAGGCCGCCGTCGCCCCCATCATCGGTCGTCTCTACGACCGGGTCGGGCCGACTCCGCTGCTGGTGCCCGGAACTCTCCTGCTCGCGGCCGGGATGGCGATGCTCATCCTCGTCGACCTCGAGACCTCGGTGGCCTGGATCGTCGGCTCCTTCGCCGTGTTCTCGGTCGGCATGGGCATCCTCATGACCACCCTGATGACGTCCTCGCTCGGCTCCGTGCCGCGCCGCCTCTACGGCCACGGCAGCGCTGTGGTCAACACGATGCAGCAGCTCGGCGGTGCCTTCGGCACAGCGGGCCTGGTCACCGCTCTGACGATCGGCATGCACGCCTCCCCGGCGGGCGACGCCGCGATCGCCACGGCGCACGGCACGCAGCGGGCCTTCGGGGTGGGTCTGGCCCTGGCACTGGTGGCCGTCGTCCTGGCGTTCTTCGTCCGCCGGCCCCCGCTGGAGGTCATCGAGCGCTGAGCGGGGCGACCCGTTCGTCGGGAGCAGCGCTCGGGTCGTCCGCGGGATCCTGGCGGCTGGGTGCCCGTCAGCCGTCAGAGGGTTCGGCGCGGGAGTCGTCCGCCGCGCCCGCCGGATCCGTCTCCTCCTCCTCCGCCGTGACTCCGTCCACCGCATCGAGCACGAGGCGGACGATCTCCTCGCTGCTGGTCGCCTCGTGGAGGGTCGGCTCCGGTGTGCCGGGGACGCCGACCACCCACTGGGCCCCGGTCGGTCCCTCCGAGGTCTTGGCGACCAGCACGGCGGCGCCCCGGGGCCGCAGGATCTGCAACAGCGGCCGCTCCTCGTCGGCGTGCACCTGCCCGGCGAGAGCGGGTCGCGCGGCGACCAGCGCCTGCCGGATCCGGTCCTGCTCGAGCTGGTCGCCGAAGACGTCGGCCAAGGCACGGGTGAAGCGCATGAGGTGTCCTCTCGGGAATGCATGGTCCTCCGCGGGCGCCGACGGACCGTCGCGCAGAGAGGAGGCACCGCCGAGGAATGGGGAGCCGCTGCCGTACGTCGCCGATGAGGCGGGTCGTGCGCGGCCGGTCGTGCAGGGAGGGGCGGTGCGTGCTCCGAGAGTGCCGCACACCCCTGACACACGACCAGAATCGCTGCGACAGCACCAGTTATCGGAGGTCCTGGGAGCCGATCACCCCGCGTGGTCGGGCAGCTCCCCGCGCTCCAGGAGAAGGGAGAGCGGGGACTCCCGCCGCAGACCGTCGAGCTCCCAGCGCTCGGGCGAGCGACCTCGGCGGAGATGGAAGGCGGCGAGCGTGAGCAGCTGCGCCCACCAGTCCACCAGCAGCATCCGCCACTCGTCGGGGGTGAGCGGATCGATCCGATCCAGGGCCATCACGAGGCCGTCGTGCCGGCAGCGCCACGTCAGCACCAGATCGGTGACGCGGCGATCGACGGTGGTGAGCTCGAGGTCGAGCAGTCCCGTCAGATGCTCGCCGCGCCATAGCAGATTCGGGTCCGTGAGATCGCCGTGCACCACGACGGTCCGCGACGCCGACCAGTCGATGCCCTCCGCCATCGCCGTGGCCTGCTCGAGACGGCGCAGCAGCCAGCGGCGATCCGGCGGGTCGCACCGGCCCAGCACCTCCGCAGCGTCCGTGGCCGTGAGGATCGCGAGATGGTCCACCGCGCCCGGGCGCGGTCCCAGGAGTTCCCGCGAGAACGCCGTGGCGTGCCAGGCGGCCAGGAGCCGCGCGCGCTCCGCTGCGCTCGTGCGACGGGAATCTCCCGGCAGGAACTCCTCGAGGGTCCACCAGCGGCCGGCATCTCGGAACGGGGCCCCGCGGGGCCGCGGCGTCGGCCATCCGGCCGCGGTGGCGAGTTCACGCACCTCCGCCTGCCAGGAGAGCCCGCGGCCCAGCTGCTCCGCACCGATCTCCAGCAGATCGCGATGACAGCGCAGGACGAGCTCCTCGCCCCTGCTCCGTGCCCGCCACGCCTGGTTGCTGCGGGCGGGCAGCGGGGAGGCCAGCTCGAGACCGAGGCCGGCCGCCAGCTGCGTCGCCGATTTCTCGAGGGCGGTCACCCGCCCAGCCGACCCTTGCGCAGCTCCAGCCAGGGCCGGGCCTTCGCGCGCAGCGACCAGTACATCATCCGGCCCATCGCGAGAGGCCCGTAATGGGCACCCTCGGCATAGGGATGGTCCTTGCGCAGCGCCGCATCGGCCCCGCCGTCGACGAACACGATCTGTCCGGCCATGAACGAGTTCTCCTCGCTGACCATCCAGGCGATCGCATCGGCCACCGCCTGGATCGGCCCCGGCAGGCCGAGCGGCTGGGGCAGCGCCGTGCGCAGCACGTTCAGCTGATCCTGATCGGCGAGCATCACCTCGCGGGCGGCGTCGGTCTCCACCAGCCCCGGCGCGACGACGTTGACGACCACCCCGGTGCCCGCCCATTCCTCGGCGGTCGCCGACTGGCGCACCCACCGGTTCAGAGCGATCGCCGCGGACCGGGACAGCTCTCCGCCGCGGCCGCTCGCGACCGCCACCTCTGCAGCCGCTCCCGCCAGCTCCTCGTTCCCGCGCAGGCAGGCGCTGATCACGTCACCGTCCCCGGCGGTGAGCGAGGACGCGGAGGTGACCACCACGACGCGCGGGGACCGCTTCCGTCGCAGCAGCACCCGCAGCCCGGCCAGCACGGCGAGGGTCCCGAAGTAGTCCTCGTGCACCGTGCGCTCCGAAGCGGAGATCGGGCCCGCGACCAGCACCAGCCCGTCGACGCCGCCGCGAGCGCGGCGTGCGACCTCCTGGACCAGCTCATCGCGCCCGGGATCGTCCGCCAGGTCCGCGCGCACGTCGACCTCGGGACCGCGCCCGCAGCGGATCACGCGGGCCCCGCGGGCGGCGAGAGTGCGTGCGGCGGCGGCCCCGATCCCGCCGTCCGCTCCGGTGACGACATAGGTGCGACCTTCATGGAGGGACATGACTGCTCCCCCCTCTCTGCTCGCTGCTCCCGGCGCGGTGCGCGCGAGACCTGACCTCGAGATTACGCGTGATGCGCGCGGAGGTCACGATCCGGGGTGTCGGGTGGGATCAGGCGGGGCGAACCTGCTCCCGGCGGGACCGGGACAGCGAGGCCCCGCGGGACGGGATCAGGCCGGCAGATCTCTCGCGGAGAGCTCCTTGAACGCGCTGCGGTGGAACACCATCGCCTGTGCGCCGGGAATGCTGTCGATCGAGAGCACCTCCAGCAGCACCAGATCGTGGTCCCCGGCCTCCGTGGTGCCGTAGATCTGCGTGCTCATCGTCGCCGGGGCGTCCTGCAGGGTCAGCGCGCCGTTCTCGTCGACCTCGCGAGGCACCCCGGAGAATCGGTTCTCCCGGCTCGTCGAGGCCAGCTGACGGGCGACGCCGGACTGATCGCGACCCAGCAGAGAGACCCCCAGCACGGGACGCGCGGCCAGCAGCGGCCACGTCTGCGAGGAATGCTGGACGGCCAGCGAGACCAACGGCGGGTCCAGGGAGACGCCGACGGTGAAGGTCGAGGCCACCAGTCCGTGCGGAACCCCGTCGATCTCCGCCGCGACGAGGACCACACCCTGCGGGAAATGGGAGAACGCCTCGCGCAGCGTGGTGACAGACAGCATTCTTCGCACCATAGGCCTCCTGGGCCGCGTGTGCTCGCAGCTCCCGCATGTGGGATCCCCGCGGACGCCGGATCCGGGGCCCTGCGGAGCGGACCCCACGACGTGCGTCCCGGGAGCGCCTCCCGGGGAGTCATGCCGCACTCGAGAGCTGCCAGGGGCGCTCCCGCGGTGGCCAGACTTCTGGTCCTCGATACAGTGGGTTGCTGGTTGCACCCGCTCGACGGGGCCACGACCCGACTCGGGCACCGTGGTCCCGGCGCCGCAGCTTGCCTGTGACCTGCCCTGATCCCTATATGAACGGAGTCGAGCCGCGATGAACGAGGACGAGCACGCCACCCGGAGACGGGACCGAGATCGGGCGCAGCGCCCCGATCGACCCTCCGGCAACCCGCTGGCGAGCATCGACTACTCGCGGCCGAAATACCCCCATGACATCCACCCGGCCCTGGTGCCGGGGATCGCCATCGACGAGCAGCGGCGCCGCTACGGCGTCGACAAGATCATCCTCGGGGTGGCCGGAGTCCTGACCGTCGCGTTCGTGATCTGGGGCATCGTGAACCCGGCGAGCGTCGGCGAGGTCGCCGACGCCGCGTACGCCTGGACCATGACCCATCTCGGCTGGCTGTTCAACGCGGTCGCGAGCGTCGTGCTGGTCGCCATGCTGATCCTGGCCCTGTCCCGGTACGGGAAGATCCCCCTGGGCAAGGACGGGGAGAAGCCGGAGTTCTCCACCTTCTCCTGGGTCGCGATGCTGTTCGCCGCCGGCCTCGGCATCGGCGTGATGTTCTGGGGCCCCTCGGAGCCGCTGACCTACTTCATCACCCCACCGCCGCTGACCAACGATCCGGAGACCGTCGAGGCCCTGCACCAGGCGCTCGCCCAGACCTACTACCACTGGGGCTTCCACGCCTGGGCGATGTACGCCCTGGTCGGCGGCGCCGTCGCCTATGCCGCGTACCGGCGCGGGCGCACCCTGCTGATGTCCTCGATCTTCGAGCGGCTGTTCGGCAAGCGGCTCACCGACGGGTGGGCCGGACAGCTGGTGGACATCTTCGCGATCATCGCGACCCTGTTCGGCACCGCCGCCGCCCTCGGCATCGCGGTGCTGCAGATCGGCGAGGGCGTCGTCATCGTCTCCGGCGCCTCGGAGCTGACCAACACGGTGATGGTCCTGATCATCGCGGTGCTCTCCATCGGCTTCGTGATCTCGGCCGTCTCGGGCGTCTCCCGCGGCATCCGCTACCTCTCCAACACCAACATCGTGCTCACGATCGGCTTCGCCGCGCTGCTGTTCATCCTGGGGCCCACGCTGTTCCTGCTGAACATGCTGCCCTCGGCCGTCATGGAGTACGTCGGATCCCTGTTCGAGATGATGGCGCGCTCGGCCTCCTGGGGCCAGGAGACGCTGGACTTCCAGTCGGCCTGGACCGTCTACTACTGGGCCTGGTGGATCTCCTGGTCGCCCTTCGTGGGCGTGTTCATCGCCCGCATCTCCCGCGGTCGCACGATCCGCCAGTTCATCCTCGGCGTCATCCTCATCCCCTCCGCGCTGCTGTTCGTCGCCTACGGGGTGATGGGAGGCACCGCGATCTCGATGTACCGCGACGGGAAGCTCGGCGAGATGGACACGGTCCAACCGGCCCAGGTGCTGTTCTCGATGGTGGAGAACCTGCCGCTCGCGGGCGTGTTCCCCGTGCTGATCATGGCGATCCTCGCGATCTTCTTCATCACCGCGGCGGATTCCGCCTCGGTGGTCATGGGCATCTTCACCACCCGCGGCGGCCAGGACCCGCCGAAGCTGGTGGTGGTCTTCTGGGGCCTGGTGATGGGCGGCATCGCCCTGGTGATGCTGCTGCTGGGCGACGAGACCGCGCTCGAAGGTCTGCAGTCGCTGGTGATCATCACCGCCGTGCCCTTCGCCTTCGTGATGCTGCTGATCATCGTCGCCTGGGTCCGCGAGCTGCGCACCGACCCGCTCGCCCTGCGCCAGCAGTACGCCGAGGTCGCGGTCAGCAATGCCGTGGTCGACGGCGTGGACCGCTACGACGACGACTTCAGCCTGCAGGTGATCCGCACGGAGCCCGGCGAGGGCGCCGGCGCGGAGGTCGACTCCACCCACGAGGACTACACCGAGTGGTACCAGCGCACCGATGAAGAGGGCGATCCGGTCGGATTCGACTTCGCGACCGGGCAGTGGGCCGACGGCTGGAACCCGGAGACCGGGGAGGTCGAGACCGTCGACCCGGACGCGGTGAACGGGTCCTCCTCGCCCGAGGGCGATCCCGAGGCACCGACGAAGAACTGACAGGAGGCCGGGGAACGGGGCAGCCTCCGTGCCGCGTCCCCGCTCCCCGGCCCCGGCGGCGCGCGGCCTGCCCGCGCCTCGGCCACGCCCGCGAGACCACACCGACCACGAAAGGGGCACACCCGCTCATGAGACCGAACATCGTCGTCATCCAGGCCGATCAGATGGCCGCCCAGGCGCTCGGCGCCTATGGCGACCCGGCCGCCCGCACCCCGCACATCGACGCCCTGGCGGCCGACGCCGCCGTCTACGACCGGGCCTACTGCAACACCCCGCTGTGCGCCCCGTCCCGGGCGTCGATGATGACCGGGCGCATGCCCTCGGACATCGGCTGCTACGACAACGGGGACGACTTCGCCGCCTCGACACCGACCTTCGCCCACCACCTGCGGGCCGCCGGCTACCACACGGCGCTCGTCGGCCGGATGCACTTCATCGGCCCCGACCAGCACCACGGCTTCGAGCAGCGGCTGACCACCGACGTCTACCCCGCGGACATGGACATGGTCCCGGACTGGCGGCGGGAGCTCGACGATCGCCTGCAGTGGTACCACGACGCCGACGCGGTCTACACCGCCGGAGCCTCCCAGGCGACGGTCCAGCAGGACTTCGACGACGAGGTGTCCTTCCGCACGCTGCGCCACCTCAACGACCGGGTGCGGGCGAACCAGGCGGCGGGGGAGCGGATCCCCTTCCTCATGGTCACCAGCTTCATCCACCCGCACGACCCCTACGAGCCGCCGCAGGAGCACTGGGACCGGTTCGAGGACGTCCACATCCCCGACCCCGCGCACCCCGAGGTCCCCGACCCGGCACAGGACCCGCACAGCCACCGGCTGCGGGCCATGAGCGGCTTCGATCAGCGCGAGACCACCGACGAGGAGGTGCGCCGGGCCCGGCGCTCCTACTACGCGGCGGTGAGCTACATCGACGACCAGATCGGCAGGATCCGCGAGCGTCTGGAGACCCTCGGACTGGCCGAGGACACCGTCATCATCGTCACCAGCGACCACGGCGACATGCTCGGGGAGAAGGGCCTGTGGTTCAAGATGTCGCCCTACGAGGAGTCCTCGCGGGTGCCGATGATCATCCGCGGCCCCGAGCACCTGGTGCCGCAGGGCCGCTACGAGAACCCGGTCTCGCTGCTGGACCTCATGCCCACCCTGCTCGAGCTCGCCGGGACGGACCCGGAGGTGGCCTCCACCGGGTCGCCCGAGGAGGAGATCGCCCCTGCTCGGCGTGGCCTGTCCCTGCTGGAATCCGCCCGTCGGGAGCGCAGCGGCCGCTCCGGGCCGGAGGATCGTGACGTGACCATCGAGTACCTCGCCGAGGGCACGCTGCGCCCGCAGCTCACCCTGGTGCGCGGCCAGTACAAGCTCGTGGTCTGCCCCGGCGATCCGGATCAGCTGTTCGACCTGGTCGCCGACCCGAGCGAGCTGCGCAGCGTCGCCGACGCCCCGGAGCACGCCGAGGTCACGGCGAGCATGCGGGCCCAGCTCGAGGCGCAGTACGACCTCCGCGGCCTGGAAGCGGAGATCCTCACCAGCCAGGCGCGCCGCCGCCTGGTGGCCGAGGCCCTCCAGCGCGGCACCGTCCGGCACTGGGACCACGAGCCGGACCCCGAGCAGCGCTACGTCCGCGGCGACTTCTGGGGTGCCCTGCAGCACGGCCAGATCCGGATCCCGCAGGGTGGGGCCGAGGGCGCGGCCTGATCCGGATCCCGCAGGGTGGGGCCGACGGCGCGGCCTGATCCGGATCCCGCAGGGTGGGGCCGACGGCGCGGCCTGATCCGGATCCCGCAGGACTGATTCCCGCCCCGGGGTCACACACGGCGCCGGGGCGGGCGGTCCGGCACCGGGGCGCCCGGGGCCGGCAGACATGCGTCGCTCAGCGCGACCTCACGGCCCAGGAGCCCGTGAGGTCACGCTGAGCGACGAAAGATGGTGAGGGCTGTGCGACCGGACGGTCGACGGCCGAGGAATTCCCGGTGAGCCGACCGAGTTGTGCCGGGTATGCGAGCGATGACCTACACCGAGTACGGCGACCCCAGCACCCTCGAGCTCACCGACGCCCCGCTGCCGAAGGCCAGCCCCGGCACCGTCATGATCCGGGTGGAGCGCGCCTCCGTGAACCCGGTGGACTGGAAGGTGATGGCCGGCGGCCTGGACGGGCTCATCGAGACCGTATTCCCCGTCATCCCCGGCTGGGACGTCGCCGGAGTCGTCGAGGCCGTCGGCCCCGACACCCCGGAGTTCGCCCCGGGGGACCGCGTCGCCTCCTACGGGCGCACCCACCTCATCCACGGCGGCACCTACGCCGAGTACGTGGCGCTGCCTGCCGACCTGGTCACGACGATCCCGGACGGCGTGGACGCCGACGTCGCCGCAGGGCTCCCGCTGACCGGCCTCACCGCGCTGCGCAGCCTCGAGACCCTGCGGCTGAGCGCGCAGGACACCCTGCTGATCCACGCGGCCTCCGGCGGCGTCGGATACCTCGCCGCGCAGCTGGCCCGGGAGATCGGCGCGCGCGTGATCGGCACCGCCTCGGCCCGCCATCACGAGAAGCTGCAGGCCATCGGCGTCACGCCGGTGACCTACGGCGAAGGCCTCGTCGACCGGGTGCGTGAGATCGCGCCCGACGGCGTGAGCGCCGTCGCAGACTTCGTGGGCGGAGTCCGGGAGGACACCCTCGCGCTGCTCACCGAGGGAGGTCGGCACGTCTCGATCGCCGATCCCTCGGTCGAGGAGGTCGGGGGCCGCTGGGTGTGGGTGCGCCCGGACGCCCCGCGCCTGCGGACCCTGCTGGAGAAGGTCGCCGCCGGCACCCTGGCGGTCCCGATCGATCGCCGCTTCGCGCTCGCCGATGCTGCCGAGGCCCTCGAGGTCAGCAGGCGGGGCGAGGCCGGCGGGAAGCTGCTGATCGACGCGACGCGCTGAGAGCGAGCGGCCCGCCGGGCCGAGGTCGGCGGTCTCCTCGGCGCCGTGTCAGCCCCGTGGTCCGCGATCATGTCCCCGCCGTGACAGCAGCAGCATCGGCCCGATGGGCAGCGACGCCCAGGCCGGAGACTTCGGCAGCAGGGCCGTGAGTGCCACGGACCAGGCCAGAGTCCCCCAGGCCACCGGCGCTGGGACTCGTGCGCCGTCTCGGGCCCCTGTCAGGAAGAGGGCTCCGAGGAGTGCGGCGGGCGGGCCGAAGCTTCCCGGTCCGACCCAGAACGCTTCGGCGTGACGACGAGCGTCGTCCGTCGGCTCGAGGGAGATCGTGCGCCATGGACCGCGTGACAGGGTCTGTGCCCAGACGCGGGGCCTGCCGGGGAGCAACGGGGCCGCGAGGGTGTGCACGGTGCCGAAGCCCACGGTGAGCCACCCCCGCGGCGGACAGAAGCCGACGGGCGCGGCACGAGCGACCTGCCGGGGGTGAGGATCCGGACGGCTCGACGCGTGCGTGGCGGTACGACTGTGTTCCCATGGGGGGGGGGAGTCAGCAGGCAGTCGCCGTCGCCGACAAGACCTCGGCGGTCCTGGCACGAGACCTGGCACGAGAAGGGCGCGACCCCGCACCACGGGTGCGGGATCGCGCCCTTCGTCGAGCGTCGGCCCGGAGGGGATCGATCAGTCCTCGTGCTGCGCGCCGCGGATCAGATCCGCCGCGCGCTCTCCGATCAGCATCGTGGTGATGTTGGGGTTCACGGCGACCAGCTGCGGCATCACCGAGCCGTCGACCACGCGCAGACCCGTCACGCCCTTGACCCGCAGCTGCGGGTCCAGCGGAGACATGTCGTCGTCGACCGCGCCCATCCGGCAGGAGCCGGCGGGGTGGTAGACGGTGTTGTGGGTCTTGGAGACGTAGTCGGCGATCTCCTCGTCGGACTGCACGTCCTCGCCGGGGAACAGCTCCCGGCCGCGGTAGGCGTCCATCCCCGCCTGCGAGACGATCTCGCGGGCCTTGCGGATCCCCGCGACGGCGACGGCCATGTCATGGCCGTCCTCGTCGGTGAAGTAGCGCGGATCGACCCGCGGCTTGTCGCGGTAGTCGATCGTGCGCAGCCGCACCGTGCCGCGCGAGCGGGCATGGGTGACGTTCGGGGTCAGCGCGAAGGACTCCGGGGAGGTGGGGTAGCCCTGACGACGGGTGTGCATGTCGAAGGGCACCGAGCCGTAATGCATCATCAGGTCCGGCAGGTCCAGACCCTCCTGGAGGTTCGTGAAGATCCCGATCTCCCACCACTGGGTGGAATCGCGGGTCATCGGCTGCGAGGACTCCCAGGAGATCACGGCCTCCGGGTGGTCCTGCAGGTTCGAGCCGACGCCGGGGGAGTCGACCCGGACGTCGATACCCACCTCGGCGAGGTGGTCGGCCGGGCCGATCCCGGAGAGCATCAGCAGCTTCGGCGTGTCGATCGCTCCGGCGGAGAGGATGACCTCGCGCCGGGCATGCATGATCGAGGAGCGGTCGAAGGCGTTGTCGATGTACTCCACGCCCGTGGCCCGCTCGTTCTCGTCGAACAGCACCTGCATCACCTGCAGACCCGTCAGGACGTGGAGGTTCTCCCGCTCCAGGTTCGGGTGCAGGTAGGAGACGGACGACGAGGCGCGGGTGCCGTCGGCCTGGCGGTTGACCTGGAACCAGTTCGCGCCGTTGACGACGGTCTCGAAGTCGTTGAACGTGGCCCGGGGGATGCCCGCCTGCTCACAGGCATCCAGCAGGGCGACGCCCACCGGGTCCTCCGCCGGAGCGTCCATCAGGTGCACGGGACCGTCGGTGCCGTGGCCCTCGCCGGACCGGGACATGTTCGACTCCAGCCGCGCGATCAGCGGGATGATCGTCTCGGCGTTCCAGCCCTCGGCGCCCAGCTTCTCCCACAGGTCCATGTCCTCCGCGGGCGGGTGGAAGGCGATGCACGAGTTGTGGGAGGAGCAGCCGCCCAGCACCTTCGCGCGGGCATGGCGCATGAAGGAGTTGCCGTTCTCCTGGGGCTCGATCGGGTAGTCCCAGTCCAGCCCGGACTCCAGCAGCTCGGGCCAGCGCTTGAGCTGCAGCACCTCCTGGTGCTCGAGATCGGAGGGCCCGGCCTCGAGCAGGGCGACATCGATGCTCGGATCCTCGCTCAGGCGCGAGGCCAGCGCGGCACCGGCGGAGCCGCCGCCGACGATGACGTAGTCGAACTCGGCGATGGGATTCTCGGACGTGAGGTCCTTCGAGGACATGTCTCCTGCTTCCTGTCGATGGAGGGATTCTCGCTCGGGGCGCGGCGGGCCGACGGGACCCGCCGCGCGGTCGCTCGGCCCGGGTGGGGCCGCTGATCCGGTGCCGCGGTCACGGCGCGGCAGGTCGATCAGCTCTTGCGGGGGAACCAGCCCGTGACGGCCGGCTCGGTGTTCTCGTAGATGTGCTTGGACTCGGTGTACTCCCCGAGCCCGGACGGGCCCAGCTCGCGGCCGACGCCGGACATCTTGAAGCCGCCCCACTCCGCCTGCGGCAGGTAGGGGTGGAAGTCGTTGATCCAGATGGTGCCGTGGCGCAGTCGGCGCGAGACCCGGTTGGCGGTCCCGGAGTCCGAGGTCCACACGCCTCCGGCCAGGCCGTACTCGGTGTCGTTGGCGATCGCGATCGCCTCGGCCTCGGTGGAGAAGGTCTCTACGGTGATCACGGGGCCGAAGCCCTCCTCGATCACGGCCGGGTTCTCGGCCGTGCACCGATCCAGCACCGTCGGGGCGTAGAAGAAGCCCTGCTCGTGCTCGGGCCCGCCCCAGTGACCACCGGTGCGCAGCCGCGCCCCGGCCTCCACCCCGCGCTCGACGTAGTCGGTGACCTTGTCACGGTGCTGCTGCGAGATCAGCGGACCCGTCTCCGCCTGCTCATCGAAAGGTCCGCCCATGACGATGCCCTCGGCCCGGGCGACCAGGTCGTCCACGAACTGCTCGGCGATGGTGTCCTGGACGACGAGGCGGGTGCCCGCGGAGCAGAGCAGACCGGAATCCATGAAGCCGGCGTTCATCGCATTGTCGATCGCGGCCTCGTAGTCGGCGTCGGCGAAGACCACGTTGGGGTTCTTCCCGCCCAGCTCGAGGGCGACCTTCTTGATGCCCTGCGCTGCGGAGGAGGCGATCTTCCGCCCGGTGACCAGACCGCCGGTGAAGGAGATCAGATCGATCTCCGGATGGGAGGACAGGGGAGCGCCCACCGTCCCGCCGTCACCGAGCACCAGGTTCGCCACCCCCGCCGGCAGGCCCAGCGAGTCCAGCACGTCCACGATCAGGATCGTGGTGTGCGGGGTGAGCTCGGCGGGCTTGATGACGAAGGAGTTGCCCGCAGCCAGCGCCGGGGCGATCTTCCACGCCGCCTGCAGCAGCGGGAAGTTCCAGGGCGTGATCATGCCGCACACGCCGATCGGCTCCTGGACCACGCGGGAGATGACGCTGTCGTCGCCGGCGTCGACCAGACGGCCCGGGTTCTGGTCGGCGATCTTGCCGAAGTAGCGGAAGCAGGCGGTGATGTCGTCCATGTCGCCCTCGGCCTCGACCAGGCGCTTGCCGGTGTCGAGCGCCTCGGCACGGGCGAACTCGTCCTTGCGCTCCTGGAGCTGGTCGGCGACCTGCAGCAGGAGGTCTCCGCGCTCGGCGGCGGGCTTGTCGGCCCAGATCCGCTCCTCGAAGGCCCGACGGGCCGCGAGGATCGCGCGCTCGACGTCCTCGGCGCTCGCCTCGGAGACGACGCCGACCTCGCGCTGATCGGCCGGGCAGGTGACGGTGCGGGTCTCGCCCGTGGTGGCGGGCACCCACGCCCCGTCGATGTACAGGGTCGCGATCTGGTCAGTCATGACGCTCCTTCGTCTCGGTGGTCTCGGTGGTCTCGGTGGTCTCGGTGGCCTGTGCGGTGCCGGTCGTCGTGGTGGTCCCGGTGGCGGGCTCCGCCTCGGCCGGGGAGGCGGCCGCGTGGCCGGTCCGCTGATCGAGGACCTGGTCGGTGTCGATCCAGGTCTCGGGCGCCGTCACCGGGACGGTCCCGGTCGCGGTGCCGATCTCCTGACTCATCGTCAGGTACATGATGTGGGCGTCGTAGGCGTCCAGGACATCGGTGATGACCTGATCCTTCGTGTAGCCCATGATGTCGCGGCCGCGGGAGCCGAGCAGGGAGAAGATCTCGATGCGGTAGTAGACGTCCCGCACGGTGGAGAGATTCGCGGCGAAGCTCGGCACCGAATAGGCCACGGGGTAGGCCTGGTACTTGAAGTCCTCGGCGCCCTGGAAGGCGACGAGCAGGTCGACGAAGGGGACCGAGCTGTCCGGGTGCACGCCGCGATGGCAGGAGACGTCGGCCCCCATCGTGGTGAGCTCCCCGGCGACCTCCTCGATCGCCGGGGCGGCGACGGTCTCCACGAAGGTCCGCGCCCGCTCCTCGTCGGCGTAGGACATGCGCTTGTGCAGCCGCTGGCGCCAGGAGCCGCGCTCGCCGCTCTCGCGCACCCGGCTGGTCAGCAGCGCGGGCAGCGTCGCCTGCCGGGACTCCATGCCCGCCTTCTCGGTGCGCAGCACCTTCCACAGGCTGAACATCACCAGGTAGACCAGCACGGACAGCGGCAGACCGACCATCACCGTCGCCGCCTGCAGTGTGTAGACGCCGTCGATGAACAGCGTCACCAGCGTCAGCGCACCCGTGATCACCGCCCACACGATGCGCAGCCACGGCGCACCGTCGGAGTCGGTCTTCGAGGGCTTCGAGGTCATGTTCGACATCACCAGCGAGCCGGAGTCGGCGGAGGTGACGTAGAAGAACAGCCCGGTCAGCAGGGCCAGGGAGACGGTGAAGAGCGCTCCGGGGTACTGCTCGAGCAGGTTGAAGAACCCGGACTCGGGCTGGTTCACGGCGAGGTCCAGGAAGTTCTCGTCGCCGAAGAAGCTCATCGCCGCGTTCCCGAAGATCGAGACCCACAGCAGGATGAACGCGAAGGGGATCAGCAGCACGCCGACCACGAACTGGCGCAGGGTGCGGCCGCGGGAGATGCGGGCCAGGAACAGGCTCACGAAGGGAGCCCAGGCGATCCACCAGGCCCAGAAGAACAGCGTCCAGTCGGCCATCCACTGGTCTGCGGAGTAGCCCACCTCCGCGGCGCCATCGGTGTAGGCGAAGGTGTTCATCATCATCGACGGGAAGCGCGAGAAGAAGTCGCCGATGTTCTGGACCAGGGCATTGAGCAGATGATGGGTGTTCCCGGAGAACAGCACCCACAGCATGAGGGTCACGGCGAGGAGCACGTTGAGCTCGGAGAGCCGACGGATGCCCTTGTCGACGCCGGAGACGGTGGAGAGGATCGTGATGAACACGGCCAGGGCCATCAGCGCGATCTGCACGGCGATCGAGTTCGGGACGCCGAACAGTGCGGAGAGCCCGAAGTTCAGGAACACCACGCCGATGCCCAGGGAGACCGAGATGCCGAAGATGGTGCCGATCGTCGCGCCGATCTCGGCGACGTGGCCGACCGCGCCGTGGATCCGCTTGCCGAAGATCGGGGCCAGGGCCGAGCGGATGGACAGCGGCAGGTGGTACCGGTAGGCGAACAGGCCGAAGGCCATGCCCATCAGGGCGTACATCGCCCAGCCGGGGATGCCGTACTGGAAGATCGTCCACAGGGGCGCCATCCGAGCGGCCTCGTCGGAGCCGGGCGGGGCCTCGGGGGGAGTGAGGACGTTCGTGGCGGGGCCGGAGATCCCGAAGAACATCAGGTCCACGCCGATGCCGGCGGCGAACAGCATCGCCGCCCACGTGAACATGTTGTACTTCGGCACCGAATGGTCCGGACCCAATCTGGTCTGGCCGACCTTCGAGAAGGCGACGATCAGCACGAACACCACCACGATGGTGGCGGTCAGGACGTAGTACCACCCGAAGTTCGTGGCGATCCAATCCATGGCGCCGAAGATGACGGTGTCCGCGGTGCCGGGCCAGATCGCCGCGAACAGCACGAAGGCGACGATGAGCGCGGCGGTGCCCACGAAGACCGGCCAGTTCACCGGGGACGCGGTGGGGGTGCCGGTGCTCTGCGAGGCCGGATCGCCGCCCCCGGGGTCTCTCCCGGAATCGGGGGTCTTCGCAGGGCGAGGGATCTGGGAGGCCTCGGCCATCGGGGTCCTTTCGATCGAGGGGCGGACGGGCCGCACCCGATCGCAGGGCGATCGGGCCCGACCGGGGCACGATACCCGCAGCTGCGCACACGACGGAGCCGCAGGCCACAGGCGACCCTAGAGTTACTTGGCTCGAAGGTCCACTATGTGCTGGGGGATGGTGATGCACTCGTCAGGAGGAGCGTACCTGTGCCGTGCGCCACACTGGGGTCGAGGGGTGCGGAGCAGCCGGGCCCACGGTGATCTCCCGGAGGATGACGATGACAGCAGCTCGAGCACGCACCGGAGCTTTCGTGGCGGGCGTGCTGTGCGCCAACAGCATCCCGCACCTGGCCACCGCGGTGGCGGGACGGCGCCACCTCACGCCGATCGGCGGTCCGCGCTCCTCGCACCGGATCAACGCCGTCTGGGGAGCCGCCAACCTCGTCGGCGGCCTCGCCCTCGTCGCCCGCGGCGTGCACAGCGCCCGCGACGTGCCCGGCGAAGGGCGCTGGGATTCCCGCCTGGTGGCCTTCGATCTCGGGGCCGCGATGTTCGCGGTGTGGATGGCCGGCAGCGAGGCCGCGCTGCGGGGGAACTGGGACGCCGACCCGGCACCACCCGGGCCCCGGAGCTGACGCCTCGCGAACGCACCCGGGCCCCGGGTGCGTTCGCGAGGCCGACGGGTTTCGCGCGGCCGACGGGTCAGGAGGTGGGAGCGTCCTGCGGCGAGGGATCGGCCGAGACCTGGCGAGGCTTGGTGCCACGCAGGAAGAATGCTCCGACGACGCCGAGGGCGGCGATCACGCCCGCCACGATGAACGCGACGTTGACCCCGTGGATCGCCCCGGAGACGCCGTACTTCTCCGGATCCAGCGCGGACTCCGCCATGACCGTCACCAGCACGGCGGTGCCCACCGAGGCCGCGATCTGGCGCATTGTGTTGTTCAGCGCCGTGCCGTGGGGGATCAGATGCGGGGGAAGCTGGTTCAGCGCCGCCGTGGTCACCGGCATGATCACCATGGCGGTGCCGAACATCCGCACCGCGTTGACCACGGCGATGTAGGCCAGCGAGGTCTCGGTGGTCAGCACCGCGAACAGGAAGGTCGTCACGGTGACCAGGGTGAAGCCGACGACGGCGAGCACCGAGGCCCCGAAGCGGTCGAAGATCCGCCCGGTCACGGGAGACATCAGCCCCATCACGACCGCGCCCGGCAGCAGCACCAGTCCCGACTCCATCGCGGTGTAGCCGACCATGTTCTGCATGTACAGCGGGATCAGGAGCATCCCCCCGATCATCGCCATGAACACGAGCATGCCGAGCAGGGTGCCGAGGGTGAACATGCGGTAGCGCAGCACGCGGAACTCGAGGATGGGTTCGGGAAGTCGCAGCTGGCGGCGGACGAACCAGACCAGGGTGAGCGCGCCGATCACCAGCGGAACCAGGGCCTGCGGGCTCGTCCAGCTGGAATTGCCGGCATTTCCGAGGCCGAACAGGAGGCCGCCGAAGGCGAGGGTGGACAGGATGATCGAGAGCACGTCCAGGCGCGGGAAGGTGCGCTCGGTGACGTTCTTGAGGATGAAGTAGGCGACGATCATGTCGATGATCGCGATCGGCAGCATCATGATGAAGAGGGTCTGCCAGGGAAGGTGGTCCACGATCCACCCGGAGAGGCTGGGGCCGATCGCCGGCGCGAAGGCGATGACCAGACCGAAGGTACCCATCGCGGTGCCGCGCTTGTCGATCGGGAACACGGCGAACAGGATGTTCTGCATCAGCGGCATGATGATGCCGCCGCCGGCCGCCTGGATCACCCGGCCCAGCAGCAGCACGGAATACGCGGGCGCGACGGCGCAGATCACCGTGCCGACGGTGAACAGTGTCATCGCGGTGAAGAACAGCGTCCGTGTGGTGAACTTCTGGATGAGGAAGGCCGTCACCGGGATCATGATCCCGTTGACCAGCATGAACGTCGTGGTCACCCACTGCGCTGAGACCGCCGTGATGCCGAACTCGCGCATGAAGGCCGGCAGCGCCGTGTTCAGCAGCGTCTGGTTCAGGATGACGATGAAGGCCCCGGAGACCAGTGTCGCCAGCACCACGTTGCGACCGACGACGTGCGGGGACCCGCTGTCGGGTCCTTCACCGTCGGTCGCTCCGTGCGGCGTTCCTGTGGTCTTGCTCGTCACGCGACCTGGCCCCTCTCCTGCGTCATGGATTGCGGACGCTCCTGGCCGTGGGCATGCTGCAGCGCCACCGGCGATCGTCCGTGCACGACAGTAGGCCTGAAATTGCAGTGGGTGCAACTAAATGTTCGAGGTCTCACGGGCCGGAATCCCGCGGTGGGCCCGGGCGGTCTCGCGCCCGTGATCCCGTTCAGGGGAATCTCAGGTGACAATGGAGGCGTGACCAGTCCTCCCTCCATCCTCGCCGCTCGAGCGGACCAGGCCCTCGCAGAGCTGTCCCCGGGCTACTTCGCGCTGGTGATGGGCACAGGGATCCTCTCCATCGCTGTGCACGAGGCGGGAGCCTCGCGCCTCGCGCTGATCCCGCTGGGGATCGCGGCCGTCGCCTACGGGGTGCTGGTGGTCCTCTTCGTGGCGCGCTGGTTCCGCCACGGCGACCGCCTGCGGGCCGACGCGCGCAACCCGGAGACGGCCTTCGCCTTCTTCACGATCGTCGCCGGCACCGATGTGGTGGCCGTGGGCCTGCACCAGCACGGGTGGGGCACGGTCGCGACCGGATTGCTGGCCCTGGCCGCGGCGATCTGGCTGGTGCTGGGATACGTGCTGCCGTGGCAGGTGCTGATGACCCGCGACGGCGAGCCGATCCTGGCCCGCACCAACGGGTCCTGGTTCATCTGGTCGGTGGCCTCGCAGTCCCTCGCCGTCGGCCTGTCCGGGCTGCATCCGGCGACGCCCCGACTGGCCGACGTGCTCGGCGTGCTCACGGTGATGGCGTGGTCGGTGGGGATCATCCTCTACTTGGGGATCGCCGTGCTGGTGATCCTGCGGGTCGTCCACCACGGGATCACCCCGGAGCAGTTCGAGCCGACGTACTGGGTGTCGATGGGGGCACTGGCGATCTCGGTCGTCGCCGGGGCCGGCATCGTGGACATGACCCCGGTGCCGATGGTCGACGCGGCCCGCGGGCTCATCGGCGGGACGGTCGTGGTGTTCTGGTGCTTCGCGGCCTGGCTCATGCCGCTCCTGGCGGGCGCCGGTCTCTGGCGCCACGTGCTCCACCGCGTCCCGCTGCGATACACCCCGTCCCTGTGGTCGATGGTCTTCCCGCTGGGGATGTTCGCCGTCGCCTCGATGCGGCTGGGTCGGGTCGAGCACCTGCCCATGGTCGAGGTCGTCGGCGTGGTGTTCCTGGGGGTGGCCCTGCTGGCGTGGGCCCTCGTCGCCGCCGGGCTCGCGGTGACCCTGGCGCGTCTGGCCCGCGGCACGGCCTGACCGTCGGGCGACGGCCCTGCGTCGCGCACCGACCGGACGGATCCGCAGCGGCGCCGACCCGTGGTCCCGGGCCATGGCCGGGGTAGCCGGAACCTGGTGCGCCCCGTAGCGTGGTCCGGGCACGGACAGGCAGTCATCTCGACGACGAGGACGTCCCATGAGCACCGCGCCGCCCACCTCCGCCACCCAGCCGCTGCTGGTCGACTTCATCCTCTCCCTCGACGGCTGCGCCGCGGGCGAGGGGTGGCCCGGCTGGTGGGGACTGCAGAGCAGCGAATACCTCGAGTGGCTGAGCCAGGAACCCGAACACCTCACGCTGATGGGGGCGACGACCTATCGGCTCATGTCGCAGATGGCCGAGCAGGCCGCAGGAATCGACGTCGCGGAGGAGGAGAAGGAGAGCTTCGCCCAGATGGCCGAGATGCCGAAGGTGGCGTTCTCCTCCACGCTCGATGCCCCCCTGTCCTGGCCGAACACGACCCTCGTCAGCACCGACGCGGTCGAGGCCGTGCGCGAGCTGAAGCAGACCTCGACTCGTCCGCTGACCACGACCGGCAGCATCCGGCTGAGCAGCTCGCTGATGCGGGCAGGGCTCGTCGACCGCTTCCGCATCGTCCTGTTCCCGGTGCTCACCGGCCGCACCGGCCTGGAACGCATCTGGGACCAGTTCGCCGACTACGGTCTCGAGCTGACCGAGGCCCGCACCTTCGCCGGCGGGCTGCAGCTGCTCGAGTACGTGCCGACGTACCTGCCCCACCCTCCCGGCACCGACTGGGAGCGCTGAGCGATGATGAACCGATCGCACCGACAGCTCGCCACCGCTGTGCTGGAGGCGCATGGCACCACCTATGCCGCACAGGCGGGCATCACCCTCCGGGACAAGCCCTCACCCCTGTACCGCCTGCTGGTGCTGGCCACCCTGCTGTCCACGCGCATCGACGCCGACATCGCCGTGGCGGCCGCCCGGGAGCTGTCCGCCGCCGGGTTCCGCACCCCGCAGAAGATGGACGAGGCCACCTGGCAGCAACGGGTCGACGCCCTGGGGCGAGGACACTACCGCCGCTACGATGAGTCCACCGCCTCTCGCCTCGGCGACGGTGCCCGTCTGCTGCTGGACACCTACCGCGGGGATCTGCGCGCACTCCGGGACTCCGCGGACGGGCCTGGGGACGTGCGGAAGCTGCTCCAGGACTTCCCGGGCATCGGTCCCACCGGCGCGTCGATCTTCGCGCGCGAGGTGCAAGGGGTCTGGCCCGACCTCGCCCCCTCCTACGACCGCAAGGCGCTCGACGGCGCCCGCCGGCTCGGCCTGCCCCAGGACCCCGACGAGCTCGATGCGCTCGTCGATCCGGAAGACCGCGCCCGACTGGCCGCGGCGCTGGTCCGCGCCGAGCTCGGGAAGATCGACCCCGCGGACCTGTCGTGACCCGGCAGGGGGCGATCCGTCAGTCCACCTGCAGCTCGCCCATCGGCCCCCAGCCGTCGCCCTCGACCTGGTGGGAGACGATCTGCGGTGTCGCGGTGAGGTACTGCGGGAACTCCTCCTGCATCCGTGCGAAGTGCGGGGAGTTCACGTGCGGGCCGGCGCCCTCGTCGGTGAACGCCTCGATCAGCACGTAGGTGCTGGGCTCCTTCACGCTGCGCGACCACTCGAACCACAGGTTGCCGGGCTCGGCGAGCGTGGTCTCGGTGAACTCGCGGGCGATCTCCGGCCACTGCTCGGCGAACTCGGACTTCACGGGGAACTTCACGTTGATGAGGATCATCGTCGGGTCCTTTCTGATCGGGTCTGATCGAGCGACGGGAACAGCCTGCCCCACGACCGGCGCAGGCGACAGCCCGATTCTCGCAGGGCAAGAACGGATCCTGCGGCACACAACGGATCCTGCGGCACAATGGGAGCAGAGCACGAGGGGGTTGGATGAACACGATGCCGGATCGGGACGAGGAGGCCCCGACGGGTCAGATCGCCCGCGCGCTCGCCGTGCTCGAGGCCGTGGCCGCCGGAGGCAGCAGCACCGCGCGCACCATCGCCGAGGCCACCGCGATCCCGCTGCCCACCGTTTACCGCACCGCCCAGGAACTGATCCGCGCCGGATACCTGGTCCATCTGCGCGATGAGCAGCGCTTCGCCCTCGGCTACCAGCTGCACCGCCTCGCCGTCGGCCTCCACGACGACCTCGGCATTCCGCGCTCCGTCCGCGAGGAGGTCCACGCGATGTTCCGGGACCTCGGGATGGCCGCCTACCTCGCCATCCACCGCGGCACCGACTTCGTCGTCGTCCATGTCTCCGACTCCCCGCAGAGCCCGCGGCTGTCCCCGATGGGCTTCGGATTCCACGAGAGTCCGCATGCGACCGCCTTCGGCAAGGTCGGCCTCAGCGCCCTGACGCCCGAGGACCGCGATGCCTATCTCGACCGCGGCGAACTGCGCGCCCATACCGCGAACACGCTCACCGACCCGGAGGAGCTGCGCCGTCACCTCGACGAGATCGCGGATCGGGGCATTGCCTGGGAGCACGAGGAGTTCCAGCGCGGCACCGACTGCCTCGCCGCGTCGATCAAGGCCGACGACGGGATGCTCATCGGCACGGTCGCCGTCTCGGCGCCGGTCACCGCCTATGCGGGCAGGACGCGGCACGTCGAGGACCGGGTGCGGGCCTGTGCCTCGAGGGCCGGCCGCGCCTACCGTCTCGGGGCGCATCACTCCTGAGCCCCCGGATCGTTCTCACCCCGCGATAACGCGGATTGCCCGCGCTCTGCGCGCCTCCTAGATTGTGCTCCACATCACTGGCGAGGAGGCCAGGGAAGGAGAGGTCATGAATGCAGCGCACAGCAGCGAGGCCGTCAACGACGTCGAGGGCACAGCGGAGGCCGAGAGCACGCTGATCGCCCTGATCAAGGCCGCGTTCCCCCATGAGACGGTCCCGGATTCCGCCTACGCGCGGACCGCCGCCGTCGTGCAGAGACAGGCCGAGGAGAGCACGTGGATGCGGCTCAAGCTCGCGCAGGGACTGGATTCCCTGCAGGCCTTGGCCGACGGCCGGTTCGAACAGCTCAGCGCCCAGGAGGCCCTGCCGATCCTGCTGCGCATCCAGCACACCACCTTCTTCGGCTTCGTCCGGCAGACGGTGGTCGTCACCCTCTACGAGGACGAAGAGGTGTGGGACGCGCTCGGCTACGAGGGACCGTCCTTCGACAAGGGCGGCTACATCGATCGTGGCTTCGACGACCTGGACTGGCTGCCCGATCCCCGGATCGAGGAGTACGACGGCGAACCGCTCCAGGAGGTCGTCTCGGACCTGCCGGCGGCGGCCAGCACGTCCAGCACCCGCGGTGCCGCAGTGCCCGCCGGGCAGAGCAGGGCCAGAGCAGGGCGCGTCGGGAACCGGAGGAAGGACGGAGCATGAAGACCATCGACCACGACACCGAAGCCGTCGTCATCATCGGATCCGGCGCGGGCGGAGGCACCCTCGCCTACGAGCTCACCCGTCAGGGCATCGAGTGCGTCGTCCTCGAAGCGGGCCCGTACCTGCACAGCGAGGACTACATGAACCTCGAGTGGGAGGCCTTCAACCAGATGGCCTGGACGGACGCCCGCACCACCTCCGGCAGCTGGCGGATCGCCCGGGACTTCCCGAACCTGCCGACCTGGATCGTCAAGGCCGTCGGCGGCACCACCACGCACTGGTCCGGCGCGACCCCGCGCCTGAAGGCCCATGAGTTCGCCACCCGCAGCACCTACGGCCGCGTGGACGGTGCGAACCTGCTGGACTGGCCCATCGGTCTCGAGGACCTCGAGCCGTATTACACCCGGGCCGAGGACGCGATCGGTTCGACGCATCGCGGCGGCCGGCCGCCGCTGCCGGCGAACAACAATTACAAGGTCCTCGCCGCCGGGGCCGAGAAGCTCGGCTACCGCTACTACGCCACGGGTCCCTACGGCACCAACGCCGAGCCGTACGACGGCCGGCCCGCCTCGATCCAGGACGGCTTCAACTTCCAGGGGGACAAGAACCGGTCGAAATGGTCGACGAGGGTGCGGGAGATCCCGCGGGCGCTGGGGACAGGGCTTCTGGACCTGCGCCCGGAGTCCCACGTCGCCCAGATCCTGCACGACCGCTCGGGCCGGGTCGATGCGGTGATCTACCTGGACCGGGACGGGGACCTGCACCGGCAGGCCGCGAAGGTCGTGTGCGTGGCCGGCAACTCGATCGAGACGCCGCGCCTGCTGCACCTGAGCTCGTCCTCGTTGTTCCCCGATGGCCTGGCGAACTCCTCCGGGCAGGTGGGGCGCAACTACATGCGCCACATGACCGGCAGCGTGTACGCGCAGTTCGACGAACCGGTGACGATGTACCGCGGCGAGACGATGGCCGGGAACATCTCCGACGAGTCGGTGCACAACCCCGCTCGCGGCTTCGCCGGCGGCTACTACATCCAGACCATCTCGCTGGGGCCGGCCTTCCTGGCCAGCTTCGTCGAGCCCGGGGCCTGGGGCCCGAGCTTCACGGCGCTCCTGGATGCCTACGAGAACACCGCCGGCTGCTGGCTGGTGGGGGAGGACATGCCGCAGGAGTCCAACGCGATCACCTTGAACTCCACGGTCACCGACCAGCACGGACTGCCGGTCGCCAACGTCCACGTCGACGACCACGCCAACGATCTCGCCATGCGCGAGCACGCCTATTCGGCGGCCGAGCGGCTGTACGGGGCGGTCGGTGCGGTCAGCAGCCATCGCACCACCCCGTACCCGTCCACGCACAACCTCGGCACCTGCCGCATGAGCGAGCGGCCCGAGGACGGCGTGGTCGACAAGTGGGGCCGGGCGCACGATGTGCCGAACCTGTTCGTCTCCGACGGCTCGCAGTTCACCACCGGTGCCGCGGCGAACCCGACGCTGACGATCGTGGCGCTCGCGATCCGCCAGGCGGAGCATCTCGCCGAGGAGCTCCGGGCCGGCAGGATCTGAGAGGCGCCGCGAGCTCCTGACCGTCAGGACTTGATGCAGATGACGGGCTTGTTGGCCTCGAGGATGATCTGCTGGGCGGAGGAGCCGAGGAACAGCTTCGCGACCGCTGTGCGATGACGCACACCGATGACCACCGCCGAGATGTCGTCGCGCTCGGCCCGGTCGATGAGGTCGCCGGAGGGGGAGTGGGTGCGGTCGTCGGGGTGCTCGATGCTCTCGCTGACCTCTCCGAGATCCGGGGAGGGGGAGTGCTCGCCCTCCATCAGGAACACGACCAGGTCCTCGCCGCGTCGGCGGGCCTCCTCGATCCCGTACTGGTAGGCGGCCTGACCTGCCGGGGTGTCGGTGCCGGCGACGAGAACAGACATGGGCGCTCCTTCGCGAGCTGTGACGACGTCGTGTGCCGGAACCCTAACCGATGCGCGGACGGCGGTCGCAAGCATCCATCACCGATGCGCGGACAGCGTGCGCAGGCATCTGCAGCAGCATGTTTCCATGGACGGGTCACACGCATCGGCGCGCCGACCTGCCCCGAGCTGCGCCCCCGACGAAGGAGTCGTGCCCATGGCACCCCCGGAAGAGACCGCGCCGCCTCCGGCGCAGCCGACCCGACGCCGCGCGCTGAGCATCGGCTTCGGCGTCCTCGCCGTCCCCGTCATCGGGGCCGCCGCCTATCAGTCGATCCGCACAGCGGCCGGCGGATCCAACGTGCGGGCGAACCTGACCCTCGTCGCCCCGGCGGCCGCCGGGGGTGGCTGGGACGCCTTCCAGCGCGAGATGCAGCAGGCGATGCGCACCAACGGGCTGGTCGGCAACGTGCAGGTGCTGAACGTCCCCGGCGCCGGCGGCACCATCGCCATCGGCAGCGTCAGCCAGCAGAACCAGCCGAACACCCTGATGGTCGGGGGGACCGGGCAGATCGCCGCGCAGATCCAGTTCGACACCGCTTCGGTGATCACGGATGTCACCCCGATCGCCCGCGTGGTCGAGGAGTACGCCCTGGTCACCGTGCCCGTGGACTCTCCGCACCAGGACCTCGACTCCCTCGTCACCGCCTGGCAGGAGGATCCCGCGGCACTCGCCTGGACCGGCGGCGGCTCCTTCGACCAGCTGGTGATGACCGACCTGGCCCTGAACGTCGGCATCAGCCCGAGCGAGACCACGTACATCCCCTCCGACGGCGGCGGCGAGGCGATCCAGGCGCTGCTCAACGGCACGGCCCAGGCCACTGCCGGCGGCTTCGCGGACATGTACCCGCAGATCGAGGCCGGGCGGCTGCGCGGCCTCGGCATCGTCGCCCCCGATCGGCTGGAGGGCATCGATATGCCCACCCTCACCGAGCTCGGCTACGACGTGACGCTGACCAACTGGCGGGCGCTGTTCGCCCCACCGGTGGTGACCGACGAGGAGGTCGCCGAGCTCGAGCAGCTCATCGCCGAGGCGATCGAGACCCCCGAATGGAAGGACGCCGTGAAGCGGTACTACTGGAAGGAAGTCCCGCTGGGCAGCGATGAGCTCATCCGGTACGTCGCCGACGAGACCGAGCGGATCGGCGCCCTGTTCGAGGAGATCCGCGGATGACCGGCGCCGACACCACCGGCGGCCACGCCCCCGACGAACAGACTCCCCGCGGCGCGACCGTGGACGAGCACGCGGCCCCCGACCCCGACGGGCACGGGCCCGCGGCCCCGGCTGCGGACGAGAAGGCTCACGGCTTCTGGCACGGCCGTTCCGCCCTGCTGATGCCAGGTCTGCTGGCGGCCTTCAGCCTGTTCCTGGTGATCGGGGCGGGGCTCCTCGACGCCGGTGACACCGAGTTCCCCGGCCCGCGCTTCGTCCCGATGATCCTCGGGGCGGTCGGGCTCGTCCTGGCCGCGCTGCTCGCCCTCGGCGTGCTGCGCACGCCGGAGCCGGTCGCCGAGACCGCGGGTCAGAACTACCGCACCCACTCCGACTTCGTGGCCCTGAGCTGGGTCGTCGGCGGCTTCCTCGCCTTCGCGCTGCTGCTGCCCTGGCTCGGATGGATCCTCGCCGGCGCCCTGCTGTTCTGGTGCGCCGCGCATGGGTTCGGGTCCCGTCGTCCGCTCTTCGACATCCTGGTCGCGCTGTTCCTCAGCTCGGTCGTGTATCTGATCTTCGGCACCGGGCTGGGACTGATCCTGCCCTCCGGCATCCTGGGAGGGGGATTCTGATGGACCAGCTCGACCTGCTCATGCAGGGCTTCGCCGGAGCCCTCACCCCGATGAACCTGCTCTGGGTCGTCGTCGGCTGCCTCCTGGGCACCGCCGTCGGCGTGCTGCCCGGGCTCGGCTCCTCGATGGCGGTGGCACTGCTGCTGCCGATGACCTTCGCACTCGATCCGACCGGCGCATTCATCCTGTTCGCCGGGGTGTACTTCGGCGGCCTGTTCGGCGATTCGACCATGGCGATCCTGCTGAACACGCCCGGCCAGGCCTCGGCCATCGCCTCCACCTTCGAGGGCCACAAGATGGCCAACGCCGGCCGGGCACCCCAGGCCCTGGCCACCGCCGCGATCGGCGCGTTCGTCGGCGGCATGGTCGCCACGGTCCTGGTCGTCTTCGTCTCGCCCACGCTGGTGAAGCTGTCCTCCAGCTTCGGGCCCGCCGAGTTCTTCGCGCTCGCCCTGTTCGCCTTCGTCGCCACCTCCTCGGTGGTGGCCGACAACGTGCTGAAGGGCCTGGCCGCCCTGGTGGTGGGCATCGGCATCACGCTGATCGGCACCGACGGCATCTCCGGACTGACCCGCTTCACCCTCGGCTCTCCGCAGCTGTTCGACGGCATCTCGCTGGTGACCGTGACCGTCGCGGTCCTCGCCCTCGGCGAGGTGCTGTTCGTGGCCTCCCGCGTGCGCCGGGACCGGGAGGACCTCCGGGTCCGCCGGGGGAAGGGACGCCCGTTCCTGAGTCGGAAGGAGTTCGCCGAGGCCGCCCCGGCCTGGGGGCGCGGCACCCTGATCGGCCTCCCCTTCGGTGTGATCCCCGCCGGGGGCGCCGAGGTCCCCACCTTCCTCGCCTACGAGGCCGAGCGGCGGCTGGACCGGCGCCGGCGCGTCCCGACGTTCGGCAAGGGCGCCATCCGCGGCCTCGCGGCGCCGGAGGCCGCCGGCAATGCCACCACGGGCATGGCGATGGGGGCGCTGCTGGCACTCGGTCTGCCGGTCTCGGCGACCGCCGCGATCATGCTCGCGGCCTTCCAGCAGTACGGTCTGCAGCCCGGCCCGCTGCTGTTCGAGAACAGCGCCGACCTGGTGTGGCCGCTGCTGGCGAGCTTCTTCCTGGCCATGATCGTGCTGCTGGTGATCAACCTGCCGTTCGCCCAGCTGTGGGCGAAGCTGCTGCTGATCCCGAAGCCGTACCTGTACGCCGGGATCACGCTGTTCTGCGGCCTGGGGATCTGGGCGACCTCCGCGGCCGTCTTCGATCTCGTGCTGCTCCTGGTGATCGCCGTGATCGGATTCCTGATGCGCCGTTACGACTACCCGGTCGCGCCTTTGATGATCGGCATGGTGCTGGGGCCGCTGGCGGAGTCCTCGCTGCGCGACGCCCTTCTCTCCTCCGTCGGGGATCCGCGGGTGCTCGTCTCCAGCCCGATCACCCTGGTGATCTACGGACTGCTGCTGGTGGTCATCGCGCTGTCGGTGCGCAACGCCGTCCGCAAGCGCACACGACGGGATCTCTGAGCGGATCCCTGCGAGGGGGACGGCCCCGTCGGCCGGAGCCGACGACGACAGACCCCGTCGGCCGGAACCGACGGGGTCTGTCGTGGTGCGGGGCCGGATCGCCAGGAGGCGGCCGCCGTCACCGGGCGGAGCGAGCGATGATCACAGGTTGATCGTGACGTCGCCCTTCTCCCGCAGATCCTTGGCCATCTGGGTGGCCGCCTCGTTCTGCTGCTGGGACTTGGCCTGGTCGGCGAGCTGCCCCTTGACGTCCTCGAAGGGCGGAACCTCGGACTGCTGGCCACCGGACTGCTGCCCGCCGGCCTGCTGCTGCTGGACGAGCTGGTCGTACTGCGCCTTCAGCTCCTCTTCGCTCGGCTCCTTGATGTCCGCCTCCTGCTCGATGTAGGAGGTCAGGGCGAACTGGGAGGCAGCGTCCTCGCGGACGTCCTTCTCCTTCATACCCTGTTTCTCGAGCGCGGCGATGACCTCGTCGCCCGACTTCAGGCCGTTCTGCTTCGCGATCTGCTCGAGGGTCGCATCGACGTCCTTCGTGGTCGGCTCGATGCCGGCGTCGTGGGCGGCCTGCAGGAGCAGACGGTTGTCGACGAGCTGGTTCGCGACCTGCTTCTTCAGCTCGGCCTGGTCGAGCTGCTGGCCGGACTGCTGCTGCTGCATCGAGGCCTGCTGGAACTGCGACTCGTACAAGGTGACGAACTCGTCCTTGGAGATCTTCTCGCCGTTGACCTCAGCGACGACGTCCGGCACGTCCGAGGTGTCGGCCTCGGGCATCGCCTGGCCTCCTCCGTCGCTACCGGCGGGGGCGCCGCCATCACTGGCGGCCGGCTTCTGACCGCCACCATCACTGGCGCCCGAGGGAGCGCCCTGGTCGCTGCATCCGGTCAGCGCCACGATGGCGGCGAACGAGACGGCGGCGACCGAGTTGCGGATCGCCTTGGTGCGGGGGACCTTCACTGTGCCTCCTGAGGTTGACGGCGCGAGCGACGCTACGCCCCGAAACCTGGGATCCCGTTGCAGGAGCGCTCATACTCCCCTCAGGAATCCGAGTTCCGTGTGCAGCATCACGAAACGGTAACGGTACTCCCTACGGGAGAGGGTCCAGGGCGTCGACGGTCATGGCATCGCGCACATAACCGGCGAAGGCCGGCCCTCGACCGAGAACGTGGCCCCGCAGTGCGGATCGGCGACATATATGTCACCGAGGCCCGCGAACGCCTCGGCACCCACCGCTCCTCGACCTCCTCCTTGTGCTGCGTGTGGTCGAATCCGTCGAACATCGTGGTCATCACCAGTTCCCGGACCGAGCTCCCGCAGCACCAGGATCCGCTGCAGTCGCGGCAGGCCGTCGCGATCGGTGCATGCACCACGGTGAAGCGTGACGTCGCGTCAAGCGCACGGGGCCTTCGCCGCCTCGAGCGCGACATGATCGATGTGCTGGGGGTCTGGAGGATGCCGCCATGCAGCTCTAGGGTGTCGAGCCATGGAGATGATGATTCCGGAGGACTGCGGAAACTCCCCGCGGATGGCGATCGTGGCGGACATCGCGGCGGCCTGGGCGGCGGGGGAGGAGGACAGCGTGCGCGCGTGGCTCCGGGAGGATGCCTCCTGGATGCTCGCCGGTGAACCTGCGCCGACGAGCGACGGGTATGTGGGGCCTCCGCCGTCCCCCGAGAGCGGAGAGATCCTCACCGTCCTGAACCACGGCCGTCTCGCCGCGTGCGACGGCTACCTCGTGTGCGAGGGCGAGCGGGTGGACTTCTGCCACGTGATCCGCTTCGCCGGTGCCACGAAGACCGCGAAGATCCGGGAGATCCGCACCTACCTGCAGCGCTCCACCACCGACGACTGACGCCGCCGACCGCGATCCTGCCCGGAGGCACCTCGGCCCCGGTGCGGGGCCCGGGGACGCACGACGCCCGCCGCACCGTGCGAGAGCACGGGCGACGGGCGTGGTGCCGGTGGCGGCAGTGCCGCGTACGGGTCAGTACCCGATGGACCTCAGGTACTCGCGCGAGTCACGGATGCAGTCGATCGGGTCGCGGCCGTAGGTGTCGTCCTGCTCGATGAGGAAGTACTCCGCGCCGGCCTTCTCGGCGGCCGGCAGCAGGGCGGGCCAGTTCATGTTGCCCTGGCCGACCTCGGCGAACTGGGCGAGGGACAGGAAGGCGCCGTAGAACTCCTTCATGTCGATCTCCTGCGCCTCGAACTTCTCATAGGTCTCGGCCGGCAGCGGCGCGATGCGGAAGTCCTTGACGTGGATGAGCTTGCAGGCGCCCTCGTAGGCCGCCAGCATGTCCAGCGGTGCCATGCCGCCGCGCTGGACCCAGTGCAGGTCCACTTCGAACAGCAGCGACGGGGCGACCCGGCGCACGATGTCGAAGATCCGTTCGCCGTCGAACTGGATGAGGTCGACGTGGTGGTTGTGGTAGCACAGCGTGATGCCCTGCTCGGCGAGGCGAGCGGCGTAGGGCTCGACGGAGGCGGCCCACTCCTCGCAGGCAGCCTTCGAGGTCATGGCCCCGAAGGGCATCATCCCGATGCGCAGGAAGCGCGAGCCGGTCTTCCGGCAGGCCTCGACGGCACGGTCGAACTCGGTCTCCAGGGCGAAGCCGTTGCCGCCCGGGGCGATGGAGGCGCTCATGGCGGCGGTCTCGACGCCGAAGTCGGCCTTGCCGCGCACGAGGTCGTCGATCAGCTCGTCGGTCATCTCCACCTGGGAGACCTCGACGGCGTCGATGTCCAGCTCGCGCACCTGGCGCAGCACCTCGTACATTCCCTTCTCGTTGATCTGGTCCTTGAGCATCATGAGCTGGAGTCCGAGGACGGGCATGGTGGTTCTCCTTCGACGAGGGCGAGGAGCCGGGGGAGCCGGCTCCGGGGTGCGAGCGGTGCGTGCGGGAATCCGGGAACGGGACGACCCGGGCCGACGGTGGTGTCGGCTCCGGGCCGTCCCGGGGAAGCGATCAGTCGCGGACGGGGAACTTCCCCTCGGCCTCGATGCGCTGGTTGAGCTCGGCGAGGTACTCCTCGGCCGGGTAGTCGACCAGGTCGATCTCGCGGCCGGTCCAGGCGGACAGCTGCATGCCGGAGGCGAGGCGGACGCCGTTGATGCCCTCGGCGCCGTCCGCGATCAGCGGGGTGCCGTCGTTGACGTTGGCCGCGAAGTTCGTCAGGACGTCGAGGTGCTGCTTGCCCCAGACCGACTCGTACTCCTTCTCCTGGACGGTGTAGACCTCGGAGGGGTCCATCTCGCCGCGGAAGAGCTTGGCGACGTCCTGCATCGACATCTTGTCGCTCAGATCCCGTTCCGGCTCCGTGAGTCGGGTGATGGTGACCTTCTTGGAGCCGTCGACGACGATCTTGCCCTGGTCGAACAGCATCTCCAGGCGGTCGGTGCCGATCAAGTCATTGGTGGAGGTCATGAAGTGTCCGGTCACGCCCTCGCCGAAGTCGACCACCGCGTTGACCTCGTCCTCGGTGGCGATGTCGCGCTGGAACCCGAAGGCGAGCTTCGCGAACACCTTCTTCGGGGTGCCGGCGAGCCACTGCCAGAGGTCCAGCTGGTGCGGTGCCTGGTTGACCAGGACGCCGCCGCCCTCGCCGCCCCAGGTCGCGCGCCAGGCCGACTGGTCGTAGTAGCCCTGCGGACGCCACCAGGTGGTGATGATCCACGAGGTGTGGCGCAGCTTCCCGAGCTCACCGGAGTCGATGAGCTTCTTGAGATCGGTGTAGACCGGGTTGGTGCGTTGGTTGAACATGATCGCGAAGGTGGTCTCGGGATGAGCCGCCGCGAAGTCGTTCATCTCCTCGACCTGCTTGGTGTAGACACCGGCCGGCTTCTCCGTGAGGGTGTGGATGCCCTTGCCGAGCGCGGTGATCGTCATCTCCGAGTGCAGGAAGTGCGGCACCGTGGTGACCACGGCGTCGACGTCGCCGGAGTCCAGCATCGCGAGGTAGTCGTCGTAGAAGGGCACCTCCGGGTACTTCTCGGCGGCGGCCTCCTTCTTCGCGGGGTCGACGTCGGCGATGGCGCCGAGGGTCATGCCCGCGACCTTGCCCTCGCTGATGACGCCGGCGTACATGCCGCCCTGGGCGCCGAGCCCGATGATCCCGAGCCGTACGTTCTTCTCTGGCTTCTCCGACATGGTGTCTCCTGTCTCCTGTCTTCGGTCAATGGTGACGATCCGTCAAGCGGATCGTGAGGACGGGGTGCGGCACCGCGAAAGCGGCACCGCACGGTCATGCTCCTCAGCGGCCCCTTGGACAGGCCCGCCGTGGGGGCGGATCAGGCCTGAGCGTCATCCCCGGCGTGCTTGGCCTCGAGGGTAGCGACGTTCGCCTCGACCCGCTTCTTGGACAGCGGGTACCAGAAGGCCAGAGCGAGCACCGAGACCAGGAGCAGACCGGCGGGGAGCAGGGTGGACAGGGTGTAGATGCCCTCCAGCACTCCCTGCGACTGCTCCGTGCCTCCCGCGGCGGACTCGTAACCGATCCAGCCCAGCGCCCACCCGGTGAGGCCACCTGCGATCGCCTGGCCGAGCTTGCGGGCCCAGGAGTAGGTGGCGTACACCGTCGCGTCGTTGCGCTCCCCGGTGCGGACCTCCTGGAAGTCGATCGCATCGGTGATGAACGCCCAGATCAGGATGTTCAGGCAGGCGACACCGAACATGAGAACGGCGTAGCCGATCATGAACACCACCGGGCTGTCGGTGCGCAGGACGAACAGGACCAGGCCCGCGGCGACGCCGAGCAGCATGCCGACGACGCCGACCTCCTTCTTGCCGAGATTCTTCGCGAGCTTCGCGGCGAACGGCACCAGCAGGAGGGTGGGTGCGATACCCACGAAGTTCACGGCGCTGAGCAGCTGGCCGTTGTTGAAGTACTCGTTGAACAGGTACGGCATCATGCCGCCCATCATCATGAAGGCGATCAGCATGAACAGCGAGCTGAAGATCAGGCCGGTCAGCGCGCGGTTCGTGATCAGGGTGCCCATGGTCTTCGCGAAACCCATGCGCTCTCCCCTGGGCTTCGGCGCTGTCTGGATGCGCTCCTCGACGTTCGTGAAGCACAGCAGGTAGCACACGACCGCCAGGATGCCGCACCCGAGGGCGGCGAACATCATGCGGTTGCCGGAGATCTCCGAGTTGCCCTCGATCTGGACGAACACGATCAGCGGCAGGATCACAGAGATGCCGAGGTTGGCGAGGGTGGCGCCGAGCGAGCGGAACACGGACAGCGAGGCGCGCTCGCCGGCCTTGTTGGAGATCACCGAGGCCATCGAGCCGTAAGGGATGTTGATCAGGGTGTAGAAGACCGAGCCCCACAGGATGTAGGTGACGATCATCCAGGCCAGGCGCGCGCCGTAGCTGCCGTCCTGGAGGAACGGGGAGAACATCAGGAAGGCGGCGCCGGCGACCGGGATCATGATGCGCAGCAGCCAGGGCTTGAATCGGCCGCTGCGGCCCGGGCGCAGCGTATCGATCAGTCGGCCCGCGCCGACGTCGGTGAAAGCATCGAGGATGCGGGCGGCGAACAGCAGGGTCCCGACGTGGGCGGCGCTGATCCCCATCACATTGGTGTAGAAGATCAGGAAGAACGTGGACTGCAGGATGAACGTGAAGTCGTTCCCGAAGTCTCCGAACATGTAGCCGATCTTGTCGCGCACGCTGAACGGCCGTGTGTGCGCCGCGATCGGCGGGCCAGTCGGGACCATGCGGTCCGGCCCGGGTAATGCGTCCGTGGTGCTCATCATTGTGCTCCTCGCTCCTCATCCTTGAGAGGACACAGGAGAAGGCCCGGTGGGGTCCCTGTGTCGTGATCGTCGCCTCGGCCGGAAGACCGGGCGGAACGAATGGACCGATTCTGGTCGGGGCCCCATACCGCACGAGGTTCTTGCCATCAGTTGCACGACGACGGCACCCCACATGTGGGGCAGGTCACGGGCGTGATGACGGCGACGGGGCTGTCACCAGGGACGTCGAGGACGGCGGTGGGAGCGACGATCAGTCGTCCGGTGCGCAATGCGTCACGCCGATGTGGAAATTGCCGACTGTTGCCACAGGCGACGGATGGCCCAGCCGCCCACGAACGACGGACGGCCGGGCCACCCTGATGGGTGACCCGGCCGTCCGGGAGATGCGGTGCGTGACCGCGGGTGCGGCGGGAAGCCGCGGGAGGATCAGTAGAGGTTCAGGAAGCTCTGCAGGACCTTCGTGGTGCCCTCGCCGTCCTCGATGTTCTCGGAGCCGTTCTGCTGGGCGCCGATCTCGTGCTGGAGGCCGGCGACGGTGTTGTCACCGATCTCGCCGTCCTGAGCGGTGCCCGCCCAGTCCTGGAGTGCGAGGGTGGTCTCCTCGTTCATCTCACCGGTCTGCTCCACGCCCAGCCAATCCTGGAGGGCGGTCACGGTCTCGGGGCCCATCTTGCCGTCGACCTCGAGGGTGCCGGCGACCTGGAGATCACCGGTGGCCTGGGAGCCGGCCTCGGGGGCGGCCTCTTCGGCGGGCTGCTCGGTCTCGGGCTCCGGAGCCTGCTCCTGGGCGGGCTCGGGGGCCTGCTGGCCCTCGTCGTCCTGCTCGGTCTCCTTGGTGAAGCCGTTGTCCGTGCAGTTGTCGGCGATGCCGTCACCGTCGCAGCTCCAGTCACCCTGCTTCTCGGTGCTCTCGCGCTGCGTGGAGCGGTCGGCCTGCTGCTGCGGCTCGCGGGCCTCGCGGGAGTCGCCCTGGTCGGAGGAGCTCTGGTCGGAGGAGCCCTCGTCGGAGGAGCCCTCGTCCGAGGAGCTCTCCTCCGAGGAGCTGTTGTCCTCGGCAGCCGGGGCGCCGGAGGTGTCGGCACCGCCGGAGAGCGGTCCGCCGCAGTTCGGCCAGGCACCCTGGCCCTGCTGGGCGAGGACCTTCTCGGCGACGGCGATCTGCTGGCTCTTCGAGGCCTGGTCGGCGCTGGAGGCGTACTGCGAGCCCCCGAAAGCGTCCCAGGTCTGCTGGGAGAACTGCAGGCCGCCGTAGTAGCCGTTGCCGGTGTTGGTGGACCAGTTGCCGCCGGACTCGCAGGCGGCGACCTCGTCCCAGCCGGTAGCGGCGTTGGCCGCGGAGCCGGTGGCGAGCATGCCGGTGGCGACGACGGCGCCGCCGGCAAGGGTGATGGCGGTACGGGCGAGGCCGCGGCGCGCGGCCGTTGTGGTCCTCATGGCGTGCGTGTTGTGCCGAGGCATGAACACGTCCTTTCGCATTTCGCGGTTCTTGCGGCCCCCATGGGTCACGGGGCGCACGTCGCGTATCTCGCGTCTCGAACGACAGTCACGCTAGGGGCGCGCTCCCCCCTCCGGGCAAGGGGCATGGCCAAGGGGAAACGGGGATTTTACGTGGCACCGCGTGCCGGGCCCATGGCGCGTCATCGCAGCGCGAAACCCTGACCAGGGATGATGTGGCGCCTCGCGGGATCCTGTGCGGGAATGTGACCTGGAGCGCTTCTGTTCTTCAGGTCACGGAATGGTCACGACGGACGTGACTCACGCCTCCGAGGCCGGGTCGTCCGCTGCCGCGTCCGCCGTCTCCGACGACGGGTCCAGCGCTGCTGCGGCGGCGTCCCGGTGGGCGCGCTCGCCGGTCTCCAGGGCATAGAGCCCGTAGCCGACGGCCCCTGCCGAATACATCTCGGTGCAGTGCTCTGCCAGTCGCGGCCACACCTGCCCGCCGCCGCGTACATAGTGCTCGAGCGCCACGTCGAATGCCTCTGTTGGGGCGCTGACCTGGTGGAACATCAGATCCTTGGCAGGATCCCCGACAGCTGCCGTGGTCCAGTCGAGGATCGCGGAGATCTGCTCGCCCTGGACCAGGGTGTGGCCGGGATAGATCTCCCCGTGGGTGAGCACGGTGCGGGAGGGCCAGTAGCTGTCCTCGGCCAGCCAGGCGTTCCAGCGCTCCCACAGGGCCGGGGCGATCCGGAAGGACTCCGCCACGCGATCGAGGTCGTGACGCCAGGCCTCCCGCACCTGATCGGCGGTGCGCACCTCGATCGCGGTCTCGGCCGCCGCGTCGGCATCGATCCGGTGCAGCTGTGCGACGGCGTCCCCGAGCGAGGCCGCATAGTCGAGGGAGGCCATGTCGATGTTCCAGGTGAGCTCGCCGTCACCCCCGATCGAGAGGGCCGGGGTGCCCGGCAGCAGGGGATAGGCGATCAGGTCGGGGGAGTGGACCCGCCACTCCGGCACCGCCACATCCAGCTGCGGTGCGATGAGCCCGAGCAGGCGCCCCTCGATGTCCGCCCGGGCGAGCACGTCCGCTCTCCGCGGGATCCGCAGCACCCAGTCGGTCCCGTCGGCCTCGCGCCCGAAGACGACGCGGAAGTCCAGGCCGATCTCCTCGGCGCGGAGCGAGGAGCGGTCCAGCTCGAGGCCGTGCGCGGAGGCCAGGGCGAGGAGGTCGTCGAGGTCGGCGGGCGGGGTCGTCGAGGCCATCGCAGAAGTCTGCCACCGTGGTGGCGGGTTCGGCCAGCGGATTCCGGCGCGGCGCGGGAAGCTCCCCCGTACGATCTCGGCATGGACCGAGCGGTGACGGGTCGGGGCCGCCGCCCGCGCACCGAGGCGGTGCGACGACGTCGGGCGGTGGTGCTCCTCGTCCTGGTCTGGTCCGTGCACCTGGCGGCGCAGCTGGGCGGCGTCGCCGTCCTGGCCGGCCTCACCCAGGTGCTGGCGATGCCGGTGCTCGCCGCGGTGCTGTGGACCTCCACCAGCTCGCCGCGCGGGCCCCTGGTGCGCCTCGCGCTGGGTGCCCTGGCCCTGTCCTGGCTCGGGGACTCGGCGCCGCGCCTCGCCCCGGAGGAACTCTCCTTCCTGGTGATGGTCGTGTTCTTCCTGGGCGCGCAGGTGGTCTACGCCTGCGCCTTCTGGCCGTACCGGCACCGCTCCCTGCTCGCCCGACCGGTGCGCGCGGCGCCCTATCTGGTCGCCGCGGCGGCGATCGTGCTGGTGTGCGCGCCGAGCGCCGGTGCGCTGCTGCCCGCGATCGCCGTGTACTCGGCGGCGATCGCGACGATGGCCGTCCTCGCCACCGGGCTCGGCCGGATCGGCGCGGTCGGGGGAGCGGTCTTCGTCGTCTCCGATTCCCTGATCGCACTGGACGCCTTCGATGTGCTCACCGTTGCCGACCAGGGATTCTGGGTGATGAGCACGTACCTCCTGGCCCAGCTGCTGCTGATGGTCGCGGTGCGCAGGGCCGACGCGGAGCTGCGGCCGGTCCGGACCCGCTGACCCCGCCCCGACCGGTGAGCCCGTCGGGCGAGCCCCGGGCGGCGCCGAACGGTGCGGGCAGCAGCCGCGGACAAACCGGCACGGGCAGCAGCCGCGGTCAGCCGGTGTGGTCGCCAGGTGTGCTCAGCCGACGCGATCAGCCCCGGTGTCCTCCGGCGTACGCGGCACGGTCATCCTCGCGCTCGCGGTGCTTGGCCTGCGACCGGGCGAGGGCGGCCTCCTCCTCCGAGACGGTCACGACCTTCCCGTTCCCGTCGGTCGCGATGGTGCCGTCGGCCCGGGTGACGACCAGCCCCTCGGGCTGCTCGTCGGATCGCTCACCGCGCTGGTTGAACTCCAGGCGCGCCTCGTGGATCCGGTGGGCATCGGCGAGCAGCGCGCGCACGTTCTGCTCGGAGACCACCAGGTCCTGGAACTTCGAGGGCAGGCCCTGGAGGGTCTTCTCGTCCTCGAGCATGCGCTCGTACATCGCGTCCCGTCGGGCTTCGAAGCCTGCATAGGTCATCTCCACGTAGGCGACGGCCTCGCGGTGGGCGTTGTTGACCGCCGCCTGCGCGCGGCCCTTCGGGGACAGCAGCGAGACCAGCACGGTCACGACGAGGACGGTGATGATCACGGTGAGGGACAGTCCGGTGCTCACCTCGGGGACGTCCAGCGGTTCGCCGCCGGCCACGAAGAAGAGCTCATTGGTGCCCAGGGCGTGCAGGATGAGTTTGACGCCGATGAAGGCGAGGATGACCGACAGCCCGTAGGAGAGGTACACGAGGCGATCGAGCAGCCCGTCGATGAGGAAGTACAGCTGCCGCAGGCCCAGCAGCGAGAACGCGGTCGCGGTGAACACGATGTAGGTGTTCTGGGTGAGGCCGAAGATCGCCGGGATGGAGTCGAGGGCGAACAGCAGATCGGTGCCGGCGATGGCGATCATGACCAGCAGCATGGGGGTGAGGACGCGTCTGCCGTTCTCGATCGTGAACAGTCTGTCGCCGTCGAATTCGTCGGTGGCCGGCAGGACCTTCTTGACCAGGCCGACGAAGAAGCTGTCCTTCTTCTCCGCGTCCGGGTCGTCGTCCTTGGCCTCGTCGAGGATCATCTTGGCGGCCGTGTACAGCAGGATCGCCCCGAAGATGTAGAAGGCGAAGGAGAGGCGATCGATCGCGACAGCGCCGATCGTGATCATGCCCGACCGGGCGATGATCGCGAAGGTGATGCCGAAAAGCAGCACCTTCTGCTGGTCCTGGCGGGGCACGGCGAAGGCCCCCATGATCACCAGGAAGACGAAGAGGTTGTCGATCGACAGCGCCTTCTCCGTGACGTAGCCGGCGAAGTACTCGGCCCCCATGGTGGAGCCGCCGAGGATGAGCACGCCGATGCCGAACACGAGGGCGATACCGACGTAGATGCCGGACCAGACCGCGGCCTCGCCGATGGTGGGGATGTGCGCCTTGCGCACGTGGAAGAAGTAGTCGAAGGCCAGGAGTCCGACGATCGCGATGATCGTGAGGACCCAGACGAGGGGAGAGACAGTCAAGGATCTGCTTTCGTGGGTCGTGTGGTCGACCCGAGTCTCTCCACCCGCCGACGTCTGCGGCAGGCCGCTGCGCCCGGAAGGCTGTCGTCAGCTCTCGTGGTGACGGGCGCAGCGTGCGGGATACTCCCCCGATGTCTCCAGGAACGCTATACAGCGTTCCTGGGTGAGTCCGGACCGTCGGCCCAGCTTGCCTGGGAGACCGCTGAGCATCTGCTCAGCGTTCCTCGGTCGGCTCGGCGCTCCTCGGTCGGCGAGGATCGCCGGCTCACCTGTCCTCGTGCTGCTCGACCGCCTCCTGCAGCTCGTCCTTGTCCATCTGCGACCGGCCCTCGACGTCCTCGCGCTTCGCATCCTGGTACAGCTGATCCTTGGTGCGTCCCTGCGGGCCGGAACCGGATCGCTCCCAGCCGCGCTCCGAGGGGGACTTGTCCTGCGTGGAGGTCTTGCTGGCCTCGTCGGACTCACCCTCCTGGGCGCGGGTCTTGTTCACGGTCCGGGCGGCGACCTCCTCGGCCTCCTCCTCCGAGCTGCCCTCATCCAGCCGGCTCTTCTTCACGTGCTCGTACTGTCGTTCACGCTTGTCGCTCCATGCCTCGGGCACGGTGCTCACCTCTTTCGACGGCGTTGCTGAGGACGTACCGCATGGTGTCGTCCATGCTCGTGCATCTCCATCCTGGGGACGCGCCCCCTCCCTGTCGAGGAATCGGACCGTCCGGTCCCCGGAGCGGCCGACGCCTCACTCGCGCTGCGAGTCCCCGGTCATGCTGCCGATGCTGTTGGACGGCGTGGTCCCGTCCCGCCAGCGCAGCAGGGCGCCGACGCCCTCGGGGATCCCGTCGACGTCCTCCGGCAGGGCGGAGACCGCGCCGTCGGTGAGCAGCGTCCGGCGCAGCAGGTCCTCGATGGTGTCCGGGGCGTGCGCGGAGACGAACACCAGCTCCTCGACCTGGCCCCGGGTCAGCGCCTGGGCGACCTCGGAAGCGCCTCCCACCGAGGCGCCGTCGCGGGCCTGGCTCTCCCGGAAGCGTTCCGCCAGCTCCTGCTGACGGTGGGCGACGAACTCCTCCGTCGCAGCGGTCAGCTCCTCCCGGAAGGGGCCGCGATCGAAGGCGACCCCGCGGGTGCCGCCGGGCACGTCGATCACCCGCGCGCGGGACTCCGGGCTCAGGGCGTCCTTCAGCAGACCCATGGCGCGCACGTCCCCGCTGAGCATCAGCATGTCGGGGGACTTCTCGCGCAGGATCCGCTCGACCGTCCCGGCGACCGCGTCCGCATTGCGCTCCCAGGAGTCCTCGACCCGGGTCTCGTAGTTGTTCGCCCGCCACCCGTGCTGGGTGCCGCCCCCGAGGCTCGCCTTGTGGAGCACGTCGTGGCCGCCCTCGACGCTCGCGTCCGCGTCCAGATCGTTGTGGCCGTGCGCGATGGACGGGTTGTCCGGGGCGCGCAGGTGGAGATCGGCGCCGGCGCGGTCGACGATGATCAGCAGCTGGCTGACGGCGAAGGGCGTCAGCTGCAGCAGGGGCAGCAGCTGGGGGTGCTCGCCGCGATGCGCCGATTCCGTCAGCGGTGGCGCGGGCAGCACCCGGTCCACGAGGACCTCCGTGTCGGTCGCCAGCAGGGTCCGGCCGTGCCGCCCACCGATCGAGGAGGGGCTCAGCACCGTCTCCTCGATCCGGTCCAGCAGCGCAGCCGGTGCCCCGTCGGCCGAGAGATCGGAGCGCATCCGCGCCCATCGCGCCTCGAGCTGGCCGACGGCGTGCGGATCGGTCCGGGTGGTGTCGATGTGGACCGACGTGAAGGGGCCGGGGGCCTCGAGGGCGGGCTTCAGCCAGGGCAGTTTCACGGATGACCTCCTGCGTGCTCGACGTGCGGGGGACCGAGCTCCCAGCTCGGCCTCGTTGCACCGCGTGGGTCACCTCACCTTTGCACGCGGAGGGGGTCACCGCAAGGAGAACTCCCGACCCGGCTCTCCCGCGGGTCCCGTCGGCCGTGATCATCTGTCGTCGCCCGACGACGACGCAAGATTCTGGACATCGGCCTGGTCGCGAGGGGCGTGGGCTATCTCATGCGGGGTGCGGCGGCGGGTTGCGCGAGGTCGCGCATCGCTACTTAGGGTAGCCAAGCCTAAGTAGGAGGGGTGCGCGTCGGCGTGCTCCCTGAGCCAGGAGGACCTTTCCGCCATGCCAGAGCCGTCTCCCCGTCCGCAGAGGACCGAATGCACCACCACAGGGGCCGTGCCCGCTCTGCTCGGTGCCGCGAGCGCCGACGAGTACTCCGCCCTCCTGCATGAGGTGGTGGACACGATCGCCGACCGCTTCCGCACCGTCGCCGCGCCGTCGTCCGGTCCCGACGGCCGGCGCCTGCACGATCTGGTGGACGCGGTCGAGCTGGACACCGCCGGGATCGGGTGCCGCGACGCCCTGCGCGAGGCGGATCGGCTCTACGCCGGCCACACCGTGTGGTTCCATCATCCGGCCTACACCGCGCATCTGAACTGCCCGGTGGCGGTGCCGGCGGTGGCCGCCGAGGCGATGCTCGCAGCGATCAACACCTCCGTGGACACCTACGACCAGTCCCTGGTCGCGACCTTCATGGAGCGGCGCCTGATCGACTGGACCGCCGGGAGGATCGGTCTGGCCGGCGGCGACGGGGTCTTCACCTCCGGCGGCACGCAGTCGAACCTGCAGGGGCTCTTCCTGGCCCGGGAGCGGGCACTGCGGGATCTGGACGGGTCACGGCGAGCGAACCTGCCCCGCCTGCGTCTGCTCGCCGGAGCCGCCGGGCACTTCTCCGTGGCGCGCGCCGCGCTGCTGCTGGGACTGGACGAGGACGCCGTGATCACGGTGGACGGCGACGTCGACGGGCGGCTCTGCCCGCAGGCGCTCGCGCAGGAGATGGCGCGCCGGGAGGCTGCCGGTGATGTGGTCATGGCCGTCGCCGCCACCGCCGGCACCACCGATCGCGGACTCATCGACCCGCTGGCGCCGATCGCGCGGCTCTGCGCGGAGCGCGGCGTCTGGCTGCACGTGGACGCCGCCTACGGGGGAGGCCTCCTCCTCTCGCCCACCCGGCGGCACCTGCTCGATGGCATCGAGCACGCCGACTCCGTCACCGTCGACTTCCACAAGACCTTCTTCCAGCCGGTCTCCTCGAGCGCTGTCCTCGTGCGCGACCCCGCGGATCTCGCCGCGGTGGCCTGGCACGCCGACTATCTCAACCCGGCGGCCGAGGCGGGCGGGGACGATGCCGAGCCCAATCAGGTCGACAAGTCCCTGCAGACCACCCGCCGCTTCGACGCTCTCAAGCTCTGGACCACGCTGCGCGCCCTCGGCCCCGAGCGGCTCGGGGAGATGGTCGATGCGGTCTGCGACCTCGCCGCCTCGGCGCGGGAGCTGCTTCAGGCCGATGCGGACTTCACCGTGCTGGGGCGCAGCGATCTGAGCACCGTGCTGTTCCGCTTCCACCCCGCGGGGATCGACGCCGCCAGCGCGGACCGCCTGGTGCCGCTGATCCGACGAGTGCTGCTGGACTCCGGACGCGCCATGGTCGCCCGCACCACCGTCGAGGGCACCCCCTGGCTGAAGCTCACCCTGCTCAACCCCGATTCCACGCTCGACGACCTCACAGCCGTGCTCGACCTGGTGCGGGCCACCGGACGCGGACTGCTCGCCGGCTCCGACCTCGCCGCGCAGACGCCGGCGCAGGTTCCGATCTCGGCGTCCGCCCCCGAACCCGCCGGGATGGCCGGCAGCGCAGGAGCCCGACGATGAGCGCGACTGACGACGCGACGGGCGCCGCGCCCCGGACGACGGTCGACGCTGCGGATGGCGCATCGCCCGCTCTCGCGGCCGACGCCGGTGCTGAAGAGACGATCCATGACCTCGTCGGGATCGGGATCGGCCCCTTCGGCCTCGGGATGGCGGCCCTCGCCGAACCCCTCGACGACGTCGACGCGGTCTTCCTCGATCAGGCCGAGCAGTTCCGCTGGCACCCCGGCATGATGCTCGAGACGGCCACCCTGCAGGTCCCGTTCCTCGCGGACCTGGTCACCCTCGCCGACCCCACCTCGCCCTACTCCTTCCTCGCCTTCCTCAAGGCCACGGGGCGGCTCTACCCCTTCTACATCCGCGAGTCGTTCTACCCGCTGCGGACCGAGTACGAGGCCTACTGCCGCTGGGTCGCCGAGCAGCTGGACTGCCTGCGCTGGCGACGCCGCGTGGTCTCCGTCGAGCCTGCCGTCGACCCAGCCGTCGACCCGAACGTCGACCCAGCCGTCGACCCAGCCGTCGATCCGACCATCGACCCAGCCGTCGACCCGAACGTCGATCCGGCCGTCGACCCAGTCGTCCATCCGACCATCGACCCAGCCGTCGAGGGTCGCAGCGGTGGCGGAACGTCCGGCCGTGAGCACTTCGCGGTGACGGCGGAGATCCTCGACGCCGACGGCGACGTCATCGGCCACGAGGTCCACCGCGGCCGGCACCTGGCGCTCGGCGTCGGCACACGGCCGAGCCTGCCGCCCGCCCTGGCAGGCCTCGCCGAGAGCACGGCCGCGGACCCGACGGCCGGGCCCATGATCCACAGCGCCGATTACCTCGAGCATCGTCGACAGCTGCTGGCCGGCGGGGCGATCACCATCGTCGGCAGCGGCCAGTCGGCCGCCGAGATCTACCGTGACCTGCTCGAGGAGGCCTGCGCTCGGGGGATCCGGCTGGACTGGATCACACGGTCGCCACGGTTCTTCCCGATGGAGTACACCAAGCTCACCCTGGAGATGACCTCCCCGGAGTACACCGACCACCATCGCAGCCTGCCCGAGGAGCAGCGCGATGAGCTGGGCCGCAGCCAGCGCGCCCTCCATCAGGGCATCAGCGGCGACCTGATCGACGACATCCACGAGACTCTCTACCGCCTCAGCCAGGGCGGACAGGAGCTGCCGACGACGCTGCTGAGCGACGTCGCCGTGACCTCCGCCCGGCGGGATCCGGCCACCGGGGCGAGCGTCCTCGGGCTCCGCCATGCTCGGCTCGGCACCGAGCGCGAGCACCGCACCGGCGCCGTCGTGGCGGCGACCGGCTACCGCGCCGGATTGCCGGACTTCCTGGGCCCGCTCGCGGATCGGATCCGCCTCGACCGCGCCGGGCGGCTCGATGCCCGCCGCGACTACACCGTCGACGATGCCGAGCGCCTCCACGTGCTGGGCACCGAGATCCACACCCACGGCGTCACCGCCCCCGACCTCGGCTTCGGGCCCTGGCGGGCCAGCGTCGTCCTCGCCGCGATCACCGGGCGCGAGCCCTATCCGATCGAGCGTCGCATCGCCTTCCAGAGCTTCGGACTGCCACCCCAGCAGACCTCCTCGGCCGGAGCATCCGCGTGACCGCCCGACCCCGTCCGGGCTCCGTCGGACGGGCACCACTCGGACCGACCGCCACCGGGCAGGCGTCCGCCGATCCATCGACCACCAGGAGTTCCTCCATGCCCAGCCTCACCCTCGAGCCCGCCGATCCGGCCCGCGACGCCGCCGCCGTCCACCGCTGGCTGATCCATCCTCGTGCCCGCTCCTGGAATCTGCTGGAGAGCACCGAGGGCGAGATCCGCGCCCATCTCGCCGCGCTCGCCGAGGATCCCCGCCAGGACGCCTGGCTGGGGCGCGCCGACGGCCACCCGGCGTTCTACGTCGAGACCTACCACCCCGAGCTGCTGCTGGATCCGACGCAGTTCGCGACGCGGACCGGTGATCTGGGCATGCATCTGCTCATCGCACCGCCCGAGGGCGAGGGAATCCGCGGCTTCACCGCCGCCGTCATGGCCGAGACCGTCTCCTTCTGCCAGCGCGAGGGCGACGGACGCGGCGCGCTGCGGGTCATCGTCGAGCCCGACGCATCCCACACACCGATCCTGCGCAAGAATGCCGCGGCCGGCTTCCGCACCCTGCGGGAGATCGACCTGACCGCCGACGGGCACACCAAGCGCGCCGCCCTCAGCGTCTGCACCCGCGAGGACTTCGCCCTCAGCACTCTCGGTGCCGGGCCGGGCGCAGCGACCGGTGCGGTCTCCGAGGACGCCTCGTCGGCCGGTGCCCTCGGCGCACCGGGGCGGCCCGCAGCCCCCTGGGCCCACCTCGCGGCCGAGCACGGCGCCGCCGCGCACCGCCACCTCGTCGCCAAGGCGCTCGCCGAGTTCTCCCACGAGCGCCTGCTCCGTCCCGAGCCGACCGGCGAGGACACCTGGCAGCTGACCGCCGGCCCTTCGTGCTACACCTTCCGGGCCCAGGTGCTGCCCCTGGAGCACTGGCTGCTCGAGCAGGACACCCTCGAGCGCACCGTCGACGGGGCGCCCCGGCCGCTGGACGTCCAGGAGCTGGTGCTGGAGCTGCAGGAGAGGCTCGGCCTGCCCGAGGACCTGGTCTCCACCTATCTCGAGGAGCTCGCCTCGACCTTCGCCGCCCGCACCGCCATCGCCGAGCAGGCCCGTCGCGGCCTGCGACCGACCACCGCCGAGCTGCTGGACGCGGACCTGCAGACCGTCGAGGCGGCGATGACCGAGGGCCACCCCGGCTTCCTCGCCAACAACGGCCGCATCGGCTACTCCCTGGCGGACTATCGCGCCTATGCTCCCGAATGCGGGCGCACCACCCGCCTGATCTGGGTCGCCGCGCGCCGTGAGCACAGCCACCTGTCACTGGGGGAGGGCATGGGCGAGACCGCCCATCTCGAGCTCGCGCTGAGCCCCGAGGAACGGGACGCCTTCGCGGAGCGACTCGTCGGCCGCGGCCTCGACCCCGCCGACTACCACCTGCTGCCCCTGCACCCGTGGCAGGCCGAGCACCGGGTGCCCATCACCTTCGCCCCGGACGTGGCCCGCGGTGACCTGGTGGTGCTCGGCCCGGGCGGGGACGAGCACCAGCCCCAGCAGTCCCTGCGCACCTTCTTCAACCGCACCCGCCCCGGCGCCCCTTACGTCAAGACCGCCCTGGCCATCCAGAACATGGGCTTCCTGCGCGGGCTGTCCCCGCACTACATGCGCGAGACCCCGGCCGTGAACGACTGGCTCCAGAGCGTCGTCGCCGGCGATGCCGAGTTCGCCGCTCGCGGCTTCTCCCTGCTGCGGGAGCGATCGGCCCTCGGCTACACGGGCGACGTCTACCACCGCACCGCCGTGAGCAATCCCCATCGCAAGATGCTCGCGGCGCTGTGGCGCGAGAACCCGCTGCCGCTGCTGACTGACGGCGAGCAGGCCGTGACGATGGCCGCGCTGCTGCACCGCGACCACGACGGCACCGCCTTCGCCACCGCCTCGATCCGTGCCTCGGGACTCGAGGTCCGCACCTGGCTGACCGGTTACCTGCAGGCCTATCTCCGCCCCCTCGTGCACCTCCTGCTCGCGCACGACGTCGTCGTCATGCCCCACGGTGAGAACCTCATCCTGCGGATGCGGGGCCATGCGGTGGTCGGCGCCTTCCTCAAGGACATCGGCGAGGAGATGGCCGTGGTGGGCGGACGCTCGCTGCCGGCGGACATCGAGCGGGTCCGGGCCCGCGTCGGCGGGGACGATAAGGCGCTGTCGATCTTCACCGACGTCTTCGACGGCGTGCTGCGGCACCTCAGCGGCATCCTCGCGGCCGACGGGGTGATGTCGGCGAAGGCCTTCTGGCAGGTCGTCGCGGAAGTCCTGGAGAGCTACGAGGCCGAACACCCCGACACCGCGCGGGGGTCGGGCGGGGACGTCGACCTGCGCGCCGGCAGCTTCGCGCACTCCTGCCTGAACCGGCTGCAGCTGCGCAACACCCTGGCGATGGTCGATCTGGGCGACCAGGCCTCCTCGCTGCTGTACGCGGGGCGGATGGACAACCCCGTCGCCCGGGGAGTCTGAGCGGTGCGGGCCGGCGGGGTCAGATCCCGTCGGCCCCCTGGGCCCCGTCGCCCCGCACGCGATGGCGGCCGATGGGAACCATCAGCGGCAGCCCGGAGACGGGATCGGGGATCACCCGGGAGCTCAGCCCGAACACCTCGTGCACGCGCTCCTCGGTGAGCACCTCCGACGGGGGCCCGCTCGCCCGCACCGCGCCGCCGGCGATCATGACCAGCTGATCGCTGTACCGAGCGGCCAGGTTCAGGTCGTGCAGCACCATCACGATGGTGATGCCGCGGGAACGGTTCAGATCCGTGAGCAGGTCGAGCACCTCGACCTGATGGCTGACGTCCAAGAAGGTGGTCGGCTCGTCGAGCAGCAGCAGATCGGTGTCCTGGGCCAGCGCCATCGCGATCCACACCCGCTGGCGCTGCCCGCCCGAGAGCTCATCGACGGGACGATCGGCGAGGTCCGCGGTGCGCGTGGTGTCCAGGGCAGCGGCGACCGCCTCATCATCGGACGTCGACCAGCGGCTCAGAATCCCCTGATGCGGGTGCCGGCCGCGACCGACGAGGTCCGCGACGGTGATGCCCTCCGGCGTGAGCGGGGACTGGGGGAGCAGCCCCAGCAGGCGGGCGAGCTTCTTGGCGGGCATCCGGTGCACCTGCTGGCCGTCCAGCAGCACCTGGCCGTGGCGCGGGGTGAGCAGGCGCGACATGGAGCGCAGCAGGGTCGATTTCCCGCAGGCGTTGGCGCCGACGATCGCCGTGACCCGCCCCGGCAGCAGTTCGAGGTCGAGACCGTCGATGACGGTGCGGTCGGCGTAGCCGACGCTGAGCGATGCGGCGGTCAGGGTATGGCTGGTGGTCACAGGGAGCTCCCTCGACGGTTCACACGGATGATGAGGTAGATCAGGTACGGGGCGCCGAGCACGCCGGTGACGACGCCGACGGGATAGCGGGTGCCGGTGGCGTACTGGCCCACCAGATCCGCGACCAGCACGAGCAGGCCGCCCACGAGAGCCGCCGGCACCAGCGGCGAGCTGCCGGGACCGACCAGACGGGCGGCGATCGGGCCGGACAGGAACGCCACGAAGGCGATCGGCCCGCAGGCCGCGGTGGCGAAGGAGATCAGGCCGACGGCGGCGATCACCACCAGCAGCCGCGTGCGGTCCACCCGTACACCGAGCGCGCGGGCGGCGTCGTCCCCGAGCTGACCGATCCGCAGCTCCCGGGACCTCGACAGCAGCAGCGGCCCGAGGACGACCAGCGCCCCGAGCACCGGCCACACCTGATCGGCGGAGGTGTTGTTCAGGCTACCGGTCAGCCAGCGCAGCGCTTCGGTCAGGTCCCACTGCCCGGCCGTGGAGAGCACCCAGTCGGTCACGCTCTGCAGCATCGCGGCGATGCCGATGCCCACCAGGATCAGCCGGGTCCCGGCCGAGGTGCCCCGGCGGGACAGCAGGAAGATCACGCCCGCGACCGCCAGCCCGGCGAGGATCGCGACCAGGGAGACGGTGGTCCCGGACAGTCCGAGCACCACGATCGCGAATGCCGCCGCGGCGCTCGCCCCGGAGGAGATCCCGATGATGTCGGGGCTGGCCAGCGGATTGCGCAGCATGGTCTGGAAGGTGACCCCGCCCAGGCCGAAGCACGCCCCGGCGAGCAGGCCGAGCACGGCGCGGGGCAGGCGCAGGCTGCCCACCGTGAAGCTCGCCCCGGGCACCTCCTGGCCCGCGAGCACCCGCAGCACGTCCTGCGGCGGGTAGAACGTCCGCCCCACCATCAGCGACAGACAGAGCACGGCCACGATCGCCAGGGCGAGCAGGGAGATCGCGAGCGCGGTTCGGGCGCCGCGCCGACGCCGACCCGCCCGCACCCGCTCGAGGGTCGCGCTGGTCGCGCTGGTCGGGGTGGTCGGGGTGGCGGTGACGCCGCGGGCGCGGTCCCCGTCGGCGGTGGCGGTGCGGGCGCGGTCCCCGTCGGCGGTGACGGCGCGGGCGCGGTCCCCGTCGGCCGCGTCGCGCACGTCCTGATCCGTCGTCGGGCTCACAGGCTCACCAGCTTCTGCCGACGCACGATGGCGATGAAGAACGGGGCGCCGATCAGCGCGGTGACGATGCCGACGTCGAGCTCCGCGGGCCGCGAGACGACCCGGCCCAGCACGTCGGCCGCGGTCAGCAGCATCGCCCCGACCACCGCGCTGAAGGGCAGCAGCCAGCGATGATCCACACCGATCAGCAGTCGGCAGGCGTGCGGGACCACGAGGCCGACGAAGCCGATCGGGCCGGTCACGGCGGTCGCAGCGCCGCACAGCACCACCGCGCCGAGCGCCGCGACGGCGCGGGTGAGGGCCACGCGCTCGCCGAGCCCGGCGGCGAGCTCATCGCCCAGAGCCAGCGTGTTCATCCCGCGCGAGCACAGCAGCGACAGGACGAACCCGGCGAGCAGGAACGGTGCGACCTGCTGCAGCGAGGCGTAGGTCCCGCCGCCCACGCCGCCGATCTGCCAGGAGCGCACGCTGTCGCCGATGTCGGAGCGCGGCAGCACGACCGCGCTGATGAACGAGGTCAGCGCCGCCCCGGTCGCAGCACCCGCCAGGGCCAGCTTCAAGGGGGTCGCCCCGCCCTGACCGAGGGACCCCAGCACGTACACGAGCGCGGCGGTGGCGGCCGCCCCGAGGATCGCCACCCAGATGAACGTCGAGGCAGCGGCGAGCCCGAAGTGGGCGATGCCGATCACCACGGCGAGGGAGGCCCCGGTGTTGATGCCGAGGATCCCCGGATCCGCGAGGGGATTGCGGGTCACGCCCTGCATGACGGCCCCGGAGACGCCCAGTGCGGCGCCCGCGAGGGCGGCGAGCAGCGTACGGGGGATGCGCTTGGCGACCGCGGCGGCGCCGAAGCCGTCCGTCGACCCTCCGATCGCGGCGAGGACGTCCTGCGCCCCGACGTCGCGGGCCCCGATCGTCACCGAGGCCACCGCGACGGCGAGGAGCACGGTCACGGTGAGCAGCAGCCACAGGGAACGCGTCCGGGTCGACCGCCGCAGCGTGGCGGCGGTCGTCCCGGGCGGGGAGCCGATTCTCGTGGTCATCGAGGTGCGGGTGACGCGATCAGGCGGAGGCCGACGCCGCGCGGTCCAGCTCGGCCAGGTAGTCCTCGAGGATGTACGGGATCGCCAGCGGGGTGGGGTTCGCGGCAGTGCCCAGCGGGCTGTTGCTGGGAAGGTTCACCACCGCGCCGCGTGAGACCGCAGGCATCTGGGACAGCAGCGGGTCGGCCTCGAGCGCCGCCAGCAGGGACTCGTCGCCGTAGGTCACGATGATCTCCACGTCGCTGAAGACGTCGGCGTTCTCGGCGCTGACGGTCGAGGAGAACTCCTCGGTCTCCTCGGAGGCCGCGACCACGCTCGGGGCGATGGCCATGCCGAGGTCCTCGAAGAACATCGTCCGGGTGTCATGGGCGGTGTAGAAGCTGACCTCGGAGAGGTCGGTGGTGTCCACGTGGGTCAGGAACATGACGTTCTTGCCGGTGATCGCCGGATGTGCTGCGACGGCCTCCTCGATCTGCGCCTCGAGGTCCGTGACCAGCTGATCACCCTCGGACGCCCTGCCCATCCCGGTGGCGTTGACCGTGATCATCTCGCGCCAGGGCGTGCCCCAGGCGATCTCGGGGTAGGGCACCGTCGGTGCGATCTGGGTGAGGGTGTCGCAGTCCTCCTGGGTGAGCCCGGAGTACGCCGCGAGGATCACCTCGGGCGCGGTGTCCGCCACCCCTTCGAAGTCGATGCCGTCGGTCTCGTCGAACAGCACCGGCGTCTCCGCGCCGAGCTCCTCGAGCGCCTCCTGGACCCAGGGCAGCAGACCGTTGCTGTCGTCATCGCCGAAATTTGCCGCGGCCATGCCGGCAGGGACCACCCCGAGGGCCAGCGGGACCTCGTGATTGGCCCAGGCGACCGTCGTGACCACCTCGGGGACAGCCGGGATCGTGGTGGTGCCGAAGGCGTGCTCGATGGTGATCTCGGTGCCGTCCGCGGAGGTGCCGCCGCCCGGATCGCCCCCGCCGTCCGAGCCGCCGGTCCCGGACGCGCCCCCGGAGGAGCAGCCGGCCAGCGCGGCGGCGAGGGCGAGGGAGGAGCCGGCGAACACACGGCGGGAGATCTGTGGCATCGGGGGCCTTTCGGTGGTGCGCGCGGACGCGCGTCAGGACGGGCCCGGCACGACGGGGTCGAGGTCCACACGCCCGGGTCAGCATTTAGGTTAGCCTCACCAAAGTTACGGGGTGTCCGTCCTGAGCGCAAGACGGGGTCAGACACCGACCCCCGCGAAGGCACCGCGGAAACGGGTGGCCGGGTGCTCCGTCGGCAGTCGGTCGTGGCCGGTGAGCTGGCGGCGCATCGTGCCGCTGCGCTCCGGGAGCCGCCCGCGGCGGCGGAGGATCGGTGAGATCAGCTCGGCGAAGTCCCGGACCGTGTCGAAGGAGTGGTATTGGCGCAGATTGATCCCGTCGATCCCGTCGACGTCGAGCCAGTGCTCGATCGCGTCGGCCACGGCCTCCGGCGTCCCGGCCACGAAGAAGCGGTCGTGCCAGGCCTCGTCGACGGCGGCCAGCAGGTCCCCGACCGTCTCCTGGGTGCCACGGCGACCCACCGGGGTGTCGGCCGGCAGTCCCTCGACCTCGAGCGCCTCTGCGATGGTCCGCTCCCGCGGGTGCTCGAGAGCACGGATCGGCACCGACTGGTGGACGAGCAGTCCCTCGGTGGAGCGGTGGGCGTGATACTGCGCGAGCTTCTCGTCGACCTCCTGCTGGGTCCGCCCCGTGATCACGGCGGCCTGGACGATGAACTTCGGCTCCTGCGGGTCGCGCCCCGCCTCCTCCGCCGCGGCCCGCACCGCCGGTGCGGTCTTCTCCAGCAGAGGGCCGTGGGTGAATACGAGCTCTGCGTTCTGCCCTGCCCGCACCGCTCCCGCCGGAGAGGCGGTGGCGAGGATCAAGGTGGGGGTGCGCTGGGGCGAGGGCTCGGAGAGATGGGGTCCGGCGACGGAGAAGTTCGCGCCCGCATGGTCGATGCGGTGGACCTTGGTCGGATCGCTGTACAGGTTCCCCTCGACGTCCCGCACCACGGCGTCCTCGTCCCAGGAGCCCTCCCACAGCTTGTAGAGGACCTCGAGGTACTCGTCGGCGATCTCGTAGCGGCGGTCGTGCTCGATCTCCTCGGCCAGGCCGAAGTTGCGCGCGGCGTTGGGGAGGTAGGAGGTGACGATGTTCCAGCCCACGCGGCCCCCGGTGAGATGGTCCAGGGTGGACATGCGGCGGGCGAAGGCGAAGGGCGGCTCGTAGCTGGTGGAGAAGGTGATCCCGAAGGAGAGCCGTTCGGTGACGGCGGCCATCGCCGGAACCACGAGCATGGGGTCGTTGTTGGGGATCTGCAGCCCTTCGCGCAGCGCGGCCTCGGCCGACCCGCCGTACGTGTCGTAGGCACCGACGACGTCGGCGAGGAAGATCGCGGTGAAGCCGCCGTCCTCCGCCAGGCGCGCGAGCTCGGTCCAGTAGCTCACGTCGGTGTAGCGGTGCCGGTTGTTCCCCGGCAGGCGCCAGAGGCCGTGGGTGATGTGCCCGACGCAGTTCATCTCGAAGAGGTTCAGGATCAGTGGCTTGGGGCTCATGAGGCTCCGATCGTGGGGGAGGGGCGGACCCCTGCACGATGTGTCGTCGGGGCCCGGGTGCGCATCCGGCGTGAACCCCGATGACGGCCGAAGAACCGTCGGGCCCGACGCCGACGCACTCGTTCGCGCCCCGTCATAAAACTTTGGCCAGCCCCAAGCTGTACTTAGAGTTCTCGGCGATCGTTCCATGACAAGCACGGGAAGAACCCGACGACCCGACGAGAACCAGGAGGTCCATCGTGCGTCGACGACATCTGCTCGCCGCGATCGGCGTCGCCGGTGCGAGCACCGGCCTCGCCGCCTGCGGGCCGCCCGCCCCGTCCGCGACCCTTCCCACCGGAACGAGGTCGGGAGGGGAGCTGGTGTACGCCACGGATCGCGAGCCGACCTGTCTCGACCCGCACAACAGCGGAGACATGCCGCAGACGTACATCGCACGGCAGTACCTCGACTCCCTGGTCTCGATGCAGGAGGACGGCACGGTGGTGCCCTGGCTCGCCGAGTCCTGGGAGATCTCCTCGGACGGCCTCATCTACGACTTCACGCTGAAGGAGGGCGTCGAGTTCACGGACGGGGAGTCGCTGGACGCGCAGGCCGTGGTCGCCAACGTCGAGCAGATCATGGACCCCGCGACGCAGTCCTCGACCGCCCTGCTCTACCTCTCGCCGTACTTCGAGTCCGCCGAGGCGATCTCGGAGCACATCGTGCGTCTGACCCTGAAGCGCCCGTACTCACCGCTGCTGACGGTGCTCTCCCAGGCCTTCTTCGGGATCGAGTCCCCGGCGGCGATGGCACGAGGCCTGGAGGAGAACTGCCTCGCGCCGGTCGGGACCGGGCCGTTCATCGTCACCGAGTGGAAGCGCAACCGCGAGGTCGTGATGATCCGCAACGAGAACTACACCTCGGCGCCCGCTGATGCGAAGCACCAGGGACCCGCCTATCTCGAGAAGGTGACCTGGCGGTTCCTCCCGGACAACACGGCCCGCTTCGGGGCGCTGCAGTCCGGCAGAGCACACGCGATCTTCAACCTGCCGCCCGAGTCGGTCCCGGCCGCCCGGGCCGACGACACCATCGACACCGAGGACTTCATCCACTCGGGGGTCCCGTTCGCCCTCGACCTCAACACGACCGACCCGGCGCTCGACGACCTCCGGGTGCGCCGCGCGATCGTGCACGCCTCCGACGCGCGGGGGATCGTCGCCAGCGCCTACGCGGGCGTCTTCCCCTACGAGGGCAATGCCGTCTCCTCGGGGACCCCGGCGTACGACGAACGATTCCATGAGCCCTTCCCCTATGACCCCGGGCGGGCGAACGACCTCCTGGACGAGGCGGGCTGGACCGGGCGCGATGCCGAGGGGTACCGCATGAAGGAGGGCAGGACCCTCGCCCTCCGTCTGCCCTACGCCTCGGATCCGGGGGAGACCCCGCCGGCGGACCTCACCATCTATCAGAACTTCCAGGCCATGGAGAAGCGCGTGGGGGTGAAGATCGAGCTGCTCCCCTCCGACGCCGCCACGATGACCGCGATGAAGAGCGACCCGACGCGGTACGACATCCAGGGGCGCTACTGGAACAGTCCGACGCCGAACGTCATGTACATCAAGTTCTCGCAGGAGACGCTGGAGCTCGGCAACGGCCAGAACGTGTCCCAGGACTACGACGAGGAGCTCGACGAGACGCTGCTCGCCGCCGCGGCCACCACCGATGCCGAGGAGCAGGTGGCGCTCTACTCGCGGGCGCAGGAACTTCTCGTCGCCCGGACCTGGCACGTCCCGCTCTACCCGATCCAGACGCGCCTCGCCGTCCGCTCCGATCTGGTCCGCGACATCTGGATCGAACCGAGCGAGGGCGAACCCGTCCTCCACGACGCCTACCTGGTCCGAGGAGGGCGCTGAGATGGCCACCGCTGCCGCTGATCCGTCGGTCTCCGACCCGCCTGCCGCTGACTCGTCTGCCGCCCAGAGCTCCGTCCGCTCCGGGCCCCGGGTCCCCCCGGTGCTCCGCCGCCTCGCCGCGCAGGTGGGATCCTCGCTCCTGCTGCTGTGGGCGGTCGCCACGATCGTGTTCTTCCTCCAGCACCTGGTCCCCGGGGACCCTGCCCTCGCGATCCTCGGCGGTGCCTCGGCGAATCCGCCCGAGGCGACGGTCCAGGCGGTCCGGGAGCAGTACGGCTTCGACGACCCCCTCCTCGTGCAGTACGCCGCGTTCCTGGGCGGTCTGGTCCAGCTCGACCTCGGCGAGTCCTACACCATGAAGGAACCCGTCCTCGACGTCATCGGCGCGCAGATCCTGCCGACCCTGCAGCTCACGGCTGCGGCGCTGGTCGTCGCCTGGGTGCTCGCGCTCGCCTCGACGCTGATCACGGCTGGTCGCCCCGGGGCCATCGGCCGGATCGGATCGGCCCTCGAGGTCGTCCTGGCCGCACTGCCGCCCTTCTGGCTGGGAGTGCTGCTCCTGGTCGTCTTCGCCGTCGTGCTGGGCTGGCTGCCGGTCGTCGACGGGGGACCGCTGGGCATGATCCTGCCCTCGCTGACCCTCGGCATACCGCTCGGCGGCTTCCTCGCGCAGGTCACCCGCGACGAGTTCGAGGCGGCACAGCGTCAACCCTTCGTGCTCTCGGCCCTCTCCCGCGGCGCGGGGCCCGGGGACGTGCGATGGCGTCATGTGCTGCGCCATGCGGCGCTGCCCGGCATCGCCCTGTCGGGATGGGGGCTGGGCTCCCTCATCTCCGGAGCGGTCGTGGTCGAGGTGATCTTCTCCCGCCAAGGGATCGGACAGGTGCTGGTCGCGGCCGTGACCGCCCAGGACCTCCCCCTGGTCGTCGGCGTCACTCTCGTGGTGGCCCTCGTCTATGTCGTCGCCAACGTCCTCACGGATCTCGCCTATGTCGCGGTCGACCCCCGACTGCGCAGCTCGATCGGAGCCACCTCATGACCGTCCTGGCACCTGCTCCCGAGGCCCCCGCGCTCGAGGAGGGCGCGCGCCCCGTACGGCGCCTCCGACGCCACCCCGCTCTGGGAGGTCCTGGTGTCTGGGCGGCAGGTGCCGTCGTCGCGCTGGTCCTCCTCGCGGCGCTGCTGCCCGATCTGCTCGCTCCGCAGGACCCGCTCGAGATCAGCCTGTCGGAGAGCTTCGACGCCCCCAGCATCCAGCACGTCTTCGGCACCGACCAGTCGGGGCGCGACGTGTTCAGCAGGGTCATCCACGGCGCCGGCCAGTCGCTGGCCATCGGACTGGGTGCTACCGCGATCGGCCTGGTCGGGGCGCTCGTGCTCGGTCTCGTCGGGGGCCTCGCGGGGCGGTTCGCCGACGCCACCGTCACCCGGGTGATCGAGGTGCTGTACGCCTTCCCCGGGATCCTGCTGGCGATGATCCTCATCGCCGTCTACGGCAACAGCGCCCTGACCCAGATGGTCGCGGTCGGCGTCGCGACGATGCCGGGGTACGCGCGCATGGTCCGCGGCCAGGTGCTCGCTGTGCGTGGCTCGCTGTACGTCGAGGCCGCCCGCGCCCTCGGTCATCCGCCGGCCCGGATCCTGCTGCGCACCCTCCTGCCGAACGCCTTCCGGCCGCTGACCGTCCTGATCACGCTGGGCATCGGCCAAGCGATCGTCTGGGCCGCGGCGCTCGGCTTCCTCGGCATGGGGGTCCAGCCGCCCACGGCGGAATGGGGAGCGATGCTCAACGCGGGACGCACCTACATCCAGCAGGCATGGTGGATGGACTTCTTCCCCGGCATCACGATCGTCCTGTTCACCCTCTCGCTCACCGTGCTCGGCCGGCACCTGCAGCGCATCAACGATTCCGGGATCCTCCGATGAGCGCGCCGATAAACGTCGAGAACCTCTCGGTCGCCTTCGATGGGACCCAGGTCGTCCAGGACGTGTCCTTCTCGGTCCGGGCCGGAAGCTGCCTGGGGATCGTGGGCGAATCCGGCTCCGGAAAGTCCGTCACCGCGCGCTCCCTGCTGGGTCTGAACGGCGACCGCGCCCAGGTCACCGCGACGACGCTCGAAGCCGGGGCGGACCTCCTCACGTGCTCGGCGGCCGAGCTCCGGCGCCTGCGGGGGAGCAGGATCGGGTACGTCCTCCAGGACGCGCTCGTCTCCCTCGACCCGTTGCGGACCGTCGGGGCGGAGATCGCGGAACCGCTGCGTATCCACGGCGTTCCGCGTGCGGACCGGTGGCCCCGAACGCTCGAGCTGCTCGAGGCGGCAGGGGTGCCCGAGCCGGAGCTGCGCGCTCGGCAGCTGCCGGGCGCGCTCTCCGGGGGCCTGCGGCAGAGGGCGCTGATCGCCGCCGCCCTCGCCCTCGGGCCCGAGATCCTCATCGCCGACGAGCCCACCACGGCGCTCGACGTCACCGTGCAGACGCAGATCCTCGCGCTGCTCGAGAAGAGCCTCGGGGACGGACGGGCCGTCGTCCTGATCAGCCATGACCTGGCCGTGGTGGAGCGGCTGGCCGACCAGGTGCTGGTCATGAACGACGGCCGCGTCGTCGAGCAGGGCCCCACCAGCGAGGTCCTCACCCGGCCGCGCGAGGACTACACGAAGCGGCTGATCGCCGCGGTCCCCTCGGCGCACTCGCGCGGGAGGCGGCTCTCCGACGCCCCGCCGACCCGGATCGAGGTTCGCCGGGACGAGCGGCAGCTCCCGGCCGGGCCGGCCCTCGCGCTCGAGGGGGTCTCCAAGCAGTTCCGCGGGCCCGACGGCCGGGGACGCACCGTGGTCGACGACGTCTCCTTCGAGCTGCGGGCCGGGGAGACGCTGGGCATCGTCGGTGCCTCGGGCTCGGGCAAGTCGACCCTCGCCCGCATCGCGCTCGCGCTGACCGATCCGACCTCCGGCCGTGTCCTGCTGGGGCAACGGCCGTGGTCCGGGCTGCCCGAGAGGCGGCGTCGCGAGCGACGACGGCGCATCGGCGTCGTGCACCAGGACCCGCTGGGATCCTTCGACCCCCGCTGGACCGTCGGCCGCACGATCGCCGATGCGGTGCCCGCCGCGACGAGTCGAGCCGAACGGGTCGCCCGGGTCGACGAGCTGCTCGTCGCCGTCGGACTCGAGCCGCAGCATGCCGTCCGCCATCCGCTCACCCTGTCAGGAGGACAGCGCCAGCGCGTCTCCATCGCCCGCGCCCTTGCGCCCGGTCCCGAGATCCTCGTCCTCGACGAGCCGGTCTCCGCCCTCGACGTCTCGATCCAGGCACAGGTCCTCGACCTCCTCGCGGACCTGCAGGACGCGCTGGGCACCGCCTACCTGTTCATCTCCCACGACCTCGGCGTCGTCCACCACCTCAGCGACCGGGTGCTGGTGATGCAGGGCGGCCGGATCGTGGAGTCCGGCACGGCCGACGAGGTGTTCTTCGCCCCCGAGCACGACTACACGCGCGAGCTCGTCGCCGCGCTGCCCCGACCCGATCTGGAGGAGATCGCATGACCACCACCGAGACACACACCGCGACCGCGCCCCTCGACAGCCCGGACGTCGGCCCGATCGACAGCGAGTACACCGAGCTGCGGGAGAGGTTCGCTCCGGTCCTCGCCACGATCGTGCAGGGAGCCGCCGAGCGGGACCGGGAGCGACGACTCCCGCACGCGGAGGTGAGGGCGCTCGCCGCGGCGGGATTCACCGCCGTCACCGTGCCGAGGGCACAGGGTGGAGCAGGGGCGGGCACCGAGACCCTGTTCCGCCTGCTTCTCGACCTGGGCGAGGCGGACTCCAACCTGCCCCAGCTGCTGCGGGCGCATTTCGCGTTCGTGCAGGACATTCTGATCGGCGCGGAGACGAGGGAGGCGGAATCCTGGCTGTCCGTGATCGCGGACGGGGCCGTGGTCGGCAACGCCAGTCACGAGCGCAGCACCGCCACGGTCGGGGACCTCCGCACGACAGTGACCCCGGACGGAGAGGCCTACAGACTCTCCGGCGAGAAGCACTACTCCACGGGATCGATCTTCGCCGACTGGATCAATGTCTCGGCGAGGACTCCCGACGGGCGGCGAGCCCGGGTCACGGTCGCGTCCGACGACCCGGGCGTGGATCTGCGCGACGACTGGGACGGTTTCGGCCAGACCCTCACCGGCAGCGGATCGACGCTCTTCGACCGCGTCGCGGTCCCGGCCTCCCGGGTGCGCGTTCTCGAGGGGCGCGGGGACGGGGCCGCGACGACGCAGACCGCGTTCCTCCAGCTCGTCCTGCTCTCCTCCCTCGTGGGGGCGGGGCGCGCTGCGCTCCGGGACGCGATCGGGTTCGTGCGTTCCCGCACTCGTGTCTACTCGCAGGGCAGCGGGGCGAGCGCCGCGACGGACCCGTTGATCCAGCAGGTGGTGGGGACGCTGTCCGCCGATGTCGCCTCCGCGCAGGACTCGGTCCTCGCAGCCGCCCGTGCGCTCGCCGCAGCACAGGACGCCGCCGGAGGTGCCCGGGCGCAGGAACTCACCGACGCGGCGGAGCTGCGCACCGTCCAAGCACAGATCACGACGGTCCGAGATATCCTTCGCGTCACGACGGAGCTGTTCGACGTGGGCGGAGCCTCCGCCACCTCGCGCGGTCGGGGTCTGGACCGGCACTGGCGCAACGTCCGGACCTTGGCCTCGCACAACCCGGTGATCTACCAGCAACGGGCGATCGGGGACCGTCTCGTCAACGGCACCGACCTGCTGTACTTCTGGTCCACCGGAGAGAAGAAGCCGGAGACGGAGCGCGACGGCTGACCCCCGCCGCGAACGCACGCCCCGCTGTGCGCGGGCCCGCGGGCCGTGCGGGGCGTGCAGGGACGCGCCTGGTCACTCGCCCTCGGAGGTCGGCCGGGAGACGGGGACGTCTGCCCCTGCGGCGACCTCTCGCCAGGTTCCCGCGAGAGTCTCGACGGTGGCGTGCGCGTTCAGCCCGCTCGGCTGCGGCACCACCCAGAGCGTCACGCCCTGCGGCCAGTGCGGGATCGTCTGCGGGTCCTGGATTCCCAGCCGTGCTCTCCGGTCGCCGAACGCTGTGCGGAAGGCCGTGATCCCGGCGATCGCGACCGCTGTCGGCCGCAGGGCTGCGGCGCGCCGCGCCAGCTCCTCGCCGCCGGCCCGCAGCTCGGCGGTGCTCAGCTCGTCGGCCCGGGCGGTCGCGCGGCCGACAAGGTTCGTGATCCCGATCCCGCGCTCGCGAAGATCCTCCTCATCGTCCTCCTCGAGGCCGCTCGCGGCGTCGACCAGTCGCGTCGTGAGGCCGGCGCGGTGCAGGGACGGCCAGAACCGGTTGCCGGGGCGGGCGAAGGGCGCGTTGACGGCGGCGGTCCACAGGCCCGGGTTGATGCCGACGATGAGCAGGCGCAGCACCTGGCCGCGTGCGGGATCGGGCAGGACGTCCACGAGCGCGTCCTGCGGCGAGGCGGCGAAGGCGGCCAGATCAGCTCGGGTCGGCCTGCGACCTGCCAGGGGAGAGGTGCGTGGAGTGCTCATGCGGGCAGGGCGATGCTCCTGCGGGCAGTCGTGCCCACGGGGGCAGTCGTCCTCCCGGGGACAGCTGTGCTCGCGCGGGCATCGGGCGGGTCGATCATGCGTCGATTCTTTCGCGTCGTCCCTCGCATCATCACAGCATCCTCCCGACGACTCTTCCTGCCCGCCATCTCCTGCCCACTATCGCAGGCCGCGACGCTGGGTGGATCGGCTCCGAGGGCGCACCGGGGTGCGTCCGCAACTGCCCGCAGGGCGACCCCGGGGCGGACGGCGTAAACAGCGGGGGAGTGACGTCGGCGCGCTCGTTCCTGCCGACGAGCGTGCTGGCGGAGTGCTGACGGCCTGAGGGCGGTGTGGAGCCGCGGGCGCGCGGGGTCCTGGAGCTGTTTCGTCGGGGGTCGGGAGTGATTGTGCGTCCTCCACAATCTCGGTTTGTCCACATTCGTGATCGGTGTCTTGACAGGGGTGGGGCAGTGCTGTTCTGCGGTCGGAGAGGCGGACCCGGGGCGACGGTGGAGGCGCTTGTGGCCTGAATTGAGGATCCGCTGGTGGCAGCACTGGCGAGCATCCCTCGAGTCGGACGTAAAGATCCTCGACCTTCCTCCCCAGAGGGTAGTTATCCACATTCTCGGGCGATCTTCGAGAAATTGTGTGGTGACTCTTCAGTAAGTCGAACAGTCATGCGATACTGGATGGCATGGATGACGAGTTCGAGGGTGCGGAGACCGCGGGAGCAGGTGATGGCTCCACCGGTGGCCCCGCCGAGCCCTCCACCGGTGGACCCGCCGGACCCTCCACCGGCGGAACCGCCGGGCCCTCGACCGGTGATCGCGCCGCGTCCTCGGCGGGTGGTCCGGCTGAGCCCGCGGCGGGTGGTCGCGCCGAGTCCGCGGCGGGTGGTTGCGGGGTGGAGATCACGGCCGGTGAGGGTGGGGTCGTGGTCGGGGGTGTGGAGCTGTCTGCGGTGATCGGGCCGCTCGCGGAGCTGGGCGCGCGGGGGTCTTCCTCGCTGGAGGGGCTCTCTGCGGTCGAGACGATCGGGGTGCTGACGGGGTTGGGGGAACTGTCCTCGGCGATGGCGGCGGTCCAGGCCCGGGCGCTGGTGCATCTGGAAGCAGCGGCGAAGGACGACGCGCTGGCGCGGGGCGAGAGGGGCCGGGCGGCGGTGAAGACCGCACGGTCGGAGGCGTCGTTCGCGTTGAAGGCGTCGCCGGCCGCGGCGGGACAGACGATGTCCAGCTCCCGGCGCCTGGTCGCCTCGATGCCGGCAATGGTCGCGGCCCTGTCACGGGGACAGGCCTCGCCGGCAGCCGCGCACCGGGTGGGAAAGGTCCTCGCCTCGGCCGGCCCGGCGCTGCGCAGCCGGGTCGATGAGGTCCTCACCGAGCGTCTGGCCGAGCTGGAGGGGTGCGGGGTCGAGGAGTGGGCCGGTGAGGCCGAGAAGGTCCTGCACGCCCTGGACCCCGACGGGGCGGCGGGCCGGCACCTGCGCGCTCGTCAGCAGCGTGGGGTCACGATGCGTCGGGCGGAGGACGGGATGTCCACCCTGACCGCGCGGGTCGGCGCGATGGACGCGGCCCGGATCCGCAAACGACTGTCGCTGGGGGCGGAGAAAGCCCGAGCCGGTGGGGACCGGCGCGGTCACCAGCAGATCATGGCTGATCAGTTCGTCGATGTGCTGCTGGGCCGTGGCGCCCGCGACGGGGACGGGAGCGCAGGGGGGACGACGATGGAGATCGGGGTGATCATCACCGACCGGTCGCTGCTGGCCCCGGCCCACGCTGATGCGGCGGTGATCGAGGGCGTCGGCTCGGTGCCCTATGAGCACGTGCGGGAGGAGATGCTGCAGGCCATCACCGCGGCCGGGGAGAACAATCCGCAGCTGAAGCTGGCGCTGCGGAACCTGTATATCGATCCCGAGGACGGGCAGCTGGTCGCGGTCCAGTCCCGCTCCCGCGCGTTCCCGCCCGCCCTGTCGCGGTTTCTGCGGTGGTCTCACCTCACCTGCCGGGCACCGTACTGTGACGCGCCGATCCGGCAGATCGACCACATCACCCCGCACTCCCGCGGTGGGGCGACGTCGCGGGACAACGGCAACAGTCTGTGCGCGGCAGACAACCAGAAGGAAGAAGCCGGCGTCACCGCCCGGGTGATCACCGACGCGCACGGCCGGCGGGCCAGTGTGGAGTGGACGACGCGGTATGGGCAAAAAGCCCGCCGGGCGGGCCACAACTTCGACCCGGTCGGTACCGCCCGCCACCGCCTGGCCCGACACCCCGACCCCGCCGACCCCGCCGACCCCGCCGACCCCGCCGACCCCGCCGACCCGGCCGACCCCGCCAACCCAAGCGAGCCCGCCGGCCCCGCCGGCCCTGCGCGGACACGGTGGACTCCCTGGGTGGTCGAGGGCATGCACGGACCGGTCCCAGCCAGGACCGGGCCCACGGCCATGCTGGAGAAAGCCCTGGACCGTGTCGGACGATCCACGGCCACCACCCACCGCCCCCACCTCGCCGCGAACAGCTGGCCCGGATACCGCCACCACCAGCCCAACGACCGCACCGACTTCATCCTCACCACCGACCACACCCCACCCCGACGACCCTGAGGGGCCGCCCCGGCGGTCGTGCGGTGCTCCGAACTCCCCGCTACCGTGAAGAGATGAAGCTGCGCATCGCCCCCGGAGACCTCACCGAGACCGCCGTCGACGCCGTCGTCAACGCCGCCAACTCGTCCCTGCTCGGCGGCGGCGGCGTGGACGGCGCCATCCATCGCCGCGGCGGGCCGGAGATCCTCGCCGCGTGCCGTCGACTGCGCGAGACCTCCCTGCCCGAGGGGCTCCCCGCAGGACAGGCGGTCGCGACCACGGCGGGGAAGCTCCCGGCCCGCTGGGTGATCCACACCGTCGGCCCCGTGCACTCCACGCGTGAGGACCGCTCCCGGACCCTGGCCTCGTGCTATTGCGAGGCACTGCGCGTCGCCGAGGAGATCGGTGCCCGCAGCGTCGCCTTCCCCACGATCTCCGCCGGTGTCTACGGCTGGCCGATGGACGACGCCGCCCGCATCGCCGTCGAGACCGTCCGGGATGTCTCCGCCCAGCAGAAGACCGGGACGTCGGGCATCGACGAGGTCGTGTTCGTCCCGTTCGGCACCGACGCCGAGAACGCCTTCCGAGCACAGCTGAGCGACTGAACGCCGGAGCGACTGGTCCCCGGAACGTCAGCCCCGCGTGCCTCGCCGGGCCCGCGCGTACTCTGACACCATGCGCACAGGTGAGGCAGGTCGACTGCATGTCATCGCGGGCCCCATGTTCGCCGGCAAGACCGAAGAGCTGCTGCGGCGCGTCCACCGCGCACGCCTGGCGGGCCTCCAGGTCGAGGTCGTGGGCCACCGGCTCGACGACCGGGGCGGCCCGGAGCGCCTCAGCACCCACATCGGCCGCACCGTGCCCGCGCGCATGCTCGAGACCGCCGACGCGGTGCTCGAGGTGCTGGAGGGGAGGGCCCCCGACCTGGTCGCGATCGACGAGGCGCAGTTCTTCGGCCCCCGGATCATCCCGGTGATCGAGCAGCTGCTCACGGCCGGGATCCAGGTCGAGGTGGCCGGGCTCTGCGTCACCTACGACGGCGGTCCGTTCGAACCGGTCCCGAGCCTGATGGCGCAGGCGGAGGAGGTCGTGAAGCTGACCGCCGTGTGCAGCGTCTGCGGCGCGGACGCCGCCTTCCACATCCGTCTGCTCGCCGATGGCGGGGACGCGCTGCGGGCCACGGCCGAACAGATCGGCGGCAGCGAGTCCTACCAGGCGCGCTGCCGGGCGCACCGGCTCACGGACCGCCCTGATCGACCGTCCTGACGGTCGCCGGCACGAGTTCCAGCAGTGGATCAGGCGATGGGGTTCGACCCCGGTTCCACGAGCTCCATGAGGTCCAGGTCCCACTGCCCGTCGATGCGGCGCACGTAGAAGCGGAGGTCGACGGATTCGGACTGGCCGTCGGCGGAGTAGGACTCGGTCACCTCGAAGATCGCATACCCCTGCCGGTTGGTGCGCTCGGTGACCTCGTAGTCCACTGCGGAGACTCCCGCGATGTTGTCGTCGAAGATCGAGCAGGAGGTCAGTCCGGTCGCCTCCTGGAACTCGTCCGTGGTCGACTCCATGAACAGCTCGCAATCGGCGTCCTGCAACGAGGTGTAGAAGTCGTCGACGGTCTGCTCCGGATCGCCGCGATCGAGGATCTTCCAACCGATGAACACCGCGAAGGCCGCGACCACGAGCAGACCGATCAGAGCGATGCCGCCGACCACGAGCCAGTGCCAGGTGGGTCGCCGGGGGCGGCTGGGCGGCGGAGTCATCGGCCCGTCGTGCGGTGCCTGGGCGTAGGCCATAGTGTCTCCCCTGAAGGTCCTCGAGTGCACGGCAAGTATCCCGCACCTCTGGCCCGGATGCGTGCCTCCCCGATGGGGAGGACTCCCCATCGCGCAGTCAGAGGATCCCGGCATCCCTCCGGTCCCGACCTTCGCCGCGCCGGGAGGGACAGGCGCGTCGGCCGCGCTCAGTCGATAGCCTGGTGCTCATGATCGTCACTGCAGACCCGGGCCCCGTCGGATCCCCCACCAGCAAGGACGCCGCGGGCTTCCTCGCACCGTCTGCGCTGCGCTATGCGGCCCGTGCCGGGGAGAGCGCCGAGCGGACGCTTCCCCTCCTCGAGGGACTGCCCGCGCTCATCGGACGCATCGTCGAGCGCGGCGAGGTGCTGCGCACCTACCTCCACCCGCGACTGGACGGCGCCCAGACCTGGGGCGCGACCTTCGTCGCCGTGGAGCTGGTCTTCGAGGACGGCGCCCGGCTGTCCGAGCTCGACCCCCACGACCAGTACGGCACCCCCGCGACCGCACGTGGCCTCGGCGAGGGACGGATCCTGTACGCCGATCAGTGGAACGACGTGCAGGTCCCGCTCGAGGTCGCCGTCGGCCGCACGATCGCCGAGGTCCGCCTGAGCGTCGACGTCCCGGCGGACGAGGAGGCCGACCTCGTCGAGACCCGGGAGGAGGCTCTGGAGGCCGAGCGTCCCGAGCCCGAGGAGATGACCGGCTGGATCGACGGTCCCTATCTCGCTCCTCTGCCTGCGGCCCCGTCGCGCGAGGATCCCGTGGCCTGGGTCGATACGCGGCGCGGCACCTACGCCTCCGGCGACTTCTCCCGCGGCAACAACCTCCCGCTGACCGCCGTCCCGAACGGCTTCGCCTTCTTCACCCCGGCCACCGATGCCCGCACCCGCCGCTGGGTGTACGAGTACCACCGCAGCAATGGCGAGGACAACCGCCCTCGTCTGCAGGGATTGGCGATCTCCCACCAGCCCAGCCCCTGGATGGGCGACCGCAACCAATTCGTGCTCATGCCCCTGCGGGGCAGCGAACCGGATGCTTCGCCGACGGTGCGTGCCCTCGGCTTCGATCACGCCGACGAGACCGCCCGGCCCGACCTGTACGAGGTGGCGCTGGACGGGGGGACCTCGCTGCGTCTGGCACCGACCGACCACGGCGCGATCTGCGAGATCGACGCCGATGCCGACGCGGGGGAGCTGCACCTGCTGCTCGAGGGCGTCGACGAGCACAGTCGCATCGACGCCGCCGGCGCCGTCTTCGACGGACGGCTGCGGGCCTGGGTCGACTCCGGCCTCGCCCAGGGCTACGACCGGGCCGACGGGGCCACGCGCATGTTCGTGCTCGCCGAGGTCGAGCCGGCTCCGATCGCCGTCGGTGCCGCTCACGGCGAGTCCACCGGCAGCGTGCTCACCTTCGCCGCCGGCACCGAACGCGTCACCGTCCGCCTGGTCACCAGCTTCCTCGGGATCGATCAGGGCCGACGGACCTTCGCCCAGGAGGTCGAGCGCCGACGGTTCGAGGACGTTCGGGCGGCGGCCCACGCGGCGTGGACCGAGCGGCTGCGGGTGATCGAACCCGGCACGGCCACTCCGCCGCAGCTGCGCACCCTGTACGGCAATCTCTACCGGCTCAACCTCTACCCCAACTCCCACTGGGAGAACGCCGGGACCTCCCAGCGGCCCCAGCCCGTCCACGCCAGTCCGGTCCTGCCGGTCAAGGGCGAGGCCACCGACACCCGCACCAACGCCCAGGTGATCCCCGGGAAGCTGCATGTGAACAACGGGTTCTGGGACACCTATCGCACCGCCTGGCCCGCGTACGCGCTGCTGTACCCGGAGCTGGCCGCCGAGCTCGCCGACGGCTTCGTCCAGCAGTACCGCGAAGGCGGCTGGATCGCCCGCTGGTCCTCGCCCGGGTACGCCGACTGCATGACCGGCACCAGCAGCGACATCGCCTTCGCCGACCTCGCCGTCAAGGGCGTGCCGCTGCCGGATCCGCTGGCCGCCTATGAATCCGGGCTGCGCAACGCGACCGTCGCCCCGGACCGCACCGAGGTGGGCCGACGGGGCAACGAGCGCGCCGTGTTCACCGGCTACGTCGACACCGATACCTCAGAGTCCGTCTCCTGGACGCTCGAGGCGCACATCAACGACTTCGGCCTGGCCGCCCAGGCCGAGCTGCTCGCCGCGAGCACCGGGGACGAGGAACAGGCGGCCCACCTGCGCGAGGAGGCCACGTATCTGCGGGCCCGTTCGGCCAACCATGTACTGCTGTTCGACCCGTCGATCGGATTCTTCCAGGGCCGACGGCCCGACGGCGGCTTCGCCAAGAGTCCCGAGGAATTCGACCCGAAGGAGTGGGGCGGAGACTTCACGGAGACCAACGGCTGGAACTTCGCCTTCCACGTGCCGCACGACGGGGAGGGCCTGGCGACGCTGCACGACGGCAGGGCGGGCCTGCGGGCGAAGCTCGAGGAGTTCTTCGCGACCCCCGAGCGGGCCGACCGCAAGGGCACCTACGGCCACGTCATCCATGAGATGGACGAGGCCCGGGCGGTGCGGATGGGCCAGTTCGGCGTCTCCAACCAGCCCTCCCACCACATCCCCTTCCTCTTCCACCACGCCGGGGCTCCGCACCGGGCCTCCGAGGTGGTGCGCGAGGTCCATCGCCGCCTGTTCGTCGGCGAGCAGATCGGCCAGGGGTACCCCGGCGACGAGGACAACGGCGAGATGAGCGCCTGGTGGCTGCTGACCGCTCTCGGGCTGTACCCGCTGCAGCTGGGCACCGGGCGCTACCACCTGGTGGCGCCGCTGTTCGACCACGTGCACGTCAAGCCCCTGGGCGGGGAGCCCTTCACCGTCACCACGGACGGTCAGGACCCGCAGCACGCCTGCATCACGGGCGTCACGGTCGACGGCGAGGAGCACCCCGAGGCCTGGATCGACCACGCGGACCTGGGCGGGCGGATCCAAGTCACGCTCGGCGACGAGAAGGGCACGTGGGGCGAGGTGCCGCCGTCGGCCAGCACGCCGGGGGAGCGGCCCGAGCCCCTGCGCGACCTGTTCGCCGCCGACCCCGAGGACCCCCTGCGGGACGACGACTCCCGCACCGAGCGCGCCTGGGACGGTGCGAGCGCGGTGATCGACCTGCCCGAGCTGGGCGAGCCGCTGCCGGCCCGCTTCCTCACCCTGACCTCGGCGGCCGAAGCCGGCGGGGACCCGATCGCGTGGCGGCTCGAGGGGTCGCACGACGCCGAGACGTGGGAGCTGCTCGACGAGCGCTCCTCCCAGAGCTTCCGCTGGCGCCGCCAGACCCGCCCCTTCGCCGTCGCCTCACCGCGGGCGTTCACCCACCACCGGCTGGTGATCACCACCGCCGAAGGGCCGCTGCGCCTGGCCGAGCTGGAGCTGCTGGGGTGAACGGGCCGCAGGCGTCCCGGCCCGGTCGTCGCAGCAGCGCACCCGGGCCGTCCAGGGGTGCTCCCCGACGCCGGTCCATCGCGGTCCATGGCCAGGTCATCAGCGCCCACACGATCGCTATGGCCACGGCCTCCACCAGCAGGTAGAGCGGCCACGGTCCCATCACGTCCAGCAGGCTGGGACCGTCGGGCGCGCCGTTGAGATAGCCGTAGTTCGTGCCGGCCAGGAGGTTCAGCGTGAAGGCCAGCACCGCCCATCCCGCCGTGACCGCGTACGCCAGGCCGTAACCGCGCCAGGTGGGGTGGAATCTCAGACCCCAGGTCAGGACGACGGGCACGAGGACTCCGCTCAGGTGCGCGATCCAGTACTCGACGAACTCCAGCGGGATCCACACGAAGTAGTTGACGTCGGGAGTGAGCACCGACTGCATGTTCAGGGTCAGGCCCCAGAAGTAGCTGACCACGATCGCCCACCGGGCCCGCGTGATCAGGGCGATCGGGGCGATGAAGCGCAGGGCGTCGGAGTAGTGCAGGGGCAGTGACTCCTGGAGGTTCCAGGACCAGGGCATGAACCCCCAGAACGTCCAGAACACGGAGTTGGCCAGCAGCGCCCAGCCGGCGATCCGCAGGGTCCGATCGACCTTCGCGGCCTCGGCGCGCCGGGCCCAGCGGACCAGCAGCACCGCGGCGATCACGAGCAGGGCGAGCATGCTCAGGTGCGCACTGCCGTAGGCGGGCATGTGCCCCAAGGTGCCCTCGGCCAGGACGGCGCCGTCGGTCTCCCGCATCATCGTCCTCTTCCCGGAGCCGTCTGTGATCCGCGACCGCGTGAGCCGCCTGGCATCGCCCGTATCGGGCTCGAGCATACGGAAGCGCCCCGCCGAGGCGGGGCGCTTCCGCGGATCCGGTGCGAACCGCCCGAGCCCCACGGCAGGGATCCTCCCTCGGAGGGTCGAGCCCTGCGGCACCATGGATTCGTATCCACGGGCGGTCCGTGAGCAGGAGCCCGCACAGGGGCGGCATCTGCTCGTATGACGCCCGCGGATACGAGAGCGACCGACCAGGTCAGGCGGCCACGGCGTGCTTGCGCTGTGCGCTCTCCTTCAGCACGGTGACCACGGTCCCTGCGACCATGGCGCCGGCGAGGATCGCGATCACGAATCCCCAGATCGGGGAGATCGCGAAGGCGACGAAGATGCCGCCGTGCGGGGCCTGCGAGCCCACGCCGAAGGCCATCACCAGAGCGCCGGTGACGGCACCGCCGGTCATCATCGAGGGGATCACCCGCAGCGGATCGGCCGCGGCGAAGGGGATGGCGCCCTCGGTGATGAAGGCCGCGCCGAGCAGCCAGGCGGTGGTGCCGTTCTCTCGCTCCAGATCCGTGTAGAGCCGGCGCCGCACCACCGTCGACAGCGCCATCGCCAGCGGCGGCACCATGCCCGCGCCCATCACGGCCGCCATGATCTCGAAGGACGCCTCGGTGCCCTGGGACAGTCCGGCCGTGGCGAAGAGGTAGGCCGCCTTGTTCACAGGCCCGCCGAGGTCGAAGCACATCATCAGCCCGATGATGACGCCCAGCAGGATGGCCGAGGATCCCGACATCCCGGTCAGGCCGTCCTGCAGCGTGGTCATCAGCGAGGCCAGCGGTCGGCCCAGGAACAGGAGCATGAGGCCACCGACCAGCAGCGATGTGACCAGCGGGATGATCACCACGGGCATCAGCCCGGCGAGCCACCGCGGCGGCTTCAGGGTCGTCAGCCACAGGGCGACGAGGCCGGCCAGCAGACCGGTGACCAGGCCGCCGAGGAAGCCTGCGCCGATCAGCACGGAGACGGCGCCGCCGATGAATCCGGGGGCGATGCCGGGTCGTCCGGCCAGCCCGAAGGCGATGTAGCCGGACAGCGCGGCCACCAGGAAGCCCATCCCCGTGGTGCCCAGGGTGAACAGGACGGCGCCGAGATAAAGGGCCAGTCCTGCGCGTTCGGTCTCGGTGGTGCCCGTCGCGCCCTCGTAGGACTGATGGCCCGGCAGCTCGCCCAGGGAGAAGCCGGTGGCGACGTCCTGGGCGATGAAGGCGACGTCGAAGCCGGCGATGAGGAAGCCGAGTGCCATCAGCAGTCCGCCGGCGGCGACGAACGGGATCATGTAGGACACGCCGGTCATGACGGAGGCCTGGATGCGCTTCGGCCAGGACTGCCGCGCTGCGGACTCGGAGGCGCCGGACGAGCTGGAATCCTTCGCCGTCTCACCGCTCGCGGCGGGAACCCGGCGCGCCGAGGGGTCGGACACCGCCGCGACCGCTTCGTCGATCATCTCGGGGCCGTGCGAGATGGCCCGCTTGACCGGGTGCTCGACGAGGGGGAGGCCGGCGAAGCGCTCCCGCCCGGAAATGCTGACGTCGGCCGCGACGATCAGTGCGCCGGCGGAGGCGATCTGCTCGTCGGTGAAGGGCGTGATGCCGCCGGAGCCCTGGGTCTCGGTGAACAGCTCGAGGCCCTTGTCCTTCGCGGCGTTCTCGAGGGACTCGGCGGCCATGTAGGTGTGGGCGATGCCGGTCGGGCAGGAGGTGATCGCCAGCAGCACCGGCGCGGAGTCGGCGTCTGCGCTCGTTCGGGGAGCCCCGGCGGTTCCGGTGTCCCCAGCGGCCCCTGCGGCCCCGGCGGCCCCGGCGGTGCCGGCGTCCCCAGCGGCTCCAGCGGACCCAGCGGCTCCAGCGGCTCCGGCGGCTCCAGCGGCTCCAGCGGCCGCTGCGGTCTCGGCGGTCCCAGCCGCGTCGGAACCATCGCCCCCGGGTCCGTCGGCCGACGGATCATCGCCCGCGGCGGTCTCCGTCCGCGTCTCCTCCTCCGGCTCGAGGATCCCCATCACCAGGTCGGAGACCTCGTGCGGCTCCTGGGCGGCGCGCAGGTCCGCGAGGAACTCGGGGCGGATCAGCGCGCGGGACAGCTGCGCGAGGAGCTTCAGGTGCTGGTCGTCGGTCCCCGCCGGGGCAGCGATGCCGATCACGAGGTCGGCCGGGCCGTCGGCCGATCCGAAATCGACCGGCTCGGCCAGGCGCAGAAAGCCCAGGGCGGCTTCCTGGACGGCCTCGGTGCGGCAGTGGGGGATCGCGAAGCCGCCGGGCATGCCGGTGGCGAAGGACTCCTCGCGCCTCAGCAGGCCTGCCTCGAGGCCGTCGCGGTCCGCGCGGCCGGTGGCGGCGATGAGGTCGGCCATCAGGCCGATCACCGCGTTCTTGTCGCCGGGAGGGGTGACCTCCAGACGGACCAGCTCAGGGGTCATCAGTGATCCGGGCATGGTTTCTCCTTCGACAGGACGCTCCCGGGGCACCGGGAGGCAGGGGCTGCGGCGCAGACGCCGCGCGGGAGGGTAGCGGGAGGAACAGGGGCAGAGGTGACGTGGCGGCGGGGCCGCACGGTCAGAGCCGGACGACGCGGTCCGTCTCGAGGCGGACCTGCTCCGGGCGGGGGATGGTGGTGCCGGGCAGTCCGACGGCCGCCGTCCCGTAGGCCAGCGCACGGGCCAGACAGCGTCCGGGCTCCTCGCCGCGGACGCGGGCGATGAGATAGCCGGCGGTCGCGGAGTCCCCGGCACCGACGGTGGAGACGACGGGCACGACGGGGGAGGGGCAGTACCAGGCCGCGCCCTGGGTCACGAGCAGCCCGCCCGATCCGCCGAGGGTCACCAGCACGGCACCGACGCCGCGGTGATGCAGCATGAGTGCGGCGTCGCGGACGCCGTCGAGGCGCCCGGCCGCGGCCTGCTCCTCGAGCTGATCGCCGCGGACGCCGACGATCTGTCCGAGCTCTTCGGCGTTGGGCTTGAGGAAGTCCGGGGAGGTGGTCGGCAGGGCGGCGGCGAGTGCATCGAGCGGGGCATCGGAGGTGTCCACGCCCACCCGGGCGCCTCGATCCCGGAGCCGGTCGATCAGACGGACGTATTCGTCCACGGGGACGCCGGGGGCGAGCGATCCCGAGAGCATGACGAGATCACCCGGCCCGACGGCCGACAGCAGCAGGTGCTCGAGGTCTGCGATCTCGGTGGGGGTCAGCGTGGTGCCCGGTTCGTTGAGCTTGGTGGTCAGCTGCGGCGTGGACAGCACGGTCAGGTTCGTCCGGGTCCTCCCCGCCACTCGGCTGGCGCGATGCGTCAGGCTTTCCGCCTCCAGCAGGCCGAGCAGCGGATCGCTCGCTGCCGCCGGCAGGATCGCGGTGACGTCGAGCCCGGCGCGCTGCATGCCGAGGGCGACGTTGACACCCTTGCCGCCCGGCTGGATGGTCTCGCTCGCGATCCGGTGCACGCCGCCCGGGGTGAGGGGACCGCCGAGGTCGACGGTGCGGTCCAGCGAGGGATTCGCCGTCAAGGTGATGATCATGCCTGGATCACCTCGATCCCGGCCTCGATCAGGGACGAGCGGATCGCCTCGGGCAGGGCGGTGTCGGTGACGACGACGTCGATCTCGGTGCTGCGGGCGAAGGTGACCAGGTGGCGCGTCCCGGCCTTGGAGGAGTCCGCGAGGACCACTCGCCGCCCGGCCGAGCGGACCATGGCCCCCTTCACGGCGGCCTCGTCCGGATCGGGCGTGGTGAAGCCCTCCTCGTCCAGGCCGTTGCAGCCGAGGAACGCGACCTCGGGATGGAGCGCGCGCACCGCGTCGACCGTGGAGGAGCCCACCGCCGCCTGGGTGGTGGGGCGGACGCGGCCGGGCAGCAGGTGCACCTCGAGATCGGTGTGGACGAGGGCACCCTGGGCGATCGCGGGCGCATTGGTGATCACCGGTCCGCGACGGAGCGCGAGGTGCGGGAGCAGCTCGGCCGTGGTGCTGCCCGCATCCAGCAGGACGGCGGCTCGAGGATCGGCGGGCAGCAGGCGCGCGGCGGCGAGAGCGATCCGGCGCTTGGCCTCGACGTGGGTCGTGCGCCGGGACTCCAGGTCGGGCTCGAGCTCAGCGGTGCTGCGGGGGACGGCACCGCCGTGCACACGGACCAGGAGCTCCTGGGCGGCGAGCTGGTCGAGGTCGCGGCGCACCGTCTCGGTGGTCACCGCGAAATGCTCGGCCAGCGCCGTGACGGTGACGCGTCCGGAGCTGCTGAGGACATCGAGGACCTGGCGCTGTCGTTCGCGGGCGTACATGCGGGTCACCTGCCTTCGTGATGTGACGTGAAGATCTACCACCAAGACCTGCTGTCGAGCTCTGGCGTCGATACGTGGCTTCGAGAGTGTCGTCTTGGGCGCCTCGTCCGGTGCGGAAGCGCCCGAGATGACACAGTCGTTCCTCAGGAGGGGCGGAGGTCCCGCGGAACCTGGGATTCGGAGCCGGAGCCGGATGCGGCCGCTGGATGCCAGGACTCTACGCACTGAACCCACAGAAAACAACAGTTTGTATGTGTGGGGATCTGTGGAGGTGTGCCAGTTCTGGGGTAGCGAGGCAACAGCGAAGCAGAGTCGGACGAGGCCTTCTGTCGCGTGGTGCACCGCCCGGACGAGACCTCCCTCGCGTGCACCCGCCTCAGCGACCGTGCACGGGCCGTCGGCGGATACCATCGGGACACTCTGCGCCGACCGCACCCGAGGAGAAGTGACCGCATGTCCCAGGCCTTCCATGCCGACTCGTCCGAGCTCACGACCAAGGAGGTCCTGGACTGGGAGCTCTTCGGCACCGCCTCCCGCGAGCTCGCGCAGACCATCGCCGACTCCGCCTTCGATCCGGAGATCGTCATCGCGGTGGCGCGGGGCGGCCTGCTGCCGGCCGGTTCGCTGTCCTATGCGCTGGGCCTGAAGCTCGCGGACGCCATCAACGTCGAGTTCTACACCGACGTGCACGAGACCCTGCCGGACCCGGTGCTGCTGGCCCCGATGCTCGATGCCGAGTCGATCCAGGGCAAGCGCCTGCTGGTCGTCGACGACGTCGCGGACTCCGGGCGGACCCTCGCCCTGGTCCTGGACCTGCTGCGCGAGATGGGGGCCGACGCCCGCAGCGCGGTGCTGTACGCGAAGTCCGCCTCCGTCGTCTCCCCGGACTTCGTGTGGCGTCGCACCGATGAGTGGATCGTCTTCCCCTGGTCCGCCGAACCGCCGGTCACCCCGTCGGCCGGGACCATCTGAGCGGGGCCCTCACCGCTGGCGCTCCAGGGGTCTGCCCGGATGCCTCCGCGCGGGATCCGGTCGGCCCGGAACACTGCCGGCCATCACCCCGCCGTCGGCTCGACGGCCGTCAGTTCTGGGGGCGCTCGTTGAACTGGAGCTTGTGCCCGTCCGGCGCATCCACTGTTGCGTAGGTTCCCCAGGGCTCCCGGATCACATCGGACGTCCGGGCACCTCGCGCCCTGAGCTGTTCGACGGTCGCCGCGACATCGTCCGCGGCGAACGTCAGGAACGCGCCGTCGCCGGGTCGTCTGCCGAAGCCTTCTGCGGACGCCAGCACGATCGAGGTCTGAGCGCCCGAGGGCTTGACCTCCAGCCAACGCGACGCCTCATCCATCTCGGCGTCCATGACGACGTCGAATCCGAGGACGTCTCGGTAGAACTCCAGAGCGGCAGCCTGATCGCTGACGTAGAGGATGGCAGAGGCGACTGATGTGATCATCCGTGGACGCTACCCGGCCGTTGTGCACGGCACCACACGCCATCGGTGGGGAGTTGGGCGGTGCTCCCTCGTCGAAGAGCGTCGGGCACCGTCACCGCGGACCCCGTCCGCTGGGTCTCACCGGCGCTCGCGTGATGGTGAGCCCGTCGTGCCCGCGTCGTCGTCGTCGGTCGGCTCGGCGTCGCCCCGTGGCGCATCCGCCTCCGGACTCGCGTCCTCGTCCGCCTCCGGATTCGCGTCCGCCTCCGCCTCCGGATTCGCGTCCGCCTCCCCGTGGTGGCCGAAGGGCAGGAAGTGCACGATGACGGCGACGACGGCGCCGATGATCAGGCCGAACACGAAGGAGAAGGCGGTGTTCACGAGCCAGGCGAGGACGGCACCGATGCCGGCGACGCCCCCGGCGGCGACCTCGAGGTGGTGCACGAGACCGTAGGGCTGGGCGAGCCCGAGCTCATCGGTGCCCACCAGCAGGATGTGGCCGCCCACCCAGAGCATAGCGATCATGCCGACGTAGCTGATGACGTCCATGACCTTCGGCATCGCCGCGACCAGGCCCGCGCCGAAGCGCTGCTTGACCTCGGAGTCCTCGTCCTCGGTCATGGCCAGGCCGACGTCGTCCATCTTCACCAGGATCCCGACCGCGCCGTAGACGAGGGCGGTGATGCCGAGCGCGACCACGATCAGCACGGCGGCCCGAGCCCACAGGGACTCGGCGTCGATGGAGTTCATGGAGATGACCATGATCTCGGCGGAGAGGATGAGATCGGTGCGCACGGCGCTGGCGACGATCTTGTCCTCGGCCGCCGCCCCCTTCGACGTGGCCGGCGCCTTCTTGGGCTTTCCGCGCACCAGCTCCCAGATCTTCTCGGCGCCCTCGAAGCTGAGATAGAGGCCGCCGAGCATGAGGATCGGCGTGAGCAGCCACGGGGCGAAGACGCTGAGCAGAAGCAGGACCGGCAGGATGAAGATCAGCTTGTTGCGCAGCGACCCCTTGGTGATGCGCCAGATGATCGGCAGCTCACGCTTGGGCTTGATGCCCTGGACGTACTGCGGCGTGACGGCAGCGTCGTCAATGACCACGCCCATCGCCTTCGAACCCGCCTTCGCGGAGGCGGCGGCCACGTCGTCGGCGCCGGCGGCGGCCAGGCGCGCGAGTGCGGCGACGTCATCGAGCAGGGCGGCGAGGCCACCGGCCATGGCGAGATTCCTTCCCCCGGGGTCCCGACCGTCCGTCGACGGTCCGGGTCAGGATAGCGGGAGGACTCCGCTCTCTGTCCGTGTTCTCGCACCGTCACCGGCATTTGCTCTGCGAGCGAACCATCGCCCATAGGCCTCGACGCCAGACGATGACGGTGCAAAGGTGGGGGTATGGATATTGCACTCATCGGAGGACATGGCAAGATCGCGCTGCTCGCGGAGCCGCTGCTGGCACAGGCGGGGCACACCGTCCACGCGGTGATCCGCAACCCGGATCAGACGGCGGAGGTCGAGGCCACCGGCGCGAAGGCCGTCGTGGCGGACATCGAATCGCTGGACGCCGCCGGCTGGGACGAGCTGCTGCGCGGCAAGGACGCGGTGGTGTGGTCCGCCGGCGCCGGCGGCGGGAACCCGCAGCGCACCTGGGCCGTCGACCACGACGCGGCGGTCGCGTCGATGGACGCCGCCGCCCGGGTCGGCGCGGACCGCTACGTGATGGTCAGCTACTTCGGAGCGTCCCTCGACCACGGGGTGCCGGAGAGCGAGCCGTTCCACGCCTATGCCGAGGCGAAGGCGCGGGCCGACGCCCATCTGCAGGACTCGCAGCTGGACTGGACCGTCCTCGGGCCCTCCGGCCTCACCCTCGAAGAGCCCAGCGGACGCATCGACCTGGCCGCGACCGAGGGCAGCACGGTCTCGCGCGGGAACGTCGCCCGCGTGATCGCCGGCGTGCTCGAGCGTCCGGCGACCGCAGGGAAGTTCCTCACCTTTAACGACGGCGAGCAGGAGGTCGGCGCGGCCCTCGACGCCGCGCGCTGAGGCACTCGCACAGACGGTCGACGTCGACGGCCCCGTCATCCGGCAGGATGGGCGGGGCCGTCGTCGGTCCGGACACGCGCCGCGGCGCGGACATCGGTCGCGGTGCGGACAGATCCCGCGGGGCGGTCAGGTCCGGACGGCGCACGCCCAACGGCGCGCGGTTCGCCAGCGGCGCGAGGACGAGGTGAAGGAGCAGCAGTGGACGGCGCACGGCGATGGGCTGCGGTGACGGCGCTGGCGGTGGGGATCTTCGTGCTCGTCACGATCGAGGAGCTGCCGATCGGCGTGCTCAGCGTGATGGCACCGGATCTCGGCGTCAGCGAGGGCGTGGCCGGCCTCGCCGTGACGGTCCCCGGATTCCTGGCCGGGGTCGTCGCCCTGCTCACCCCGGTGATCGTGCGCGGGATGGACCGTCGTCTGGTGCCGGTGATCGCCATGGCCTCCGTGGTCGTCTCCTGCGCGCTCAGCGTGGTCGCGCCGACCTTCGCGGTGCTGCTGATCGCCCGACTGTTCGCGGGGATCTCGATCGGCCTGTACTGGGCGGTGATGGCCATCGTCGCCCTCGGCCAGGTGCCGCGCGAGCAGGCCGCCCGTGCCCTGACCCTCGCCTTCGGCGGGGCAGGTGCCGCCCTGGTCCTGGGTGTCCCCGTCGGAGCCTGGATCGGGACCCATCTGGGGTGGCGCTCCGCCTTCGCCGTCGTCGGCGCCGCCGCGGCCGTGGTGACCGTGCTGCTGCTCGTGCTCGTCCGGCCCGTCCGCACCGAATCCCGGGTGACCCCGCAGATGATGCTGGCCGCCGCCCGGCACCGCGGCGTGCGCTACGCGCTGGCCTTCGCCGTGCTGGTGGTCCTCGCGCAGTTCATCACCTACGCCTACATCAGCCCGATCCTGCTGGAGCGGGGCGAGGTGCCCCTCACCCGTGTGGGCGGGATGCTGCTCGCCTACGGGATCGCCGGGCTGATCGGCAACTTCGCGGTGGCCCCGCTGCTGCGGCGCAGCGCCCCGCTCGGCGTGCTCGTGGTCTCCACGGGCATCGGCGCCGGGCTGCTCGCGGTGCTGGTGCTGATGCGCGGTCCGGTCTCGGCGCTGCTGGTCATGCTGGTGTGGGGACTGTTCGTCGGGGCGGTCTCGGTGACCGTCCAGGCCTTCGTGAACACGCAGGCCGGCGAGGTCATCGAGGAGGGCACAGCGCTGAACAGCGCCGTGTTCAACGCCGCGATCGCCGGCGGAGCCCTCGTCGGCGGGGTGCTGCTGGAGGGCGCCGGCCAGACCGCGGTGATCCTGACGTCCACGGTGATGGTGACCGCGGGGGTGCTCGTCGCGGCGCACTACCTGCGCACCAGCTCAGGAGATCGCGCGACGGTGTGAGCCGCCTCAACCGGTGATGCGGAAGGCCTCGGCCCCGCGGGGGCTCTCGGACCGCACGTCGATCCCGCTGACCTGCGCGCTGGGTGGTCCCTCGCGCAGCCAGCTGATCATCTGTTCGACCGACTCAGCGGGGCCTTCGACGTCGGCCTCCACCGAGGCGTCCCACAGATTGCGCACGGTCCCGCTCACGCCCAGGTGCTTGGCCTGCGAGGCCGCCGACATCCGGAATCCGACGCCCTGCACCTGCCCGCGGACGCGGACGATCCGCCGCACGACGTCATCGGCGGACCCGGCCGACGAGGCGGGGTCAGAGGGGTCTGGATGTCGTCCCATCCCTCGATCGTACCGAGCAGGCTTCCCGCGGGAGCCGACCGATCGCTCGGACGTCCCCGCGCCACCGGTGGCAGGATCGGGTCATGACGGAATTCTCGGTGGGCGACCACGTGCAATGGAACTCTGAGGCCGGCGTCGTCAGCGGCGTCATCACGGCCGCGCACACGAAGGACGTGCCGTTCAAGGGGCGCACCCGGCACTGCAGCCCGGACGATCCGCAGTACGAGATCGCCAGCGACAAGACCGACCATGTGGCGATGCACAAGGGCAGCGCCCTGCGCCGGGTCGACTGACCGGGTCCGCCTCCCTCGTCCCGCGCCGCGTCCGGCGGATCCTGCCCCGCTGCTTCGTGGATCGCATCGCCCCGTCGATCGCATCGCCCCGCGGACCCTCACTCGTTGTCGCCGCCGGTGGCCCCGACCGTCTCGTCCTGGGCACCGGCGCCCTCGTCCCACTGCCACCCCGCGATCTCCGGCAGGTCCTCCCCGTGCTCGTACGCGAAGGCCCGGGCCCGGAACCGCTCGTCCTCCATCTGCTGACGCAGCCCCGCATATCGGGTCGCGAGCCCTTCGACCCGGTCCAGCACGTCCATCACCAGATGGAAGCGGTCGGTGTCGTTGCGCATCAGCATGTCGAAGGGCGTGGTCGTGGTCCCCTCCTCCTTGTAGCCGCGCACGTGGATCCGCGAGCTGCGGTCATGGCGGTAGGCGAGGCGATGGATCAGCCAGGGATAGCCGTGGTAGGCGAACACCACCGGGATGTCCTGGCCGAACAGTCCCACGAAGTCCCGCTGCGCGAGCCCGTGGGGATGCTCGGAATCGTCCTGCAGCCGCATCAGATCCACCACGTTGACCACCCGGACCCGGAGCGCGGGGATCCTGGTGCGCAGGATCTTCGCGGCGGCGAGCGTCTCGACGGTGGGGACGTCGCCGGCGCAGGCCAGCACCACCTCCGGCTCCTCGCCGTCGACCTCCGTTCCGGCCCACTCCCAGATGCCCAGCCCCCGGGTGCAGTGGACGATCGCCTCGTCCATCGACAGCCAGGTGGGGCCCGGCTGCTTGCCGGCGACGACCACGTTCACGTACTGGCGCGAGCGCAGGCAGTGGTCGTAGGTCGACAGCAGCGTGTTCGCGTCCGGCGGCAGGTACACCCGCACGATCTCGGCCTTCTTGTTGACCATGTGATCGATGAAGCCGGGGTCCTGATGGGAGAACCCGTTGTGGTCCTGACGCCACACGTGCGAGCTCAGCAGGTAGTTCAGCGACGCCAGGGGCCGACGCCACTCCAGCTCGTTCGTCACCTTCAACCATTTCGCGTGCTGGTTGACCATGGAGTCGACGATGTGGATGAACGCCTCGTAGGAGGAGAACACCCCGTGCCTGCCCGTCAGCAGGTACCCCTCGAGCCAGCCCTGGCACTGGTGCTCGGAGAGCACCTCCATCACCCGGCCGGCCCGGGCGAGGTGCTCCTGGCGATCATGGGGCTCGATCTCGGCGTTCCACTGCTTGTCCGTCTGCTCGTAGACGGCCTGCAGGCGGTTCGAGGCGGTCTCGTCGGGCCCGAAGATCCGGAAGTTGTGCGGGTTATCGCGGATCACGTCGCGCAGCCAGGTCCCCAGCACCCGGGTGGCCTCGGCGGTGGCGCCGCCGGGGTGGGGGACGGCCACCGCATGCTCTCGGAAGTCCGGCAGCCGCAGCGGTTCCAGCACGGAGCCGCCGTTGGTCGAGGGGTTCGCCGACATCCGCAGCTCCGCCTGCGGAGCGGTCTCCGCGATGGACTCGAGCAGTCGCCCGTCCTCGTCGAACAGCTCCTCGGGGCGGTACGAGCGCAACCAGGCATCCAGCTCGGCGAGGTGCTCGTCGCTGTCACGGGCGCCGCCCAGCGGGACCTGGTGCGAGCGCCAGGAGCCCTCGGTGACGTTGCCGTCGACGGTCTTCGGCCCGGTCCAGCCCTTCGGGGTGCGGAAGACGATCATCGGCCAGGCGGGGCGTTCGCTCTCCCGGCCGGCCGCGGCGTCCTCCTGCGCCTGCTGCTTGATCTGAGCGATCTGGTCGAGGGCCTCATCCAGCACGGCGGCGAAGCGCTCGTGCGCGGCGATCGGGTCCTCGTCGTCGAAGCCGCCGGTGAAGAACAGCGGGGTATGGCCGTAGCCGCGCAGCAGGGCGTCGAGCTCCTCGTCGCCGATCCGCGCCAGCACCGTGGGGTTCGCGATCTTGTACCCGTTCAGATGCAGGATCGGCAGCACCACGCCGTCCTGCTGGGGGTTGGCGAACTTGTTGGAGTGCCAGGAGGTCGCCAGCGGGCCGGTCTCCGCCTCGCCGTCGCCGACCACCGTGAAGGCGATCTGGTCGGGGCTGTCGAACATCGCCCCGTAGGCATGGGAGAGGGAGTAGCCGAGCTCGCCGCCCTCGTGGATCGATCCGGGCGTCTCGGGGGCGACGTGCGAGGGGATCCCGCCGGGGAACGAGAACTGCGTGAACAGGCGGTTCAGGCCCTCCTCGTCCTGCCCCACGGCGGGGTACACCTCGGAGTAGGTGCCCTCGAGATAGCTCGCGGCGACCAGACCCGGTCCGCCGTGGCCGGGGCCGGTGATGTACAGGGCGTTCAGGCCGCGCTGCCGGATCGCCCGGTTCGCGTGCGCGTACAGGAAGGTCAGGCCCGGGGTGGTTCCCCAATGGCCGAGCAGGCGCGGCTTGACCTGCTCGCGCTGCAGGGGCTTGCGCAGCAGCGGATTGTCCATCAGGTAGATCTGCCCGACCGAGAGGTAGTTGGCGGCGCGCCACCAGGCGTGGAGCCGGTCGAGCTCCTCCTCGGTCGGGGCGTGGGCGGGGGAGTTCGGCCAGGTCGCGGTGGTGGTCATGACGCCTTCCAGCAGGTGGGTGCCGTCGAGGGCCCCGGAGGGCCTGGCCTCACCGTACGGCGGACGCGGAGGCGGGGGAAGGACGGACGCCGGGCTCGGTTCCGCTCCAGGAGTGGCCGACGAGGGCGGAGCACTTCCGGGCTGCGCCCCCCGGATGAGAGGACGATGAGAGTGCTCTCAGGAAGCTCGCCGGAACTGAAAACCGCTTCTACGCTGGGGTCATCGACCACTCATCGGGGCCGACGCCCCACAGGAGGAGACCGGACATGATCCGCACGACGCGTTCTACCACCACCGCCCGCGCCGCCGCTCTCGGTGCGCTCGTGATCGCTCTGGCCGCCGGCTGCGGCGGGCAGAGCGATGAGAACGACGAGGGCATCACCCAGGGTGCCGGCTCCGGCAGCTCCGCCAGCGACGACGGCGGCGGGGAGACCGGTGACGACACGGCGGCGAGCGACGGCGGCGACACGGCGGCCAGCGACGGCGGCGGGTCCGCTTCCGACACCGCTGGTTCCGAGGATGCGGCCGCCCTGCCCGCCGATGCCGACCTCGCCACCGAACAGCTGCCGGTCCCCGCCGAGGAGGCCGTCGGCATCGCGGTGCAGACCGCGGGCGGCGGCGAGACGGTGTCGGTCTCGATCGACCACGATGACGACCACGGCTGGGTCTGGGAGATCGAGGTGGCCGTCGACGGCCAGGAGCACGATCTCGACATCGACGCCACGACCGGGAAGGTGCTCGAGCACGACGAGGAGGACGACGAGGTCGACGATCCCGTCGTCGACGTCACCTCGCCGATGACGCCCCCGGAGGCCCTCGACCTCGCCGTCCAGGAGCGTGACGGCCGGGTCTCCGGCTGGGACCTGGATTCCGACGACGGCACGATCCGCTACCAGGTCGACATCGAATCCTCCGACGGCGAGGACGACGTGGAGGTCGACGTCGACGTCAGCACCGGTGAGGTCCGCGTCGAGGACTGATCGAGCGCGCAGCCCGCGAGCGAGGACGGCCCGCCCCCTCCGCCGGAGCGAGACCCCGCGACGTCGGCGCGATCTGCGCCGCGTCGCGGATCAGCGCTCGGCGACCACCGGCTCGCCCGACGCGTCGCGGTGCATGACCTCGGTGCCGCCCTGCCACACCCGCAGGGTGCGGTGCCGGGTGTCCAGCGGGTCGCCCTCCCACAGCACCAGGTCGGCATCCTTGCCCGTCTCGATCGACCCGATCCGGTCGGCCACGCCGAGGACCTCGGCGGGGTGCAGGGTGATCGCGCGCAGGGCGTCGTCCGGGGCCATGCCGTGCGTGACCGCGAGCGCCGCCTGGTGCACCAGGAACTCGATCGGCACCACCGGGTGATCGGTGATGATCGAGACCTTGACCCCGGCGGCGGTGAGCAGGCCCGGCGCCTTCGGGGTGCGGTGGCGGACCTCCACCTTCGAGCGGGACACGATCAGCGGGCCGTACAGCACCGGCACCCCGGCGGCCGCGATCCTGTCCGCGATCAGGTACGACTCGGTGCCGTGGTCCAGCACCAGGTCGTAGCCGAACTCCTCGGCCAGCCGCAGGGCGGTGGCGATGTCGTCGGCGCGGTGGGAGTGCTGGCGCCACGGGATCTCACGGTTCAGCACGCGGGCGAGCGCCTCGGAGACCAGGTCCGCGTCGCGGTCGGCCTCGTCCTTGCCCATCCAGGCGCGCGCCGTGGCGAAGGCCTTGCGGATGGTCAGGGCGACGCCGAGGCGCGTCGACGGCGTCTGCGTGCGCTCGCCGTAGACGCGCTTGGGGTTCTCGCCGAGGGCGGCCTTCAGTCCGGAGGGGCTGCGCAGCACCATGTCGTCGACCACCCGGCCGTGGGTGTGGATCGCGACGGCCAGACCGCCGATCGGGTTCCCGGAGCCGGGGTTGACGTTCACGGCGGTGATCCCGCCGATGATCGCGTCGTCGAACCCGATCTCGACGGGGTTGATCGCGTCGATCGCGCGAGCGGCGGCCATCACCGGATCGGTCATCTCGTTGGTGTCCTGGCCGGCCCAGCCCTCGCCCTCCTCATCGACGCCGAGGTGGACGTGGGCGTCGATGAAGCCCGGCAGCAGCCAGGCGCCGTCGGCGTCGACGACCTCGGCGCCCGCGGGGACCGCGACGTCATCTCCGGCGGCCGTGATCCGGCCGTCCTCGACCAGGACGGTGCCGTCGAAGGCGGGCGCGGACACGGGATGGACATGAGCATCGGTGATGGCGGTGATCGTCATGCGGAAGACACTCCGCCGACCGATCGGAAGAGTCAAGTTCGCCGCGACCCTCGTGCCCGGGCGGCACCGCGGTTAGCCTGCCCTCAGTGTGAGGCTTGGTGGTGCCGCGGGTGTCGCGGTGGTTGGATCCTTTCCATCCGGTGATTGGCTCTTAGCCTGGCTGCCGCTCCGTGTTGAGCTGGCCTGCATGGGTATTGCCGTCGCCGGGTGGGAAGGACCGGCCGGCGTGACTTGATAGGAGCGTGCAGCTGCCCCACTGAGGTTTGTCCGCCGACCGGCCCGACCGTTCGACCCCACTCGAATACAAGGGAGGCAGTCGCCATGGTGGTCCTGATCGGCGCTGACGTCCACAAGAACTCGCACACCTTCGTCGCGGTCGACGCGGCGGGCAAGCAGATCGGGCAGATCACGGTCCGCGCGACTCACAGCGGTCACGAGAACGCATATCGCTGGGCCCGGAAGAGCTTCATCGAGCAGGATCGTCGGTGGGGGCTGGAGGATTGCCGCCACCTCACCGGTCTGCTCGAACGCGACCTCCTCGCCCACGCAGAGCCCGTGGTCAGAGTTCCGGCGAAGCTGATGGCTCGCCAACGCGCCGCAGCGCGCACCCGCGGGAAGTCCGACCCGATCGATGCTCTCGCCGTCGCTCGTGCGCTGGCCAGGGAAGAGGATCTTCCCATCGCGTTCACCGATGAGCAGGCACGAGAGATCAAGCTGGTCCTGGCCCGTCGTGAGGACCTGGTCGCGGAGCGGACCCGGGTGATCAACCGCCTGCGCTGGCACCTGCACGAACTTGATCCTGAAGTCGATCCGGCACCGCGCGCGCTGACTCATCGACCGGCCCAGGAACAGGTGCGGGGCGTGATCGAGACGAGCGAGGGGATCGTCGCGGAGATCGCAGGCATGGTCCTTGCCGATCTTGAACGGCTCTGCCACTCGATCAGCGAGCTCGATGCGCGGCTGCGTGCCATGGTCCGGGAGGTGGAGCCGGTCCTACTGGAGATCCCTGGCTGCGCGGAGTTGTCGGCCGCGAAGATCATCGCCGAGACCGCGGGGATCGAACGGTTCGCGAACGACGGGAAGTACGCGATGTTCGCCGGCTGCGCTCCGATCCCGGTCTGGTCAGGCAAGACCGAGGGAAGGGTCCGTCTGAACAGGGGCGGGAATCGTCAGTTGAACTGCGCGATTCACCGTATCGCCTTGACCCAGATTCGCCTCGAGGGGCCCGGCAAGGACTACTACGAACGACTCCGAGAACAGGGAAAGACCGTGATGGAAGCACTCCGCTGTCTCAAGAATGCCATCGCCCGCCGCATCTGGCGCACTCTCACCCACGCCCACGCCGAAGCCCTCGCCAACACCCCGATTCCACTGAACCCCACCTCAACGACTTGCGTCCGGCAAGCCGCTTGACATAGGAGATACCCATGGCGAAGAAGCGCAAGCATGCCGAGAAGACGCCGACGGGGTTCCGCCTCGGCCCGGGCTGGACGGGCGAGGTCACCGAGCTGGATCCCGGGGCCACCCCGGGTTTCAGCGGGAAGAAGGCCGACGGCAAGAAGTTGCTGGCTACCCGTGACAGCACCCTCGATGATCTCCAGGAGCGGCTCTACGCGGCCCACCACGAGCAGGACGATGGACGTTCCGTGCTGCTGATCGTGCAGGGCATGGACACGTCCGGCAAGGGCGGCATCATGCGGCACGTGGTCGGTGACGTCGATCCGCAGGGCGTGGACATCACGGCGTTCAAGGACCCCACCCGGGCGGAGAAGCGCCACGACTTCCTGTGGCGGATCCGCAAGCACGCTCCCGAGCCCGGGATGATCGGCGTCTTCGACCGCTCCCAGTACGAGGACGTGCTGATCCACCGCGTCCACGGCTGGGCCGACGCGGCGGAGATCCGCCGGCGCTACACGGCGATCAACGCCTTCGAGAAGGAGCTCACCGACGCCGGGACCGTGATCGTCAAGGTCATGCTCCACATCTCCGCCCAGGAGCAGGGGGAGCGGCTGATGGAGCGCCTCGAGCGTCCCGACAAGCACTGGAAGTTCAGCCCCGGCGACGTGGACGAGCGCGCCCACTGGGACGCCTACATGGACGCGTACACGCGCGCACTGCGGGCCACCTCGACCGAGAACGCGCCCTGGACCGTGGTCCCGGCCGACCGCAAGTGGTACGCCCGCATCGCCGTCCAGCAGCTCCTGCTGGACGCTCTGAGAGGCATCGATCCGCAGTGGCCGACGGCGGATTTCGACGTCGACGAGCAGATCGCGCGGCTGCGGGAGACGATGGACTGACCGCGTGGCGGGCGCCCGCTCCCGGCCCCGACCGTCGGGGCGCCTCCGGCACGCGCCCGACCTGTCGGGATGCTCCCAGGAGTCGGCTTGTGCCGTTCAGGCCGGAGGGCGAGGATGGGGTCATGGCTTCCATCACCTTCAAGAATGACCCTGTCACCACCGTCGGCGAGCTGCCCGAGATCGGAGAGGCCCTGCCGGCCTTCGAGCTCGTCGGCCAGGACCTCGCCCCCGTCTCGAGCGCGGACCTCGCCGGCAAGCGCGTCGTGCTGAACATCTTCCCCTCGCTGGACACCGGCACCTGCGCGATGAGCGTGCGGAAGTTCAACGAGATGGCCGCCGGCCTCGAGAACACCGTCGTGGTGTGCGTCTCGAAGGATCTGCCCTTCGCCCAGGCCCGCTTCTGCGGGGCCGAAGGCCTCGAGAACGTGGTCACCGGCTCCGCCTTCCGCTCCACCTTCGGCGGCGACTACGGCGTGACCATGACCGACGGTCCCCTGGCCGGTCTGCTCTCCCGTGCGGTCGTCGTGGCCGACGCGGACGGCAAGATCGTCCACGCCGAGCAGGTCGCCGAGATCGGCGAGGAGCCGGACTACGACGCGGCGAAGGCTGCTCTCGCCTGATCGACGTGCTGTGAGCTTGCGATCGGCAGGAGATCGGGCGGTAGGGCAGAGGCCTGATCGACGTGCTGTGAGCTTGCGATCGGCAGGAGATCGGGCGGTAGGGCAGAGGCCTGATCGACGTGCTGTGAGCGCGCCGTCCCGGGACCCGGTTCGCATTGGGCGGGCCGGGCCCTGTCATGCCCGCCACGCGCGCTCGGACATCCCGCCGCCGATTCGCGGCCGCCAGTAGGGTCAGCGGTCGTGGAACCCCTCAGCCTCATCGTCCTGCTCGTGATGGGCACCGTCGCCGGCGCGATCAACGCGGCCGTCGGATCGGGGTCCCTGCTCACGCTCCCGGTGCTGATGGCCGTCGGCGTCCCGCCGGGGGTCGCGGTGCGCACCAACACGGTGGGGATGTTCTTCTCGACCCTCGGCTCCTGCCTCGGATACCGCCGGGAGATCGCCGCCGAGAAACAGCACCTCACGCCCCTGACGATCACCGCCACGGTCGGCGCGACGGCCGGGGCGCTCCTGCTGCTGGTCTCCCCGGCGGCGGCGCTCGACGTGGTCGTACCGGTGCTCATCGTGCTCGCCCTGGCGATGGTCCTCTTCCAGAAGCCGCTCACCGCCGCGATCCGGTCCGGGCGCGAGCGCCGGGCGACGCGGCGGGAGGAACGCGGGCTCCCGGCTGCGGACACGGACACGGAGGCCGACACAGCGACGGACGCAGAAACAGATGCGTCGACGGACCTCGCGGCGGGCGCGTCCGGCCCGAGCCGTGCCACGGGAGCGTCCGCCGAGCGGAGCCCGCTGCGCTCGCCGGCCCTGATCGGATCCCTCGGAGCCGCCTCGGTCTACGGCGGCTATTTCACCGCCGCGCAGGGTGTGCTGTACCTGGGGATCCTCGGCATCTTCACCGGCCGCTCGATGGGCTCGGTCAACAGCATCAAGAACCTCATGAGCCTCGCGGTCAACCTCGCCGCCGCGGTCGTGTACGTGATCGCGTTCTTCCTGATCGACGCGGAGATCGTCTGGATCGGCAGCGCCGCGATCGCGCTCGGTGCGCTGCTGGGCGGCTTCTTCGGAGCGCACCTGGCCAAGCGGATGCCGGAGTGGCTGCTGCGCGGCATCATCGTCGTGGTGGCTCTGGCCGCGCTGATCCGCCAGGTGCTCTGACTGGTCTGTGTGCCTCGCGCCGGCATTCCCCTCAGCGCAGGAACGGCAGGGCGTGGGCCAGGATCTCGTCGGGCGGGAACAGGGTGCCGCCGTGGTCGCGGCCCGGCAGCGGCACGAACTCCGCATCGGCCATCGCCTCCGCCGCGCGCTGGGACTCCTCGAACCGGGGGTGGTCCTCGGTACCCGCCATCCACAGGGCCGGGACCGTGCAGTCGGCAAGGGGCTCGTCCGGGATCCCCGGGGCCGCATCCGTGGCCTCCAGCAGGGCCGCGATCGCCCAGGGGTCGGCGGCGAGGAAGGCGGTGCGGGTGGCGCGGGCGCGTCGCGAGGTGACCTCCGGACCCAGCCCCTGGCCGGCGCAGAACGCCTCCATGCCATCCTCGCGCAACGCGTCGATCACGCCGGGGAAGAACACCGAATCCACCGCGCCCCGCTGCGGTGAGGCGGACCCCCCGAGGCTGATCAGACGCCTCACGCGCCCGGGATGCTCCAGCGTCGCGCTCAGCGCGATCCGGGCACCCAGCGAGTAGCCCAGCAGTGCCGCGCGGCCGACGCCGACGGCATCGAGCACGGCCAGCAGGTCGGCGACGAAGATGTCCTGGGTGTACGCGGCCGGATCCCGCGGGGCGCCGGAGAGTCCGTGGCCGCGCAGATCGACCCGGATCACCGTGAGTTCGGCGGACAGCGGCTCGAGGTAGCCCAGCCCCCGCCAGATCGCGCGCGAGAGCACGGAGCCGTGCAGCAGCACCAGGGCAGGGCCGGTGCCGGTCACGTCGTAGCGCAGGTCGATGCCGTCGACGGGGGAGGGGATCACAGGCATGGCGGGTCCTTCGGCGATCGGAGGCGAGATGAGCAGGCGGGGCAGGTCACCACTGGTGACCTGCCCCGCCTGCTTCTAGGGCGTCGTTGCCGTCACAGCGCCGCGGAGATCTCCTCCAGGATGCGGTTGAAGGTGGCCGAGGGGCGCATCACCGCATCGGCCTTCGCATCGGAGGGACGGTAGTAGCCGCCGATGTCGGCCGGGGAGCCCTGCACCGCCAGCAGCTCCTCGGCGATGGTCGCCTCGCTGTCGGTGAGCTCCTGCGCGATCGGGCCGAAGGCCTCCGCCAGTTGCGTGTCCTCGCTCTGCTGGGCGAGCTCCTGCGCCCAGTACATCGCGAGGTAGAAGTGGCTCCCGCGGTTGTCGATGGTGCCGAGCTTGCGCTGCGGGGACTTGCCCTCGTTCAGCAGCGTCTCCGTGGCGCGGTCCAGCGCATCGGCGAGCACGGCGGCGCGGGCGTTGTCCGCGGTGCGGGCCAGATGGCGCAGCGACTCGGCCAGCGCCAGGAACTCGCCGAGCGAATCCCAGCGCAGGTAGTTCTCCTCGATCAGCTGCTGGACGTGCTTGGGGGCGGAGCCGCCCGCGCCGGTCTCGAACAGGCCGCCGCCGTTCATCAGCGGCACCACCGAGAGCATCTTGGCGCTGGTGCCCAGCTCCATGATCGGGAACAGGTCCGTGAGGTAGTCACGCAGCACGTTGCCGGTCACCGAGATGGTGTCCTCGCCGCGACGCACCCGCGCGAGGGTGTGCTTCGTGGCCTCGACCGGGGACATGATCTGGATGTCCAGGTCCTCGGTGTCCTCCTCGGCGAGGTAGGTGTTCACCTTCTCGATGAGGTTGCGATCGTGGGCGCGGGACTCGTCGAGCCAGAACACCGCGGGCATCCCGGACTCGCGCGAGCGGCGCACCGCGAGCTGGACCCAGTCGCGGATCGGGGCGTCCTTGGCCTGGCAGACGCGGAAGATGTCCCCGGTCGCCACGTCCTGGCTCATCAGTGCGGTGCCGGAGGCATCACGCACCTCGACCTGTCCGTCGGCCGCGATCTCGAAGGTCTTGTCGTGCGAGCCGTACTCCTCGGCCTTCTGCGCCATCAGGCCGACGTTGGGCACGGTGCCCATCGTGGTCGGGTCGAAGGCGCCGTTCTTCTGGCAGTCCTCGACGGTGGCGGCGTAGACGCCCGCGTAGGAGGAGTCCGGGATCACGGCGAGAGTGTCCTGCTCGGCGTCGTCGGAGTTCCACATGTGGCCCGAGGTGCGGATCATCGCCGGCATGGAGGCGTCGATGATGACGTCGGAGGGCACGTGGAGGTTGCTGATGCCCTTGTGGGAGTTGACCATCGCCAGATCCGGGCCGTCGGCCAGATCCTTGTCGATCACGGCGCGCACGCCGTCGCGGAGCTCGGCGTCGAACTCCTCGAGCCCGGTGAGGATCCCGCCGAGGCCGTGGTTCGCGGACAGCCCCGCCGCGGCGAGCTGGTCGCCGAACTGGTCGAACAGGGTGGGGAACATGGCGCGGACGGCGTGGCCGAAGAGGATCGGATCCGACACCTTCATCATCGTCGCCTTCAGGTGCACGGAGAACAGCACCCCCTGCTTCTTGGCGGCGGCGACCTGCTCGCGCAGGAACGCGTCCAGCGCCTCGGCCCGCATCACCGTGGAGTCGACGACCTCGCCGTCCAGCACGGGGATCGAGGGCTTCAGCACCGTCTCGGCGCCGTCGGATCCGACGTGCACGATCGACAGCGTGTCCTCGCCATCGGCCACCACGGACTTCTCGTTGGCGCGGAAGTCGTTCGCGTCCATGGTGGCCACGGAGGTCCGGGAGTCCTTCGACCACTCGCCCATGCGGTGGGGGTGCTTCTTGGCGAAGTTCTTCACCGCGGCCGGCGCACGACGATCGGAGTTGCCCTCGCGCAGCACGGGGTTCACGGCCGAGCCCTTGACCGAGTCGTAGCGGGCGCGGACGTCCTTCTCCTCGTCGGTCTCGGGTGACTCCGGGTAGTCCGGCAGGGATATGCCCTGGCCCTGCAGCTCCGCGACGGCGGCCTTCAGCTGCGGCACGGAGGCGGAGATGTTGGGCAGCTTGATGATGTTGGCCTCGGGGGTCTTCGCCAGCTCGCCCAGCTCGGCCAGAGCGTCGGCCTCGCGCTGGTCCTCGGGCAGCCGGTCCGAGAAGGCCGCGACGATGCGGCCGGCCAGGGAGATGTCCCGGGTGGTGACGTCGATCCCGGCGGTGTTCGAGAAGGCGTCGAGGATCGGCAGGAACGATGCGGTCGCCAGCATCGGTGCCTCGTCGGTGTGGGTGTAGATGATGCGCGCCATGTGTCGCGGGGCTCCCTCGGGTCGGTGCGGCATGTGTCTTGACGTCAAGACTAATCGACGGCGGGCGCGGGCCCGCCGGATCGATGCGGATACCTCCACGGTACGTGACGAGACCCTCTCACCGCCCCGACGGGCTGCTCAGGACGGGGCGCTCTCCTCGACCACCTCGACGGTCCAGGGATCCGAGAGCACCACGTGGGTCGACCCCTCGTCGTCGACCGTCACCGCGAAGCCGTGCGCCGCGTAATCGCCCGGTTCCAGCGGGGCGCGGGTGCAGGTCCCGCGGGTGGTCCAGGCGGACTCGGCGGTGGCGACGCCCTCCGCACCGATCCATTGCAGGCCGACGGCCTCGGCGTTGCGCGCCCCGGCGACGACGGTGCCGGTCGCCGGGTTCGTCAGCACCACGCCCTGCAGCAGCGCGCGGGTGCCGAGGTCTTTCGAGGTGACGGTGACGCGGGCATCGACGGAGACGCCGACCTCCTCCTCGGGCACCTGCGTGGACACGCGGGACTCCTGCCGCGAGACGGCCACGCTCAGCCCGTCGCCGTCCCCGACGGCCTCCAACGGCGCGCGGCAGTGCAGCGGGGCGAGGTCCGCGGGGACCTCGCCGTCGGAGGCCGCCAGAGCGCCGGGCACGCTCTGCAGCTCTCCGTCGACGACGTCGAGCATCACCGGAGTCGAGGAGCTCCAGCCGTCCTCGCCGCGGCCGGGCCCGTCCACCCCGCCGCCGCGCAGGGAGAGCAGGTACTGGCCATCCGGCAGCGGGGCGTCGTCGCACGTGCCCAGGGTCAGCCGCGCCGTCGCCGCCGACGGGGTCGCGCCCTCGGCCGGCACCTCCACCCGCTCGCGCACCACGATCGGGGGAGCAGGGGCGTTCGCGGTGCCGAGGTGGGTGTCGTACCCGTCGGCCGGGGTGCCGCGGTGCGCGGGGTCCGCGGGGACGATCGTGGCGTCGGGCGCGAAGCCGCCGTACTCGTAGCCGTCCTCGAGGTCGAAGGCGCCGGAGATCGTGACGGTGCTGCCCTCGGCCTGCACGGTCTCGGGGGTGAACTCGCCCGGCTCCGGGGTGTAGGCGGGGGCCTCGGCCTCCCCGTCGGGTGCGCACAGCCAGGACGGATCCACGGTGGCGGGCTCGGACTGCGCGACCTCAGTCGGGTTCATGGTCGGCGCGGGATCGGCCGACGTCGGATCCTGGTCGCGGGGGAGGCCGTCGCAGGCGGCGAGGGTCAGCAGGAGGGTGGAGGCGGCGAGGACCCGGCGGAGTCGTCGGGCGGCGGACGAGCGCGCGGTCCCGTGGCGGGTCTGCCCGGACGCACCAGGGGAGAGGGAACGCGTCGACGGGCGCTGGTCGCCGGGCCCTTGCCGCATGCCATCCCCTCCCTGAACATGATGGTCCCGAACGGCTCCGGGAGCTTCCCCTGAGGCAGGAACGTACCGGAGTGCCCGCTCACGGCGCCAGAAGGGTCAGAGCACCAGCAGGGTCAGCGCCATGATCGCCATCCCCGCGATCAGGGAGTAGATCACCGCATGGTGCTCGCCGGTCTCCTCGGCCGCAGGCAGCAGCTCGTCGAGGGAGACGAACACCATCACGCCGGCCACACCGGCCAGGATCGCGCCCATCGCGCCGCCGTCGAGCAGCGGGGCCAGCAGCAGGAACCCGATCACCGCACCGACGGGTTCGGCCAGGCCCGTCATCGTCGCGAGCCAGAAGGCCTTCGCTCGTGATCCGGTCGCCCGACGGACGGGCACCGCGACCGCCAGGCCCTCGGGGATGTTGTGCACGGCGATCGCCGCGACGACGGGGATCGCGATCTCGGGGGCCTGCATCGCGGCGACGAAGGTCGCGAAGCCCTCCGGCACGTTGTGCAGGGCCAGGGCGCCCGCGGTCACCGCACCGGTGCGCAGCAGCCGCGCCCGCAGAGCCCGGTCCTCGGCCTGCTCGGCGGCATCGCGCACCTCGGCGTGCCCCTCGCTGCCGGTCATCCGCCCGGCGAACTCGTGCGGGCTCACGGACTCCGGCACCAGACGGTCCAGCACCGCGATCAGCACGATGCCGACGAAGAAGGAGAGCACCGCCAGCGCCGTGCCCCGGGTGGTCACCGCGTCGCCGTCGGAGAGGATCTGCGCGCCCTGGGGCATCAGCTCGACGAAGGAGATGTAGAGCATCACCCCGGCCGACAGGCCGAGACCGCCGCCGAGCACCTTCGGGTTCGTGCCGCGACCGAGCACGCCGAGGGCGGCGCCGATGCTGGTGGCACCACCGGCGAGGAGAGTGAGGAGGAAGGCGACGAGCACGGCACGACCCTAGTCGCCGCAACGGCCGGACCGCGCCGGGACGTCCTTCCGGGCCGTGGGCACGGCGTGCCCCGTCGGCGGCGCCCTTCTAGACTGCCCCCATGCCTGAACCTGCCCCCTTCCTCGCCGTGACCGACCTGCGCGAGCGGACCCTGACCGCCGCCGAGCTCACCGCGGCGCTGCCGCGTGCGGAGCTGGACGTCGAGGCCGCCGCCACCGCCGTGCGCCCCGTCGTGGAGGATGTCGCGGTGCGGGGCGCGGCCGCTGTGCTCGACGCCTCCGAGCGGTTCGACGGAGTGCGGCCCGAGCATCTGCGGGTCCCGCAGGCAGAGCTGCAGCGCGCGCTCGACGAGCTCGACCCGACGATCCGGGCCGCCCTCGAGGAATCCGCGGCGCGGGTGCGTCGCGTGGACACGGCGCAGGCGCGGCCGGAGGAGACGGTGCAGGTCGTCCCCGGGGGCACGGTCAGCCAGCGCTGGGTGCCCGTGCGTCGGGTGGGCCTGTACGTTCCGGGCGGTCGCGCGGTGCTCCCCAGCTCCGTCGTGATGAACGTCGTGCCCGCGCAGGTCGCCGGGGTCGAGCAGATCGTCCTCGCCTCCCCGCCGCAGAAGGAGTTCGGCGGGCTGCCCCACCCCACGATCCTGGCCGCCTGCGCCCTGCTCGGGGTGAGCGAGGTGATCGCCGCCGGCGGCGCCCAGGCCGTCGCCCTGCTCGCCCACGGGGCCGAGGACCTCGACGACGGCGGCCTGCTGGAGCCGGTCGATCTGATCACCGGCCCGGGCAATGTGTACGTCGTGGCCGCCAAGCGCCTGGTGCGCGGACGGGTCGGGATCGACGCCGAGGCCGGTCCCACCGAGATCGCGATCCTCGCCGATGGAACGGCCGATCCCGCGTATGTCGCCGCGGACCTCATCTCCCAGGCCGAGCACGACCCGATGGCCGCGAGCGTGCTGGTCACCGACGACCAGAAGCTCGCCCGTGCGGTCGAGACCGAGCTCGCCCGGCAGGTTCCCGCGGCCCGTCATCGGGACCGCATCGACGAGGCGCTGCGGGGGGAGCAGAGCGGGCTCGTGCTCGTCGCCGACCTCGACCAGGGCCTGGCCGTGGTCGATGCCTACGGGGCCGAGCACCTCGAGATCCAGACCGCCGACGCCGCCGCCGTTGCCGCCCGCGTCACCAATGCCGGTGCGGTCTTCGTCGGCCCCCACAGCCCCGTGAGTCTGGGCGACTACGCCGCCGGCTCCAACCACGTGCTGCCCACCGGCGGCAGCTCGCGCTTCAACGGGGGCCTGTGCGTGCAGACCTTCCTGCGCGGCATCCACGTCGTCCACTACGACCAGGACGCCCTGGCCGGCGCCCGCGAGACCGCGACCACCCTCGCCGCGGCAGAGGGCCTGCCCGCCCACGGCACCGCGATCGACGTCCGCTTCCAGGACTGAGCTCCGGCGCCGAGAGGCGCATCTCGCGTGCCGCGAACGGTTGCGCGCCTTACATGTAAGCGCATACAGTGTCGCGTTGTAAGCGCTTCCATCACGGATCGCATCCGGCCCTCGGGGCGAGAGAGCGCCACCGGATGCGGCAGGTCCCAGGCACCACCAGGACCCGGCGGAACGCAGAGACAGGAGGGCCGATGATGGCCAACGGCGCGAGTTCTCCGGGACCCACCATCTACTCGGTCGCCGCACGCGCCGGGGTGTCGATCGCAACCGTGAGCCGCGTCTTCGCCGACAGTGCGAAGGTCGCCCCCCGCACCCGCGACACCGTCCTCGCGGCCGCCCGCGACCTGCGGTACGTCCCCGCCGCGGCGGCCCGCGCGCTCGCCGTGCGCCGCAGCAAGGCGCTCGGCGTGGTCCTGCCGCACATCGACGGCCCCTACTACGCGGAGCTGCTGGTCGGCTTCGAGGTGGCGGCTTCCGAGCTCGGGCTCTCGGTGGTCCTGGCCCTGGCCACGCCGCAGGAGAAGAATCCCTCAGCGGTGCTGGACCTGCTGGGACGGGTCGACGGCATCGCGTTCATGGCCCGCAGCGGGGCGGACGACGAGCTCGTCGCCCAGGTGGCGAACCTGCGTCCCACGGTCAGCGTCGCCCGCGGACAGCTGGAGGGGGTCGACGCCTTCTACGCCGAGAACCGCGAGACGGCACGCCGGCTCACCACCCACCTCATCGATCACGGGCGCCGCCGCATCGGCTTCGTCGGCGATCCCGAGGACGGCTCCGACATCGGCCGACGCCACCGCGGTTACCTCGACGCCCTCGAATCCGCCGGGCTCGCCCCGGGCCGTCATCTGCGCGCCGATCCCGTCGAACAGGCCGGGATCGCGATCGCCGAGTCGCTGCTGAGCGCGGGCCGCGCCGACGCGGCCGCCGTTCCCGCAGCGACCGGCGTGGTCGACGGGGCCGTCGAGGTCGGCGGCGCAGCCGCGTCCGACGGGTCCGACGAGATCGGTGGCACAGCCGCGCCCGACGGTGCCGACGGCGCCGGTGGTCCCGCCGGACCCGTGGGAACAGGTCTGGCCGGCCTGGACGCCCTGGTCTGCGGCAACGACGAGCTGGCGATGGCGATCATCGCCCGCCTCACCGCCGCCGGGGTCGATGTTCCGGGGGACCTGGCCGTCACCGGCTGGGACGACACCGTCACCGCCCGCTATCTCACGCCGGGCCTGACCACGGTCCGGCAGGACGTCGCGGAGCTCGGGGCGCTCGCCGCCCACCGGCTCGCGGCACGCATCGACGGCGAGGAGGCCCAGCGGCCCGTGACCGTCGGCTCCTCCGTCGTGCTGCGCCGCTCCTGCGGATGTCCACCCGCCGGCGTCGCGCCCTGAGGCGCCGCACCCCTCGCCGCCGACCATCGCCCGCACCTCGCCGACACCACCTCCCACTGCATCGCCGAACCTCCCACCGCATCGCCGATCCAGCACCACCGCACCACCGACGAAGGAGTCGTCATGACGAACACCGCACGCACCTCGCGCATCTCCCGCCGCACCTTCACCGGGTCCCTCGGCGCGGCCGGCACGCTCGGCGTCCTCGCCGCCTGCGGACGCCCCGAGGAGGAGGGCGGCGGCGGGGCCGTCTCCGCCGAGCCCATCGCCGAGGGCCCCGCCACCGGCTCCCTGAACGTCTGGGCCATGGGCGCCGAGGGCTAGGCCCTGCCAGAGCTGCTCAAGGGCTTCGAGAAGGACAACCCCGACGTCACCGTCGAGGTCACCCCGATCCCCTGGGACTCCGCCCATGACAAGTTCACCTCCGCCATCGCCGCCGGCACCGCACCGGACGTGGCCCAGGTCGGCTCCACCTGGATGGCCGAGTTCGTCAGCCTGGACGCGCTCGAGCCCACCCCGGAGAACATCGCCACCGACGACTACTTCCCCGGTGCCCTCGAGTCCGTCACCGTCGAGGAGACCGTCTACGGGGTCCCGTGGTACGTCGAGACCCGGGTGGTCTTCTACCGCAAGGACATCGCCGAGGAGGTCGGCATCACCGAGCCGCCCACCGACTGGGAGGGACTGTTCGAGATGGCCCGCGCCATGCAGGGCGGACCGGAGGGGGAGTGGGGCATCGCCCTGCAGCCCGGCGGTGACGGCTCCTGGCAGACCGTGCTCCCCCTGTTCTGGTCCAACGGCGGAGATGTCGTCACCGAGGCCGGCGACGAGTTCACCTTCGCCAGCGCCGAGAACGAGGAGGCGCTGGCCTACTACCAGTCCTACTTCACCGAAGGGGTCTCCGATCCGGCGCCGCCGGAGGGCGCGACCGAGCAGGACTTCGTCTCCGGCGCCGTGCCCATGTTCATCTCCGGGCCGTGGATGATGGCCGCCGTCGAGAGCGTCGGCGGCGAGGGCTTCGCCGACAAGTACGGCGTGTTCGTGATGCCGGAGAAGGAGACCAGCGCCAGCTTCCTGGGCGGCGCCAACATCGGCGTCTTCCAGGGTTCGCAGAACCGCGACGCGGCCTGGAAGCTCATCGAGCACCTCTCCCGCCCCGAGGTGCAGGTGGCGTGGTTCGAGCAGGTCGGCGACCTGCCGGCGCTGCAGTCCGCCTGGGAGGACGAGGCCGTCGCCTCCAACGAGAAGTTCGAGGTCTTCCACACCCAGCTCGGCAACGCCTTCGCCCCGCCGACGATCGCCACCTGGGAGCAGGTCGCCGCGAAGCTCGACGCCCAGATCGAGCAGGTCTGCAAGCAGGACCTCGACCCCGCCGCGGCGCTGGAGTCCGTCCAGTCCGACGCGCAGGGCATCGGGACCGGCGCCTGAGATGACCACCCCGTCCGCCTCCGCCACGGCCTCCCCGTCGCCGCCGGGGCCGGGGCCGGGCAGCTCGTCGGCGCCCGCTCGCCGCCGCGGCCATCGCGCCGCGGCGGAGGCCCGGGCGGGCCTGCTGCTCTCCCTGCCCTTCGTGCTGCTGTTCGCGGTGTTCATCGCGTGGCCGGTGCTGCAGTCGATGTTCATGTCGTTCACCGACATGCGCATCAGCGACATCCGCTCGCCCTTCGCCGTCGACTTCGTCGGCCTGGACAACTACATCGCCGCCTTCGAGGACCCCGTCTTCCGGCGCTCCGCCGTGAACACCGGGGTGTTCGTCCTGATCGGCGTCCCGCTGACGATCACCGCGGGGCTCGCCGCGGCGCTCGCCCTGGACCGGGGCGTCACCCGGCTGCGCGGGGTGTTCCGCGTGGGCTTCTACACCCCCGTGGTCACCTCCATCGTGGCCGTCGCCGTCGTGTGGCGGTTCCTGCTGCGGCCCGACAACGGCCTGGTCAACACGGTGCTCGGCTGGGTCGGGATCGACGGACCGAACTGGCTGGGCGATGAGCGCACCGCCCTGCTGTCGTTGATCGTGATGGCCGTCTGGCGCAACTTCGGCACCTCGATGGTCATCTTCCTGGCGGGCCTGCAGGCCGTGGACCAGCAGCTGCACGAGGCCGCGGCGCTCGACGGCGCCTCCGCCTGGCAGCGATTCCTCAACGTCACCCTGCCGTCGATCCGGCCGACGATGCTGTTCGTCATGGTCACCACCTCGATCGGGTACCTGCAGTTCTTCGAGGAGCCGTTCGTGATGACCCAGGGCGGCCCGCTGCACGCCACGATCTCGGCCTCCATGTACACGTACAACCAGTTCGGGTTCGGCAACTACGGAGTCGCCGGTGCGATGGCCTATCTGACGTTCATCGTCATCGGCATCGTCACCCTCGCGCAGTTCCGCCTGATGAGGGAGAAGTGATGATCGATCGTCGCCGCCCCGTCCTGACCTACATCGTCCTGACCGCCTTCCTGCTGCTGGTGATCACCCCCTTCGTCTGGATGATCCTGGGCAGCCTGAAGACCCAGGGCGAGCTGCTGCGCGTGCCGCCCACGTGGCTCCCGGAGGAGCCGACCCTCGACAACTTCCGTCGGCTCTTCGACCGCCCCTTCGGCCGCTACTTCCAGAACTCCGCGGTGGTGGCGATCGCGGTGACCGTCGGGAACCTCTTCTTCTCCTCGATGTTCGGCTACGCGCTGGCGCACCTGCACTTCCCCTTCAAGCGCGTGCTGTTCCTGCTGGTGCTCGGCTGCCTGATGATCCCGGGCCTGGTCACGTTCATCCCGCAGTACGTGCTGATCGTGAACCTGGGGCTGGCCGACACCATTCCGGCGCTGATCCTGCCGTTCCTGGTCCAGCCCTTCAGCGTCTTCCTCATGCGGCAGTTCTTCCTGGGCCTGCCCCGGGAGCTGCTGGAGGCCGGCCGCATCGACGGCGTCGGGGAGATCGCGATCTTCTTCCGCATCTACCTGCCGCTGGCCGGGCCCGCCTTCGCCACCCTCGGCATCCTCACCTTCCTCGGCTCCTGGAACAACTTCCTGTGGCCGCTGGTCGTCTCCTCCAGCGAGTCGACCTACACCCTGCCGGTCGCCCTCGCCCTGATCTCGACCGGGCAGAACCAGACGGACTACGGGCTGCTCCTGGCCGGGGCCACGCTCATCGTCCTGCCGATCCTCGTCGTCTTCCTGTTCTTCCAGCGCTACTTCATCCAGGGCATCGCCACCAGCGGCATCAAGTAAGCACCCCATCGCCTCGAGGAGGCCTCGTGCACCCCATCGACCGACGCACCCTGCTCACCGTCCCGCTGCTGGGCGCCGGCGCCTTCGCCGGCACCGCTGCGGGAACCTCCGCCGCTGCGGCCGCGCCGCCCGGCCCCGCCGGGACCGGCGTCCCGCCGGTCGCCCCGGCCGGACTCACCCGGCCCACGACGGGCTCCGACCGCGGGGACGACGCCCTGCTGCGCCGCTGGGCGGCGGACACCTGGCATTGTCTGGACACCATGACCGTCCGAGAGACGGGACTGATCTCCGACGCGATCGACGCGGACCTCTCCGGTCACTCCGGCAACACCTCGCCGACGAACATCGGCGGCTCCCTGTGGTCCGTCCTGATCGCCCGCGAGCTGGGGCTGATCACCCCCGGTCACGCGCGCAATCGCATCGCCCGCACCCTCGCGTCGCTCGAGCAGATGGACCACCACGAACCCTCGGGCATGTTCTTCAACTGGTACGACGAGCGGGACGGCTCGGTGCTGCGCACCTGGCCCGGCTCCGGCGATCCCGTGGTCCCCTTCGTCTCCAGCGTCGACATGGGCTGGCTCGGCGCCGCGCTGCACGTGGTCGCGCAGGCCGACCCGTCCAACCGGCGCCGCGCCCGTCGGCTCTTCGACGCGATGCGCTGGGACGTGTTCTTCGACCGAGAGGTCGACGCCCAGCCCGGGCAGACCATCGGCGGCTTCTGGGTCGAGGACCCCGGCCGCGACGGGGTCCACCTGCGCCCGCTGTTCGGCGGCATCCCGGGCGCGGACGTCTGGTACCACAGCGAGCACCACTACGACACCGCCGTCTCCGAGGCCCGCATGGTCACCTACCTGGGAATCATGACCGGCCAGATCCCCGCCGGCGCCTACTACACGACCTACCGCACCTTCCCGCCCGAGTGGACCTGGCCCGAGATGCCGCCGGTGGGGGACTGGACCGAGCACGAGGGCGTGGCCGTCTTCGAAGGCGCCCATACCTACCGCGGGATGGAGATCGTGCCCGGCTGGGGCGGCTCGATGTTCGAGGAGCTGATGCCGGACCTGTTCGTGCCCGAGGCCGCCTGGGGCCCGCACAGCTGGGGGAGGAATCACCCCCTGCACGTGCGCGCACAGCGCGAGCACGGCCTCGACGAGGCCGGCTACGGCTACTGGGGCTTCTCGCCCAGCTCCGATCCCCATGCCGGATACCGCGAGTACGGCGTCGACGCGCTCGGGCTGAACCCCACCGGCTACTATTCCGACGCGGCCGGCACGGACTGGCACCAGGGGGAGCCCTACCCGCAGGGCCTCGACGGCGTCGTCACCCCGCACGCCGCCGCGCTGGCGCTGCAGCACGAGCGCGACTCCGCGCTCGAGAACCTCTCGCGGATCGAGACCGAGCTGGGCGCCTACGGCCCCGGTGGATTCCACGACGCGGTGGCGGTGCGCTCCGGCGTCATCGCCCGCCGTCACCTCTCCCTGGACCAGTCGATGGTCCTCGGGGCTCTCGGCAACGTGCTGCTGGACGAGCAGCTGCACGAGTGGTTCGCCACCGACGAGGTCGCCGCACGGCTGCGCCCCGTGATCGAGCAGGAGGTCTTCCGTGCCCACGGCTGACCGCTCCCGTCCCCGTCTCGTCGGTGCCGCGGACGGCACCCCGTACCGGGACCTGAACCGCAACGGCGTGATGGACCCCTTCGAGGATCCGCGCCGCATGCCCGCCGAGCGCGCCGAGGACCTGCTGGGCCGGCTCTCCCTGGCCGAGAAGGTCGGGCTCATGTTCCACACCGTGATCGAGACCGGTCCGGACGGCACCCTGCTGGACGAGCCCGGGGCGATCTCGAAGTCCGGGACCGAGGAGGTGGTGCTCGGCAAGGCCATGAACCACTTCAACGTCCACGGTCTGGAGAGCGCGGGTGCGGCGGCCCGCTGGCACAATCGGCTCCAGGAGCTCGCCGAGTCCGCTCCGCACGGCATCCCCGTCACCGTCTCCACCGATCCCCGCCATGGCGACGCGCAGAACGCGGGCGCCTCCTGGGCGACCTCGTTCTTCTCCCTGTGGCCGGAGCCGCTGGGGATCGGTGCTCTCGCCGATGTCGAGCTGGTCCGCGATTGGGCCGACACCGTGCGGCGCGAATACACCGCCGTCGGGATCCGTGCGGCGCTGCATCCGGTGGCGGATCTCGCCGCCGACCCGCGATGGGCCCGTCAGCGCGAATGCTTCGGCCAGGACCCGCAGGAGGTCGCGCGTCTGGTCGCCGCGGCCCTCGAGGGTCTGCGCGGCGCCGAGGGCGAGGCGTCGGTGCAGGCCACCGTCAAGCATTTCCCGGGCGCCGGCCCGCAGAAGGACGGCGAGGACGCGCACTTCCCCTACGGTCGGGACCAGGTCTACCCGGGAGGGCGGTTCGAGGAGCACCTGCAGCCGTTCCGGGTGGCCGTCGAGGCGGGGGCCGAGGCGATCATGCCCTACTACGGCCGGCCCGTCGGCCTGGAGCGCGGCGGCGAGCAGATCGAGGAGGTCGGCTTCGGCTTCAACCGCCAGATGCTCACCGGACTGCTGCGCGAGGAGCTCGGCTACGAGGGCGTCATCCTCAGCGACTGGGAGCTGGTGAACGACAACCACGTCGGCGACCAGGTGCTGCCGGCCCGCGCTTGGGGTGTCGAGCACCTCACGCCCTCCCAGCGCATGGCCCGGATCCTCGAGGCGGGAGCCGACCAGTTCGGCGGCGAGGAGTGCATGGAGCTGCTGCTGGACCTGGTCCGCGACGGCACCGTCGCCGAGGAGCGGGTGACCGCCTCGGCCCGCCGCCTGCTGCGGGCGAAGTTCGTTCTCGGCCTGTTCGACGACCCCTACGTCGACGAGTCCGCGGCCGACGACCTCGTCGGCACGGCGGCGGACCGACGCCGCGGCCACGAGGCGCAGGCGCACAGTGTGGTGGTCCTGCACGATGACGGCCGGGTCCTGCCGCTGCTGACCGCGACGGGCAGCACCCGGATCTACGCCGAGGGCGTGGCCGACGAGGTCATCGCCGACCTCGGGGTGAGGGTCGGCTCCCCGGCCGAGGCGGAGGTGGCGCTGGTGCGGCTCGGTGCTCCGTTCCAGCCCCGCGACGACCTGTTCCTGGAATCCTGGTTCCACCAGGGCGACCTCGGGTTCCCGCCCGGTCTCGCCCACCGGCTGGCCCGGATCCGCACGGACTGCCCGCTGATCCTGGACGTCGACCTCGATCGCGCCGCGGTGCTGACCAGCATCGTGGGGGAGTGCGACGCCCTGACCGGCAGCTTCGGCATCTCCGGTGCGGCCTGGGCCGATGCGATCAGCGGCGTGCTCCCGCCGCGCGGACGCCTGCCGATCGAGCTGCCGCGCTCCATGGAGGCGGTGCGGGCCGCGGACGAGGACGTGCCCGGCGGGACCGCCGACCCGCTGTATCCCCGCGGCCACGGCCTCGAGATCGACCAGGTGATCAGCAGCCGGCGGTGAAGCCGGAACGTCCCGGTCCTCGGGTGACGCTCAGCGGGAGGTGTCGCGTCCTGACGGCGGGATGTCGGCACCGGTCGGCTCGCCCGCTGCGGTCTCGCCCGTCCCGGTCTCGTCCGATGCGGTCCCACCCGATGCGGTCCTGCTCGATGCGGTCCCGTTCGGCTCGTCCCCGTCGCTCCCCGCCGCCGTCACCGCGGCCTGGTCGATCTCGGCCGCCTCGGCACCGGTGACGACCCGGGGGCGCTTCCGCTCGCCGCGGGTGAGGAACAGAGCGACCGCGCGCCAGCCGAGCATCAGCACGCCGGTGACGATCGCGGTGGTGATGATGAACGACACTTCGGTGCCGTAGGAGAAGAGCGTGCGGATCGCCATGGAGGCCGCCAGGGTGATCGCCCACACGAACACGCCGTGGGGCCAGATCCGGAACGGGGCGTTCCAGGCACGGATCGCGAGATGTCCCAGCAGCACGCCGACGGCGAACGGCCAGCCCACCAGGATGATGTTCTGCGAGGTCAGCGGCGTGCCATGCTGCAGGAAGCCGATCGTGACGAAGAGGATGACGACCAGCAGGTCGCCGACCAGGGCACCCAGGGAACGGAACATCGCCCCAGGCTATCCCCGACACCTGGTCCGACCTCCCAGCGGGAGCGGCGCTGTGAACGGGACCACGCCCGACCGGGCACGTCGGCGCCCGAGACTCCTGGACGTCGGTGCCCGAGCCGTCTGGACGGTGGGCGGGAGAGGTATCGGAGCCGCGCCCGAACTACGATGGGCACCATGCCCGAGACCTCTGCTTCGACCACGGCCCCTGCCGCGCTGCCCGTGCCGCGCGACGGCATCGTGGGTGCCGCCCCGTACGGCGCCCCGCAGCTCGAGGTCGAGCATGCGCTCAACGTCAACGAGAACCCCTACGGGCCCTCCCCGGAGCTGGCCGCGGCGATCGGCCGCGCCGCCGCGGAGGCGGCCGTCGGACTGAACCGCTATCCGGATCGGGAGGCCCTCGCCCTGCGCGCCGACCTCGGGGCATACCTCGCCGCGGAATCCGACGTCCGGGCCCCCGCCCCCGAGGCGGTCTGGGCCGCCAACGGCTCCAACGAGGTCATGCACCAGCTGCTGCTGTCCTACGGCGGCCCCGGCCGCACCGCCCTGGGGTTCACGCCCCACTACTCCATGTACCCGGAGTACGCGCGCGACACCTACACGGACTGGGTCACCGCCGAACGGGGCCCGGCCCCCGACTTCGCGCTGACCGCGCAGGACGTCACCGCGGCGATCGCCGCCCACCGCCCGAACATCGTCGTGCTGACCAGCCCGAACAACCCCACCGGCACCGCGCTCACGCTCGACGTGGTCGAGGCCGCCGCGGACGCCCTGGCCGCCACCCGCGGTCTGCTGGTGGTCGACGAGGCCTACAGCGAGTTCCGCCGCGACGGGGTGCCCAGCGCGCTGACCCTGCTGGATGCCCATCCGAACCTCGTGGTCACCCGCACCATGTCCAAGGCCTTCGCCCTGGCCGGGGCCCGGCTGGGCTACCTGGTGGCCGACCCGGCCGTCGTCGACTCCGTCCGTGTCGTGCGCCTGCCCTACCACCTCTCGGCCGTCACCCAGGCCGTCGCCCGCACCGCCCTCGCCCATCGCGAGGAGCTGCTGGGCAAGGTCGCGCTGCTGCGGACCGAGCGCGACGTCCTGGCCGCGCACCTGATCGGGCGCGGTCACGCCGTCGCACCGTCCGACGCGAACTTCATCCTCTTCCGCACCTTCGCCCACCGGGACGCCGTGTTCGAGGCCCTCCTGGCGCGCAGCGTGCTCGTCCGGGCCGTCGGCCCCGACGGCTGGCTGCGCGTATCCGTGGGCACACCCGAGAACAACGCCGCATTCCGCACCGCCCTCGAGGAGGCCGACCCCCGATGACCGATCCCGCTTCCGCCGCCGCTGCGCGCCCGTCCCGCCGCGCCAGCATCGCCCGCACGACGCGGGAATCCTCCGTCGAGGTCACCCTCGACGTCGACGGGACCGGCCAGGTGGACATCTCCACCTCCGTGCCGTTCTTCGACCACATGCTCACGGCGCTGGGCACCCACGCGCGCTTCGACCTGAAGGTGTCGGCGACAGGTGATACTCATATCGATGCGCACCACACCGTCGAGGACACCGCGATCGTGCTCGGCCAGGCGCTGCGCGAGGCGCTGGGCGACAAGAGGGGCATCGCCCGCTTCGGCGACGCCATGGTGCCCCTGGACGAGGCCCTCGCGCAGGCCGTGGTCGACCTCTCCGGCCGCCCCTACTGCGTGCACTCCGGCGAGAGCGAGGCGCAGGCCCTGCACCTGATCGGCGGGCACTTCACCGGCTCGCTGACCCGTCACGTCTTCGAGTCGCTCGCCCACCACGCCGCGATCTGCCTGCACATCCGCCTGCTCGACGGGCGCGACCCCCACCACGTCGTCGAGGCGCAGTTCAAGGCGCTCGCCCGCGCGCTGCGCGCCGCCTGCGCCGTCGACGACCGCGTGCTGGACGTGCCCTCCACGAAGGGAGCGCTGTGAGCACCGCCGACCCCCGCGACCCGCACGAGGATCCCCACGAGGAGCCCGCCGACGGACAGGAACCCGCCGCGTCCGGCCGTCCCGGCGGCGACATCGATGCCGAGTTCGCCCGCCTCACCGAGGGGCTCTCCTTCGACGAGGTCCCGCTGACCGTCGAGGACGTGCTCTCCGAGGGGACCGAGGACGACCAGGAGCCCACGATGGCCGTGGTCGCGACCTCCGTCGCCTCGGCCACGGCGCTCGCCGGCGCGATCCGGCTGGGCCGCGAGGCCCGCACCGACGGGATCGACATCCCCACCGGCAGCCGCACCCTCGACACCCGCACCGGGGCGATCGCCGTCGGCGCCCTGGCCGAGACCGCGGCCCACGACCTCGCGGCGATCGCCTCGGCCGCCCTGCAGCGCAACGGCATCGTGCTGTTCTGGCGTCGCGGCGACCGCATGACCGCCACCCGCTACCGCAACGGCCAGCGCGGCGAGGACATCTCTCCCGCGATCGTCCTCGGAGCGGTCGACGACCTGGTCGAGGAGCTGCTGCTCGGCGCGACGGAGCTCGCGGAGCTCGACGACGGCATCGACCCCGCGACCATCACCCGCGCCGAGGCGCTGTCCTGGATCGCCGGCAAGGGCAAGCAGAAGTGAGTGCCGAGACCGCCGCCCGCGTGGTGGTCCTGGACCACGGCTCGGGCAACGTCCGCTCCGTCGTGCGCGCCCTCGAGGCCGCCGGCGCCGAGGTCGAGCTGACCGCGGACCGGGAGCGCGCCCTGGCCGCCGACGGCCTCGTGGTCCCCGGTGTCGGCGCCTTCGCCGCCACCATCGAGCAGATCCGGGCCGTGGGTGGAGAGAGGATCATCGAGCGTCGCCTGGCCGGCGCCCTGCCCGTCCTCGGCATCTGCGTCGGTCTGCAGATTCTGTTCGACGCGGGCACCGAGCACGGCACCCGCAGCGCGGGGCTCGGCCAGTGGCCCGGCGAGGTCACCCGGATCCAGGCCTCCGTCGTGCCCCACATGGGCTGGAACACCGTCGAGGCCCCGCCGGGGACGCGGCTGTTCGCGGGCATCGAGGCCGAGCGCTTCTACTTCGTCCACTCCTATGCCGCCCGCTCCTGGCAGATGGAGCAGATCGGCTCCCTCCCCGCACCGCTGGTGACCTGGGCCGAGCACGACGGCGACCGTTTCGTCGCCGCCGTGGAGAACGCGGCGCTGACCGCGACCCAGTTCCACCCGGAGAAGTCCGGGGAGGCCGGGGCGACGCTGCTGGCCAACTGGCTGCGCACCCTGCCGCGTCGCGGCGCCGCCGATGCAGACCGGACACTCCCAGCCACGGCGACGGACTCGGCCCCGGCGGCCGCACCATCGGCCTCAACCGCGACCCTCGAGGAGCCCACCCGATGATCTACGCCTTCCTTCTGCTGTTCGCCGGAGGCATGGTCCTCGGCGGCGCCTGGTCCTTCCACCGCTCCCAGAAGCCCCGGTGGGCCGTCGTCGCCATGGCTCTGGCGGGCCTGGCCTGCATCGGCGCGTCGCTCTGGAGGATCCAGGCCGGCTGACCCCGTCGGCCGCCCCGGCCCTCCCGCGGGGACCGGCACCCCCCGCCGCGGGGTCTCGCGCCCCGACCCCACTCGACCCCATCCGACCTCACGATCCCCATCGGAGTCCCGGTCCCGACCGGAGACCTCGGTCCCAGCGCCGGCCTCGACCCCGGCCCACCCCGCCGCCAGGAGGCACCCCATGACCGCTCCCGTGCTCGAGCTGCTCCCCGCCGTCGACGTGCAGTCCGGCCAGGCCGTCCGCCTGGTCCAGGGCGAAGCAGGATCCGAGACCGCCTACGGCGCGCCGCTGGACGCCGCCCTCGCCTTCCAGGACGGAGGCGCGAGCTGGCTGCACCTGGTCGACCTCGACGCCGCCTTCGGGCACGGCTCCAACGCCGCCCTGCTGGCCGACGTGGTCGCCGCCGTCGACATGAACGTCGAGCTCTCCGGAGGCATCCGCGACGACGAGTCCCTCGCGGCCGCGCTGGCCACCGGCTGCCGACGGGTCAACCTCGGCACCGCGGCCCTGGAGAACCCCGAATGGACCGCGGAGATCATCGCCGAGCACGGCGACCGGATCGCCGTCGGCCTCGACGTCCGCGGCACCACGCTGGCCGCCCGCGGCTGGACCCGTGAGGGCGGGGACCTCTGGGAGACCCTGGAGCGCCTGGACGAGGCCGGCTGCCAGCGCTACGTCGTCACCGACGTCACGAAGGACGGCACCCTGCGCGGACCCAACGTCGACCTGCTGCGCGACGTGTGCTCCCGCACCGACGCCGCGGTCGTCGCCTCCGGCGGCATCTCCTCGCTCGAGGACCTCGCGGCGCTCCGGGAGCTGGTGCCCGCGGGCGTCGAGGGCGCGATCGTGGGCAAGGCCCTGTATGCGCAGGCATTCACGATGGGCGAGGCGCTGGACGTCGCGGGGCGGCCGTGAGCGAGACACCCGAACACCCCCACGTCAAGGGCGGCACCGCTCGCACCGGTGATCACGAGGAGGCGGCTCGCGCCGAGCAGGCGCACCGCTCGCTGCCCGCCCATTTCCGGGAGAAGTCGCCGCTGACCGACACCGCCGGGGTGCCCTGGGCAGGACGGGACTACACCGTCAGCCCCTTCCCGGGCGACGACGGCTCCGCCCCGCCCGAGGTCGCCCGGGCACTGCGCGACCACCGCTCGGGCGCGGATCCGCACCGTCGGGCGTTGGTGGCCGCGCTCGCCGCGCACCGGGTGCTGGTGCCGATCATGGCGGTCGCCACCGGGACCGGCACCACGGCCCACGGGGTGACCGGCGACAACGGCGCCGATATGGCGATGGTCTCGATCACCGCGCCCGACGGGTCGAGGGTGCTGCCGATCTTCACCTCGGTCGCGCAGCTGGCAGCCTGGCGGAGCGACGCCCGTCCGGTGCCGGTGGTAGCCCCGCAGGCGGCGCAGGCCGCCGTGCAGGAGGGCTGCACCGCCCTGCTGGTGGACGCCGCGTCCGGAGGCGACGAGGCGGGCCGCGACACGGCCGGGCAGGGTGCGGCGGGCGATGGCCGCGACGACGAGGCGGGCGGGACCGGGCCGATCCTGCTGCCCCGCTCCGTGCTGTGGGCCCTCGCCCAGGGCCGGGAGTGGATCCCGCCCCATCTGGACCCCGATCTCACCGCGGCGCTGGATTCTGTGGCCGAGGCCACGGACCAGGTCGTGGAGCTCGCTGCACGGGCGGGGGAGCGCAGCGAGGTCGACCTCCACCTGCGACTGCGCCCGGGGCTGACCAAGGTCCAGGTCCGGGCCGTGGTCGATGAGGTCTCGACCCGGCTCGGCGCCGAGCCGCTGGTCGCCGAACGCATCAGCTCCCTGCGGCTCGTGCTGGGGTCCTGAGCGACTCGCTCAGGAGAGCAGAACCGGTCAGGAGAGGAGAACCGGTCAGGAGACCCGGCCGGTGTACTTCTCGCCCGGGGCCTGCCCGGGATCGTCCGGGAACGGCAGCGCCTCGGCGAAGGCGAGCTGCAAGGACCGCAGCCCATCGCGCAGCGAGCGCGCGTGCTCGTTGCCGATCTCGGGGGCCGCGGCGGTGACCAGGCCGGCCAGCGACGTGATCAGCTTCCGGGCCTCGGCGAGGTCCTGGTACTGACCGGTCTCCTCGTCCTCTGCCAGGCCCACCTTCACCGCGGCGGCGCTCATCAGGTGCACGCAGGCGGAGGTGATGATCTCGACCGCGGCGACCTCGGAGATGTCGCGCAGCGCGTCGTCGGCCTCCGTGTCCTGGTCGGTGAGGTCGTGGACGTGGTTCTCGTTCATGGCGATCCTTCGTGCTCAGGGGTGCGCGGTCACCGGCGGTGACCGCAGCGGGTACAGGTGCGGGCCGCCGGGCGGCGGCCGGTCGGCGGGGCGGGGTCAGCCGCCCAGGGGGAGGACGCCGGTGCCGACCGCGGCGTTCTCGCTGAAGTCGAGCTCCAGCTCCGTCGGCTCGGCACCGACGGAGACGTCGTAGACGAGATGGAAGGTGCCGCTCTCGCCCGGCGCGATCGTGCCGAAGGCCTTGCTCTCGGCGACGTACTTCCGGGAGGCCTCGGAGTCGGGCTCGTAGGTCTCCCCGTCCGCGGTGCGCAGCGTCTCGTGCCCGTCGATCGAGACGGCGATGTCCGAGTCGTTGGCGACCTCGACGGTGACCACGACGAACTCGCCCTCGGGCTCCAGAGCGTCCGATCCGGGGCCGCCGACCTCGCGTACCCCGATCTCGGTGCTCACCTCCTGGACCGTCACGTCGGCGATCGCGACCTCGCCGGCCGCGCCCTCGTCCTCCTCCGCCGTGGCCGCCGGGGACGCCGCGTCGGAGGGGCCCGGGCTCAGGGCGCGATAGACGATGATGCTGCCGCCGATCGCGACCACCAGGACGAGCACCGCGACGACGACGAGGGAGATGATCACCGCCGGTCGCCGCCGGGAGGGCTGTTCCGCGTCGGCGCTCGGCGCGGGGCGACGGTTCGGCCGGGCCGGGCGCGGCGGAGGGGTCGGGAAGCCCTCGGGCACCGGGCGCAGCACCGCACGGGGCGCAGTGCCGGGTCGCAGGCCGGTCTCGGGGTGCAGCTCGGACGCCGGGGACTGGCCCGTCGCGGGATCCGCGGCGGTTCCCCCGGCGGAGGGCTCTGCCGTCTCCGGTGTCCCGTAGTCGTACTCCGGAGCGGAGTCGGGCTGCTGCGCGTCGGGCTGCTCGGGACCGGGCTGCTGGGTGCCGGACCGCTCAGGGCCGGGCTGCTCAGCACCGTGGTGCTCAGACCTGGGCTGGCCAGACCTGGGCTGCTGGGTGCCCGACCGTGGGGTGCCCGCCTGCGAGGTGCCGGTCGACGCCCTGCCCTCGGCAGGATGCGGTGCATCGGCCGACGAGGGGGACGGCCCGCTGCGCGGATCAGGCTCCTCGCCAGTGCCTCGGTCGATACCCACCCGAACTCCTCACTGGTCGCGGCACGTGGACGCGACGCACATCACCTGGACTGCGCGAACGCTCCTGCTAGAATAGACGACTGGAACAGGTCGAAACCCTCGTCACGTCGTTCCTCAAGTGGAGTCCCTTCCCACCTTGCAGCAACCCGCTCGCGTCCTTCGGGCCGGGAGCGAACAGCCGCCGGGTCAGTATCGCAGCCGGGTCGTCGTGCCCGGACGTCGGGCCGTACGGTCCGACCGACGCTCCGGCGTCGAGCACCTTGGGGCCTCCGCATGAAGCGGGGGCCTTCGTCGTGTCCGACTCGAACCAAGGTGAGGAGCCAACATCAGCGAACAGCGCATCAACGGTCAGATCAGGGTCCCCAAGGTCCTGCTGGTCGGGCCCGCCGGCGAACAGGTCGGTGAGGTCCGTGTCGAGGACGCCCTGCGTCTCGCCGCGGAAGCAGATCTCGACCTCGTCGAGGTCGCACCCGGCGCGAACCCGCCGGTCGCCCGCCTGATGGATTACGGCAAGTACAAGTACGAAGCCAACCTGAAGGCCCGTGAGTCGCGGAAGAACCAGGCGAACACGGTCCAGAAGGAAATCCGTATGGGCCTGAAGATCGACACCCACGACTATGAGACCAAGCGCCGCAATGTTGAGAAGTTCCTTGACGGCGGCGACAAGGTCAAGGTCATCATCCGCTTCCGCGGACGTGAGCAGTCCCGTCCAGAGCGCGGCGTGAAACTGCTGGGCCGCATGGCCGAGGACGTGTCCGAATACGGCTTCGTCGAGTCCCATCCGCGGCAGGACGGCCGCAACATGGTGATGGTCTTCGGGCCTCACAAGAAGAAGGCCCAGGCCATGGCCGAGGCCCGCAAGCGCAAGACCGATGCCGAGAAGGCCGCCGCCCGGCAGAAGGACTCCTCGTCCGACTCCGCGGCCGACGCCGACACCGGCTCCGCGTCCTGAACGTACGAAGGAGAACAGGCACATGCCGAAGAACAAGACCCATTCCGGGACCAAGAAGCGCGTCCGCGTGACCGGCTCGGGCAAGCTCATGCGTGAGAAGGCGAACGCCCGCCACCTGCTGGAGCACAAGTCCTCCACCCGCAAGCGCCGGCTCGGCAGCGACACGAATGTCGACAAGGCCGACGTCAAGCGCATGAAGAAGCTGCTGGGCCGCTGACTCGCCCACGCGGGAGCACGTCTCCCGCGCCCTGAACTTACGATCGAAGGAGTATCACGTGGCACGCGTGAAGCGGGCGGTCAACGCCCATAAGAAGCGTCGGGAAATCCTCGAGCAGGCCAGCGGCTACCGCGGTCAGCGCTCTCGCCTGTACCGCAAGGCGAAGGAGCAGGTGCTGCATTCGCAGACCTACAACTTCCGCGACCGCAAGAAGCGCAAGGGCAACTTCCGTCAGCTCTGGATCCAGCGCATCAACGCGGCGTCCCGCGCCAACGGCCTGACCTACAACCGCCTCATCCAGGGACTCGGCCTGGCCGGCGTCGAGGTGGATCGCCGCATGCTCGCCGAGCTCGCGGTCAATGATGCTCCGGCATTCGCCGCCCTGGTCGAGGTCGCGAAGAACGCCCTCCCCAAGGACGTCAACGCCCCGGCAGCCTGACATCGCGCCCCATCACGCGATGACCGAGCGCCCGGATCAGCCCCCGATCACCTCCCCCCGCTCCGAGCGGGTGCGGACGGTGGCGGCGCTGGCCGGGCGCTCTGCGCGTCGCAAGCAGCATCGGTTCCGGATCGAGGGCCCGCAGGCGGTCCGCTCCCTGCTCACGCACCGCCCCGAGCTGGCGCTCGAGCTGCTGATCACTGCTCGCGCCGCGACCGACCACCCTGATCTCCCCGACCTCGCCGCCGCCGCAGGCATCGCCGTGCACGAGGTCGAGGACCGCATCCTGCGCGCCATGGTCCGCGAGACCGGCCCCGAGTCCGATGCGCCCGACGGGACCGGAGCACTGGTCAGCCCCCAGGGCGTGCTCGCCGTCGGCTCCCTGCCCGCCCCGGACGCCGCCGGAGCCGTCACCGCGATCGGTGACCTCCCCTCGAACCGGCCCGTGACGGTGGTCGTGCTGCACGAGGTGCGCGACCCCGGCAACGTCGGGACCCTGATCCGCACCGCCGACGCCGCCGGCGCCGACCTCGTGGTTCTCACCCGCACCAGCGCCGACCCCTACGCCCCCAAGGCCGTCCGCGCCTCCGCCGGCAGCCTGTTCCACCTCCCCGTGATCACCGGCGCCGAGAGCGCCGAGCTGCTCCCGGCCCTCGCCGCCTCGGACATCACCGCGGCCGCCACCAGCGGCTACGCACCCACCGAGCTGTTCACCGCCGACCTGCCCGAGCGGATCGCCTGGATCCTGGGCAACGAGGCCCACGGCCTGGACGAGGACGTCGTGGCCGCGGCCCCGCTCGCGGTGCGCATCCCGCTGGCCGGACACGCCGAATCGTTGAACGTCCACACCGCAGCGACGGTCTGCCTCTTCGAGACGCTGCGGCGACGGCGGGCGCGGGCATGAGCTCCCGCGTCCTGCGGATCGCCGCCCTCGCCGTCCCCGCACTGCTGGCCCTGACCGTCGCCAGCGCCCTGGTCGGGCTGTTCGCCACCGGAGCCGCCGAACCCGCGACGCTCGTCCCCGCCTCCCCGCTGGTCACCTGGGGCACCCCCGTCGTGCGCGCCCTGCACCATCTGGGCCTGCTGCTCGCCGTCGGCGCGGGCGGGACCGCCGTGCTGCTGCTGCCGGGCCCGGGCCGACGCGAGGTGACCACCCTGGACCGGGTGCGGCGCCGCACGATCCGCCTCGGCGCGGCCGGTGCCCTGCTGTGGGCCGTGGCGTCGGTGACGCAGATCCCGCTGGGCGGGCTCGAGGCCGCCGGCGCGAACTCCGGACTGGACATCTGGCAGATCGCCCTGAACGGGGACCTCGGCCGGACCCAGCTGACCATCGGCATCCTGGCGGCGCTGTCCGCCCTCGCCTATGCGCTGGCCCGCTCCACCGTCCTGGCCTGCTGGGGGCTGGCATTCGCCGGCCTCGGCGTCGCCTCCCTGGGACTCGCCGGCCACGCCGGAGCGAGCCTGGATCACGTCAACGCGGTCAACGCGATGGTCCTGCATCTGGTCGCCGTCTCCGTCTGGGCCGGCGGGTTGCTGGTGATCGGCCTGATCGCGCCGTGGCTCGACGACAAGCGTCTGACGACGACGGTGCGCCGCTTCTCCCCGTGGGCTCTGGCCGCGGTCGCCTCCCTCGCGATCAGCGGTCTGGTCAGCGCCTCGATACGCATGTCCGCCTGGGGCGAGCTGCTGAGCACCGGCTACGGCCGCGTGGTGCTGGTCAAGGCGATCGGACTGGTGACGCTGGCCTGCCTCGGCGCCGTCCAGCGCCGCCGACTGGGCGATCGGCTGCGCTTCCGCCACCTGGCGGCGACCGAGGGCGTGGTGATGGCCGCCGTGATCGGGGCCTCGATCGCTCTGGGGCGTTCGGCGCCCCCGGTGCCGCAGGAGATCCCTGCGGAGGGAGATCTGAAGGTCCTGTCGCTGGTGGGCTACCTGCCGCCGGAGCAGGAGTTCGGCCCCGCCACGATGTTCACGCTGTTCCAGCCCGACTGGATCGCGCTGCTGCTGGCCGTGGCCATGGCCGCGCTGTACGTGATCGGCGTGGTGCGGCTGGTGCGCCGCGGCGACACCTGGCCGTGGCACCGCACTCTCGCCTTCGTGATGGGCTGCGTGGCCTTCGCCTGGGTGATGAACGGGGGAGTGGCCGCCTGGGGTCGGTTCCGCTTCGATGCCCACATGGTCCAGCACATGGCGATGATGATGATCGCCCCGCCGCTGTGGGTGCTCGGCGGGCCCGTCACCCTGCTCTCGCGTGCCGTCGCCCCGCGGACCGACGGATCCCGCGGGATCCGCGAATGGGTTCTCGCCGCTCTGCACTCGCGGTACTCCCAGCTCGTCGCCAACCCGCCGGTGGCCGGGCTGATCTTCGCCGGGTCGCTGGTGATCTTCTACTTCTCGCCGCTGTTCGAGGCGGCGATGTACACGCACGTCGGCCATGTGATGATGACCGTGCATTTCCTGGCCTCGGGCTATCTGTTCGCCTGGGTGCTGATCGGGGTGGATCCGTCCACCAGGACCATCAACCCGATCCTGAAGCTGATCACCCTGCTGGTCACTCTGGCCTTCCATGCCTTCTTCGGAGTGGCGCTGGTCTCCGCGACCTGGCTGATCGCCCCGGACTGGTACGGGGAGCTCGGGATGTACACGGCCGACCAGCTCGCGCTGATCCAGGAGCGCGGGGCCACGATCATGTGGGCGGTCTCGGAGATCCCCACCTTCTTCTACGCGATCCTGATGGCGACGATGTGGATGCAGTCCGAGGATCGTCGCGCCCGTCAGTTCGACCGCAAGGCGGACCGCGACGGCGGGGCGGAGCTCGAGGCGTACAACGCATACCTCGCGAGCTTGCGGGGGGAGGCGCCGGCGGCGGCACCGGAGACCGCACGCCGCGAACCCGGGGCCTCAGGGCCTGCGTCCTCGGGCCCTGCGGTGTCGGTTCCTGCGGTGCCGGACCCTGCGATGTCGGCTTCTGCGATGTCGGACCCCGACGCGGCAGGGGCGGGAGAACCGGGCTCTGCGACCACCGCGACGGATGAGCACGGGGTCGAGGCGTCGCACGACGAGACGCAGCCTCGTGACCAGCGGTCGAAGGATGCGTCCGAGCCTCCCGGGTGATCGCCGCGGAGGGCGGCGCGGAGCCCTGCCCCGCAGCCCGGTCGATCGGGCGGCAGGAGCGGCTCAGAAGGGCGGAGGCGGCCCGGGCGGATGCAGGTCGCCATCGCGGCCGACCCACCATCCGTCCTCACCATCCGGACCGGTGGTCACGTCCCCCGGGGAGAGCCCTCGTTCCTGGACCTCGCGCCGTCGCCGTGTGCTCTCCGTGCGCATCGCCCGTGATGCTTCGAACTGCTCCCAGGCTGTGGTCATCTCGGTCACGACCTGTTCGGTGGCGAGGTCACGGCCGTCGTCCTGCATCGTCATGAGCATCCCGGAGACGTCCCACCAGGTCTTGCCGGCGAGGTCGTCGCGCACCGGATCGAGCAGGCCGAGCGTCTTCAGCCGGTGGTGCTCGCGGCAGAGGTCGTGCAGGTTGTCCACGTCGGTCGGACCACCGGAGGCGGGATCCTCATGGTCGAACTCCTCGATGTGGTCCGCCTCGGCCAGCCAGGAGGTGGGCCGGTTGCATCCGGGCACCGCGCAGGTGGGGTGGCGCAGCCGAAGATGCTCCAGCTGCGCGGCCGTCGGACGGTAGCGATCCGCGGCCAGGGGCAGGAAGCGGCCCGTGGAAGGGTCGGTCAGGACCCGGTACCAGGAATCCTCGCGGCCCGCGAGGTCACGCGCCATGTCCGCGGGGATGGGAGTGGTGCCGTCGAGCATGCCGGGAGCATCGGATTCTCCGAGCAGGGTCATGAACGGCACCGTCACCGTCATGCGGAACCTCGTTGCGGGCACCTCGACCCCGTCGGTGTCGAGCCACGCACCCAGCAGCACCGAGTAGCGGGTGGTGGTCAGGGGCGGCACCTGGCCGGTGCTCTCGATCATGCCGTCGGGATCCGAGGGGATCGGCGTGCCGTCCTCGAGCGCGGCCAGCTGGGCGTTCTTCACGGCATGGGCGGCCTGGTCGAGACGGCGGCTGAGATCCAGCAGCTCCGGGATCGGGCCGATGATGCGCAGGCAGCCCGTGCCATCGGGCCGCGGCGGATCGAGGACCACGCGGCGGCGAGCCTCGGGGGTGGCGTGCTCGGGCAGCTCGCTGTGCGCGGTCGCGGCCGTGATCAGATGGCCGAGGCGCCGCGAGAAGGCCTCGGGACTGATGGCGAGGTCGGCGTCCGCGAGCGCTTCGTCCACCTCGCGCACAGCATCGTCCCCGAGCTCGTGGGTGCGCTCGATCACCGTCGAGAACCATGCGGCGGGGAAGTCACCCTCGGCCAGGCGGTCGAGGATGTGGGGGAGCAGGGCGCCGACGCGATGGGACTCGCGGATCGTCCGTGCGGCCTGCACCCTCGTGCAGCGCAGCGCGAGGGAGACGTGCAGCTCCTCCATGGCCGCGGCATCCCGATCGAGCTCCGGACCCCAGGGGTCCTGCGACGCCTCGATGACGACGAGATAACGCAGGGCGAGGCGGCGGGAGTCCTGGCGGCCGCTGTCCCACAGCTCCGCCAGCTTCTGCGCGATCCGCGGAGAGCTGCTGAGCCCCGCACGTCGGACCGCATCGCGCGAGATGGGGCCGCGACGCCGCTTCCGGGCCGCCGTCTGCTTCGCCGCCGCGGCCGCTTCGGGGCTGGGAGGCGCGAGGAGGAACGGTGCCGCGCCGTCGTCGAACTCGCCCATCGTCCCTCGCCTCCTTGGGGTCTGCGGCGAGAACTGCTCCCCGCCGGATCATCGAACGTGTGACCTATTCTACAGAGGAGGGTGTGACAGATGGAGAGCTGTGGATAACTTCGGGGCGAGGATGACCTGCAGTGATGGAATGTCGAACGGGCGGATGATTCTTCGTTGTCGACCGCGCGCGGCTCCGCATGCACGTACGGCGGCCCGCATCGCCACGGGGGACGTCACGCTGGCCCTGCGGCCCGCGAGCATCGTCTGCAGCCCCGCGCATCATCCGCGGCCCCGCGCACACGAGCATCTTCTGCGACCCCGCGCACACGAACGGCGACGGCCGCAGGGATGCGACCGCCGCCGTCAGCAGCAGATGGTGCTCAGCAGGGCCGAGCGCGAGAGGCTCTCACAGCCAATCGCCCTGCGCGGCCCTCTTCTCGGCCCCGATCGTCGTGTCCGGGCCGTGCCCGGTGTGCACGACCGTGTCCTCCGGCAGCGCGAACAGGCGCTCCCGGATCGACTGCTCGATCGTCTCCCGCGAGGAGAACGACCGCCCGGTGGCGCCGGGACCGCCCTGGAACAGGGTGTCGCCGACGAACACCGCGCCGAGCTCCTCGACGTAGTAGCAGGTCGAGCCGGGGGAGTGGCCCGGGGTGTGCAGGGCCTCGAGGTCCACGCCGCCGAGGGTGAACATGTCACCGTCGGTGACGTCGCCGTCCCAAGGGAGGTCGCCGTGGGTGAGCTGCCAGACCTCGCGGTCGGCCGGGTTCAGCAGGATCGGAGCCTCGAGCGCCTCGGAGAGCTCCGGGGCCATCCGCACATGATCGTCGTGCGCGTGGGTCAGCAGGATGCCGACGCACTCGCGCTCGCCCACCAGGTCACGGACCGTCGTCACGTCGTGCGGGGCGTCGAGGACGAGGCACTGCTCGTCGTCGCCGAGCACCCACACGTTGTTCTCGACCTCGTGGGTCTCCCCGTCGAGGCTGAAGGTGCCGGAGGTGGTGGCGTGATCGAGTCGGATGCTCATCAGGAGACCACCGCCACGGTGCGCAGGTTCGCGCCGTCGTGCAGGGAATCCAGCGCCGCATCGACCCCGGGCAGATCGGTGCGCCCGGTGACGAAGCGGTCCAGCGGCAGCCGGCCCTGCAGGAACAGGTCCGTGAGATACGGGAAGTCCCGCTCGGGCAGGCAGTCCCCGTACCAGGAGGACTTCAGGGCGCCGCCGCGGCCGAACACGTCCAGCATCGGCAGCGTGATCTCGACGTCCGGGCGGGGGACGCCGACCAGCACGACGCGGCCGGCGAGATCGCGTCCGTAGAACGCGGTCTCGTAGGTCTGCGGGATGCCGACCGCGTCGACGACGACGTCGGCCCCGAAGCCGCCGGTGAGCTCCTGGATCTTCTCGGCGACCTGCTGCGGGGAGAGTCCCTTGGTGGCCAGGGTGTGGGTGGCGCCCAGCTCCTCCGCGGCGGCGAGCTTCTGCTCGTCGACATCGAGACCGATGATCGTCGTGGCCCCGGCGAGCTCCGCCCCGGCGATCGCCGCGCAGCCCACGCCGCCCAGGCCGATCACCGCGATGGACTCGCCGCGCTGGACGGCGCCGGTGTTGATCGCGGCCCCGATGCCGGCCATGACGCCGCAGCCCAGCAGACCGGCGACCTCCGGCGGGGCGTCGGGGGAGACCTTCGTGCACTGGCCCTCGTGGACCAAGGTCTTCTCGGCGAAGGAGCCGATGCCGAGGGCGGCGGTCAGCTCGGTGCCGTCCGGGAGGGTCATGGGCTTCGAGGCGTTGTGGGTGTCGAAGCAGTACTGCGTCACGCCCTTCTTGCAGGCGCGGCACTGGCCGCACACGGCGCGCCAGTTCAGCACGACGTAGTCGCCGATCTCGACGTGGGTGACGTCCTCGCCGATCGCCGAGACGCGGCCCGCGGACTCATGGCCCAGCAGGAAGGGGAACTCGTCGTTGATGCCGCCGTCGCGGTAGGCGAGATCGGTGTGGCAGACACCGGTGGCCTCGATGTCGACGACGACGTCGTTCGGTCCCGGGTCCGGTACGACGATGTCGACCAGTTCGGCGGGCTGTTTCTCGGCGCGGGCGACGACGCCCTTCACGGTCCAGGACATGCTGGCCTCCTTCGAGGTCGGGGTTCCGGGCCAGCCTAGCCGTGACCAGCTCCGCGGCGCCTGTCGATGAGCAGGGCCGGACGGGTCCGGGCCGGGTGCCGAGAGTGCACGCGCAGGCGCGGCGGACGTCCGCTCGCAGGCGCGGTCGGCGTCCGCTCGTGGGCGCGGTCGACGACGGGACACCAGGCCGACGACCCTCGCTCGCAGGCACGGCCGACGTCCGCGCGCCGGGCCTCCTAGAATGGTCCGCGGTGCCGCGCCCCGGTGCCCGCACCCCGTGACCCCTCAGGACGACTCCCGACGAAAGCGATGCCCGTGTCCGACACACCCCCCGCGCCCGAGGCGCCCCAGATCGACGAGGCGAGCATCACCGCCGCGGTCGACGACGCGCTCGCCGCGATCGCCGCTGCGCCCGACACCGCCTCCCTGAAGCAGGTGCGGACCCGGCACGTGGGCGATGCGAGCGTGCTGACCTCCGCGAACCGCGCCATCAAGGATCTGCCCAAGGACCGCAAGGCCGCCGCCGGCAAGCTGGTGGGCCAGGGCAAGGGCCGCGTGCAGAAGGCGCTGTCGGCCCGGCAGGAGGAGCTCGCCGCCGCCGAGGAGGAGGCCGCGCTCGCCGCCGAGACCGTCGACGTCACGCTGCCCACGGATCTGCGCCCCCGGGGCGCCGCGCACCCGCTGACCACGCTGACCGATCGCATCGGCGACTTCTTCGTCGGGATCGGCTGGGAGATCGCCGAGGGCCCGGAGATCGAGTCCTCCTGGCTGAACTTCGATGCCCTGAACGCCGATCCCGAGCACCCCTCGCGCTCGCTGCAGGACACGCTGTACGTCGCGCCCGAGGGCTCCGGGATGCTGCTGCGCACCCAGACCTCGCCGGTGCAGATCCGCGCGATGCTCGAGCGCGGCGCCCCGCTGTACGTGGCCTGCCCGGGGACCGTGTACCGCGCCGACGAGATCGACGCGACCCACTCGCCGATGTTCCACCAGGTCGAGGGTCTCGCGATCGATGAGAACCTGACTATGGCGAACCTCGTCGGGACGCTGGACGCCCTCGCGGCGCACCTGTTCGGCGGGGCGCCCATCACGCGGCTGCGCCCCAACCACTTCCCCTTCACCGAGCCCAGCGCCGAGATGGACTTCCGCTGCTTCCGCTGCCAGGCGCGGCTGGGCCTGGACCACGACGCGGACCCGGACTGCCGGGTCTGCGGCGGCACCGGCTGGATCGAGATGGGCGGCTGCGGCATGGTCCATCCGAACGTGCTCCGCGCCGCCGGGGTGGACCCCGAGAGGTACCAGGGCTTCGCCTTCGGCCTCGGGATCGAGCGTCTGCTCATGCTCCGCAACGGCGTGGCGGACATGCGCGACATGGTGGAGGGCGACGTCCGCTTCTCCCAGCACTACGGGACGGAGATCTGAGATGCCTCGCATTCCCCTGACCTGGCTCGCCGAGCACGCGAGCCTGCCCTCCGACGCTTCGGCCCTGCAGGTCGCCACGGACCTCTCCCGGGTGGGCCTCGAGGAGGAGACGATCTTCGGCGCGCAGGTGACCGGCCCGCTGGTCGTCGGCCGCGTGCTCGAGCTCGTGGGCGAGCCGCAGAAGAACGGAAAGACCATCAACTGGGTGCGCGTGGACGTCGGCCCCGAGCACAACGAGGACGCCGACGATCCCCAGGACCCCCAGCCGGGCGCGGAGCGCCCCAGCCGCGGCATCGTCTGCGGCGCGCACAACTTCGTCGCGGGAGATCTCGTCGTGGTCTCCCTGCCGGGCACCGTGCTGCCCGGAGACTTCGCGATCGCCGCGCGGAAGACCTACGGGCACACATCCGACGGGATGATCTGCTCCGGCCAGGAGCTGGGACTGGGCGAGGATCCGTCGGGCGAGGACGGCATCATCGTGCTCGGCCGCGGGCATGCGGAAGGCCTGAGCGCCGCGCCCGGCGACGACGCGATCGCCCTGCTGGGGCTGTCCGACGAGGTCGTCGAGATCAACGTGACCCCCGACCGCGGGTACTGCTTCTCGATGCGCGGCGTGGCCCGCGAATACTCCCACGCCACCGGCGCGGATTTCACCGACCCGGTCACCACCGTCGAGGTCCCGACCCCGGCCGGACCCGGCGTCGCGGTGCAGCTGCACGACGACGCCCCGCTCCCGTCCGGCCCGGGCTGCAGCCGCTTCGTCGCCCTCGAGGTGCACGGCGTGGATCCCACCGCGCAGACGCCCCGCTGGATGGCGCGGCGCCTCACCCAGGCCGGCATGCGACCGATCTCCCTGATCGTCGACGTGACCAACTACGTCATGCTCGATCTCGGCCAGCCCCTGCACGCCTATGACGCCGAGCAGGTCGTCGCCCCCATCGTGGTGCGCCGTGCGCGGGCGGGGGAGGAGCTCACCACGCTCGACGACGTCACCCGCCGCCTCGATGCCGAGGACCTGCTGATCACCGACAGCGACGGCGGCGAGGGCGCGCGCGTGCTCGGCATCGCCGGCGTCATGGGCGGCGAGGACACCGAGGTCTCCCCGGCCACACGGGACATCGTCCTGGAGGCCGCGACCTTCGACCCCGTCACGGTGGCCCGCTCCGCCCGCCGCCACCGGCTCCCGTCGGAGGCCTCCAAGCGCTTCGAGCGCGGCGTGGATCCGCAGCTTCCGCTGGTCGCCGCCCACCGCGCGGCCCAGCTGATGGTCGAGTTCGGCGGCGGGACGATCGCCCCGGAGGTCACCGACGAGGGAACCGTCCAGCAGCCGGTCGCGATCACCCTCGCCCTCGGCGACGCCGAGCGCGTGGTCGGGATCGAGTACACCCCGGCGCAGGTGCGCGGGTCCCTCGAGCAGATCGGCTGCACCGTCGACGCAAGCGGCGAGGACACCCTCGTGGTCACCCCGCCGAGCTGGCGCCCGGACCTCACCCTGCGGGAGGACCTGGTCGAGGAGATCGCACGCCTGGTCGGCTACGAGAAGATCCCCTCGGTCCTGCCGACGGCCCCCGGCGGTCGCGGTCTGACCATCGCCCAGCGGGCGCGCCGCGATGCGAACCGGGCGCTGGTCGAGGCGGGCCTGACCGAGGTCGCCTCCGCCCCGTTCGTCGCCGACGGCATCTTCGACGCATTCGGCTACACGGAGGATGATCCGCGACGCGAGGCCGTGCGGCTGTTGAACCCGCTGGCCGACGACGAGCCCCTGCTGCGCACCTCCCTGCTGCAGACTCTGCTGCCCGTGGCACGGCGCAACCTGGGCCGGGGCGCGGAGTCGGTGGCGATCTTCCAGATCGCCGGCACCTCGATCGCCCGCGGGACGCAGGCGCGCTCGCCGATCCCGGCGGCCTCGCAGCGTCCCACCGACGCGGAGCTCGAGGAGATCCTCGGCGCGCTGCCCGCGCAGACCCGCACCCTGGCGGCCGTGGTCGGCGGCGCCTCCGGGCCGGGCTCCTGGCAGGGCGATCCTGCGCCCTGGGGCTGGGCCGACGCGCTCGACCTCGCCCGTCGCGCGGCCATGGCCGTCGGCGCCCGTCTCGAGGTGCGCCAGCGCGAGATCGCGCCCTTCCATCCCGGTCGTGCCGGGGAGCTGCGCATCGCCGGGGCCGACGGGGGGTCCGTCGTCGTCGGCCATGCCGGCGAGCTGCACCCCGCCGTGGTCGCGGAGTTCTCGCTCCCGGCGCGCACCAGCGCCCTGGAGCTCGATCTCGAGGCCCTGATCGCCTCGGCGCCGAGCGTCGTACGGGCCGTTCCCGTGCCCACGTACCCGCTGGCCAAGGAGGACTTCGCCTTCGTGGTGGAGGACTCGGTGCCCGCGAGCGCGGTCCAGGCCGCGATCGTGGTGGGCATCGGCGACCTGGCGGAGGACGTGCACCTGTTCGACGTGTACACCGGAGACCAGATCGGCGACGGCAAGAAGTCGCTGGCCTTCTCCGTGCGGCTGCGCTCGGCCGAGGGCACGCTGAGCGCGGAGCAGATCGGCGAGGCCCGGCGGCGCTGCATCACCGCGGTGGAGACCGCCGTCGGGGGCGTGCTCCGAGCATGAGCGATGCACACGCGGACGCGATGGCGGGCGGACCGTCGCCCGGATCGGACCCTGCCCCCGCCGAACCGGCGCCGGCCGCGGTCCCGGCCGGATCGGCCCCGGCCCACGCCGCACCGGCCCCTGCCGAACCGGCCCCTGCCGAACCGGCCCTGCCCCAGCAGCGGGGGACCGTGGCGTGGGCGCTCGGCTTCCTCGCCTACATCCCGATCCCGGTGGTCAACGTGCTCATCGTCGGCGCCGTGCAGGTCGTCGTCGGCCTCGCACAGCGCAAGCACGGCGGCCTCGCCGCGGTCAACGGGGTGCGGGCGGCGAACTGGGGTCTGACCCAGCTGTGCTATCCGATCCTCCTGGCGATCACCGTGACGGTGGGCCTGCTCACCGGGACCCCGTCGGGGACCGGCGGCGTCGTGTTCCACCCGGCGATGAACGCCGTCGTCTTCACGGTCCTCGGACTGTGGTTCGTGGTGGGGATCCTCGAGCTCGTCTACGGCATCGTCGGCACGGTGCAGGCACATCGAGGACGCCGGGTCCGGCTGCCGGTGATCCCCTTCCTGCGCGCCCCGCGCGACGGGGGCCATGGCGACGGCTGAGGGCACGACGACGCCCGAGGGCAGATCGGCCCCACCCAGCGGCCTGGCCACGGCGGCCTACCGCGGCATCAGCCTCGACGTCGGCCGGAAGGCGTTCTCGCCCGCTGCCGTGATCACGCTGATCGGCCGCCTCGCCGACCTGGGCTTCACCGCGCTGCACCTGCACCTGACCGAGACCCATCGCGTCGGGGTGCGGCTGCCCGGCTTCGAGGAGCTCGCGGCCGACGACGCCTGGGACGCGCGCGACATCGCGGAGATCGTCGCCTCCGCCGGTGCCGCGGGCATCTCCCTGATCCCCGAGGTCGACCTGCCCTCCCATGCCGCCGCGCTGCTGGTCGGCCGGGAGCAGCTGCGGCTGGTCGACCGCCACGGCACCGTGCACGCGGATCGGCTGGACATCTCCCGTCCCGAGGCGCTGGATTTCGCGCTCGAGCTGCTCGAGGCCGCAGCCCGGGCCTTCCCCGGGGACGCGATCCACCTCGGCGGCGACGAGTTCTTCGCCGCGCCCTGGGAGGACGAGGACGCTCAGCATCCCGAGCGATTCCCGTCCCTGGTCGAGCACGCGCGGCGAGAGGTGGGCGAGGGGGCGACGGCGCACGACTCGTACGCCCTGTTCATCAACACCCTGGCCGCACGGGCCCTCGAGCTCGGCCGTACCCCGATGCTGTGGAACGACCACGTGGTCCCCGCCTCCGCGGCGCCGCTGGTGCCGATCAGCACCGAGGTGGTGCTGGATGTGTGGATCCGTTGGCGGCAGTGGACCCCGTCGGTGCACGACTTCCTCGGGTCGGGGTATCGCGTGGTCACCTCGCACGGGGACCTGCTGTACTTCGTGCTCTCCGGGGACGGGATCCCTGCCCCGCACGGCCGAGGACGATTCGGCCTGCTCGAGGACACCTTCGCCCCGCGCCGCTTCATGGGGCTCGCCGCCCAGGACGTCCATCTCGACGTGCCCCGCGTTCCCGCGGGAACGCCCGATCCGGTGCTCGGCGCCTCGCTCTCGGTCTGGTGCGACAGTCCCGAGGCGCTCGGGGAGCGCGAGACGCTCGAACTGCTCGACACCTGGCTGGTGCCCTTCGCACGGGTGATGGGGGAGCGCGGCTGAGGGATGGTGCCGGAGTCGTGGGAGCCGGGGCGACGACGAGGGACGCTCTCGTGCAGGAATCGGACGGTCGGCGTCTGGTACTTATGCGGTGAAGTGGCTAGGGTCTTCGTCGTGCGACGACGCACAGCCCGCCGGGCATCGACCACGACCTCACCGGAGGAGACCTCATGGCAGCCATCTCTCGCAGGACGATGCTCGCAGGGACCGGAGGTCTCGCCCTCGGCGGGCTCTCCGCCGCAGCGCTCGCCGGCCCCGCCCAGGCCGATCCCGTCCGTCGGCCCGGACGCAGCCCCGTCTCCATCGCCTACATAGAGGTCAACGACAACACCCTGGAGAACGTCGGCCGGTACACGCTCGACGACGGGAGCGCCGCATTCGACGTCGCCGTCATCTTCGCGGCGAACATCAACTACGACGGCGAGCGTGCCTACCTGCACCTCAACGAGAACGTCCAGCACGTCCTCGATCATGGCGACACCCTCGTGCGCCCGCTCCAGGAGCTGGGGATCAAGGTCACGCTGTCGGTCCTCGGCAACCACCAGGGGGCCGGCTTCGCCAACTTCCCCGACGCGCACGCCGCTGATCGGTTCGCGCAGGAGGTCGCCACCACGGTGCGCCGCTACGGGCTGGACGGGGTGGATCTCGACGACGAGTGGGTCGAGTACGGCAAGAACGGCACCGGGATGCCCAACGAGCACTCGTTCGTCGACCTGGTCGAGTCGCTGCGCAAGCATCTGCCGAACAAGCTGATCAGCTTCTATGTCATCGGGCCTGCTGCGGAGCACCAGGTGTTCGAGGGCCGACGAGTCGGAGACGCCATCGACTATGCCTGGAACCCCTACTACGGCGCGTTCCTCGATCTCGATGTGCCGGGGCTTCCTCGCTCGCGGTACGGGGCCGCCGCCGTCGACTTCCGCGCCGGCAGCGCCACGACCCCGGAGCTCGTCGGTGATTTCGCCGAGCGGACTCTCGAGGGAGGGTACGGGGCGCTGGTGACCTACCAGCTGCAGCCCAGCGACCAGTCCGAGCTGGTCTCCGCGTTCACCGGGCCGTTCTACGGCAGTACGGCCCAGTACGGGTGAGACGGATGCCTCCGCTGCTCCGCCAGGCAGCGGCTGCACTCGTCGCACGGGCCAGCCCGGCACCCTCCTCGGGGTGCGGGGCGGGCCCGTGCGGGTGGTCCTTGCGCTGAACTGATCAGCCCTTCGTCGGCGTGAAGTCGGCGATGGTCCGGATCATGTTGTTGTAGCCGTCGACGCGCGGGAAGTAGTCGATCTCCTCGGCCTGCTTGAGCCCGGACCACTGCTTCGTCGTGAACATGCCGCCCGCGCCGTTGGACTGCACCGGGATGTACGGAGCGTCGTCGGCGACGGCCTGCTGCAGGACCTGGCAGTGCTCGATGATCTGATCGACCTGGTCCGGCGGCGTCTGGGTGATGGCCGTGATGGCGTCGCCTTCAAGGACGACGAGATCCACCACACCACCTACGAGTGGAGCAAGCGGCTCAAGCACCGCATGCTCGACCGGGCCTGAGCTCTCGCGGGTCGGGACTCGGGCGGACGGTGCGCCGGGCTCGGTCGGCCGATGTGACGGCACCCGCAGGAATCCCATTGGCTGATCATGCAGTCAGCTGTATATACTTCCGACATGACCTCTGCACCGGGTGCCCCCACTCCTGCGACCCCTGCGTCCGCGATCACCGCCCCCGCGCCCGCGGCGGCGAGTGCGGCACCCACGCGCCTGCCGCGAGCGGCCGTCGTCGGGGCGTCCGGGTACGCCGGCGGGGAAGCGCTGCGCCTGCTGGCCGGGCACCCTGGCATCGAAGTCGCCACCGTCACCGCGCACTCGAGCGCCGGCAAGCGCCTCAGCCAGGTCGCCCCGCACATCGACCTCGGGCACGACCCCGTGCTGCAGGAGACCACGGTGGAGACGCTGCGCGGCCACGACGTGGTGATCCTCGCCCTGCCCCACGGGCAGTCGGGACAGATCGCCGCCGCCCTGCGGGTCGAGGACCCAGACGTGCTGGTGCTCGACCTCGGCGCCGACCATCGGCTCGAGAGCGCCGAGGACTGGGCGGCGTACTACGGCAGCGAGCACTCCGGCACCTGGACCTACGGCATGCCCGAACTGCCGCTGGCCGACGGCCGCCGCCAGCGCGAGCTGCTGGTCGGCGCCCGGGAGATCGCCGTCCCCGGCTGCAACGCCACCGCCGTCTCTCTTGCCCTGGCCCCGCTGGTGCGCGCCGAGCTGATCGACGCCACCCGGATGAGCGCCGTGCTGCCCGTCGGCCCCTCCGGCGCGGGCCGTGCCCCCAAGCAGCACCTGCTGTTCAGCGAGATCTCCGGGGCCGCCTCGGCCTATGCCGTCGGCGGCACCCACCGGCACGTCCCCGAGGTGCTCCAGAATCTGCGCCGCGCCTCTGGGCGCGAGGATCTCCGCCTGGGCTTCACCCCCGTGCTGGTGCCGATGAGCCGCGGCATCCTCGCGGTGATCACGGCGCCGGTGACCGACTCGACGACCACCGCGGATCTGCTGGACGCCCTGCGTGCCGACTACGCCGAAGAGCACTTCGTGACCGTGCTCGAGGAGGGGGTCTTCCCCTCCACCGGGGAGGTGGTCGGGGCGAACACCATCCGCCTGGGCGCCGCGACCGACCCCCGAAGCGGCCAGGCCACCGTGATCGCAGCGATCGACAACCTGGTCAAGGGCACGGCCGGCGCCGCGCTGCAGTCGCTGAACCTCGCTCTGGGGATCGAGGAGGGCACCGGCCTCACCCGCACCGCGATCGCCCCCTGAGCCCGCGTCCCCCCGCAGCGCACACCGTCCCGGCTCACCCCACCGCAGCCCCGCACCGTCGGCCCCGTCCCGACCGACCCGACAGAGGAGACCTCGTGTCGATCACCCGTCCCCACGGCTTCCGCGCCATCGGCCTCGACGCCGGCATCAAGCCCGCCGCCGCCCCGGACCTCGCCCTCGTCGTCAACGACGGCCCCCGCGACACCGCGGCCGCCGTCTTCACCGCCAACCGCGTGCAGGCCGCCCCCGTCCTCTGGTCGCGCGAGGCCGTCGCCGACGGCCGGGCGCGCGCCGTGGTGCTGAACTCCGGCGGGGCCAACGCCTGCACCGGCCCCGACGGCTTCGCCGACACCCACCGCACCGCCGAGCACCTCGCCGGCCTCCTGGACGTCTCCGCGCAGGACGTCCTGGTCTGCTCGACCGGCCTGATCGGCGAACGGCTGCCGATGGACCCGCTGCTGGCCGGCGTCACCGAGGCGACGCAGCAGCTCACCGCGGGCGGCGAGGCCGATGCGGCCGCCGCCCGCGCGATCATGACGACCGACTCGGTGGCCAAGACCGCCGAGGCCACGACCCCGTCGGGCGCGACGGTCGGCGGCATCGCCAAGGGCGCCGGGATGCTCGCTCCGCAGCTCGCGACCATGCTCGTCGTGCTCACCACCGACGCGGACGTCGACGCCGCCACCGCCGACGCCGCGCTGCGCGCCGCGACGGCGACCACCTTCGACCGGGTCGACTCCGACGCCTGCATGTCCACCAACGACACCGTGATCCTGCTGGCCTCCGGGGCGTCGGGGATCGCCCCCGGCCTCGAGGAGCTCACCGAGGCCGTCCGCACGGTCAGCGCCGACCTCGCCCGCCAGCTGGTCGCCGACGCGGAAGGCGCGAGCCATGACGTCCACGTCGTCGTCCGCTCCGCGAGCACCGAGGACGCGGCCCTCGCCGTGGCGCGCGAGATCGCCCGCTCCAACCTGGTCAAGGCCGCGATCTTCGGCAACGACCCGAACTGGGGCCGCATCGTGGCCGCCGCCGGCTGCGTGCCCGAGTCCGTCGCCCCCTTCGCCGTCGACGACCTCTCCGTGCACGTCAACGGCGTGCAGGTGTGCCGCTCCGGCGGCGCCCACCGCGACCGCTCCGAGGTCGACATGACCCCGCGCGAGACCCGTATCGAGGTCGACCTCGGTGCCGGCTCCGCGAGCGGGGACATCTGGACCAACGACCTCACCCACGAATACGTCGAAGAGAACAGCGCCTACTCCTCATGACCGACCAGCCCGAGACGTCTTCGCAGAACGAGACCCCCGACCCGGCCGCGACCGACGGCCCGCTGGTCGGCAAGAACCCGCTCGCCCAGCTCGACGCCGCCCGCACCGAGGCGCGCGAGAAGTCCGAGGTGCTCATCGAGGCGATGCCCTGGATGCAGCGGTTCCGCGGCAGGATCGTCGTGGTGAAGTACGGCGGCAACGCCATGGTCGACGAGGAGCTGCGCCGCGGCTTCGCGGCGGACATGGTCTTCATGCGCCTGGCCGGCATCCACGTCGTCGTGGTCCACGGCGGCGGACCGCAGATCACCACGATGCTCGACCGCGTCGGCATCGACTCCGCCTTCCAGGGCGGGCTGCGCGTGACCGACACCGACACGATGGACGTGGTGCGCATGGTCCTCGTGGGCCAGGTGGGGCGCCAGCTCGTCGGCCTCATCAACCACCACGGTCCCTTCGCCGTGGGGATGTCCGGCGAGGACGCGCGACTCCTCACCGCGACGCGCCGCGGCGCCGTCGTCGACGGGGAGGACGTGGACCTCGGGCATGTCGGCGCCGTCGACGGCGTGCACATCGATGCGATCAGCGACCTGCTCGCGGGCGGCCGCATCCCGGTGATCTCCTCGATCGCCCCGGAGATCGACGCCCATGGCGAGCCCACCGGCGAGGTGCTCAACATCAACGCCGACCTCGCGGCCGCGGCGCTCGCCGAGGGACTGGACGCCGAGAAGCTCGTGATGCTCACCGACGTCGAGGGCCTCTACCGCGACTGGCCCGATCGCGGATCGCTGATCCCGGAGATCTCCGCGAGCGAGCTGCGCGCGATGCTGCCCACCCTCACCTCGGGGATGATCCCGAAGGCGGAGGCGCTGCTCGGCGCGGTCGACGCCGGGGTGCGCACCGCCGCCATGATCGACGGGCGCATCGAGCACGCCGTGCTGCTGGAGGTCTTCACCACCAAGGGTGTCGGCACGATGGTCAGGAGGGACGACTATGTCTGAGCTGGAGAAGAACTCCCCGCAGGGGACGACCTCGGGGCCCCCCATCCACTCCGCCGGCGCGGGGGAGGGCTCCGGCGACCTCGCCACGCGCTACGGCGAGGCGCTGCTGCCCGTGTTCGGCGCCCCGCAGCGGATCCTCGCCCGCGGAGAGGGGACGCGCGTCTGGGACACCGACGGGAAGGAGTACCTCGACCTGCTGGCCGGTATCGCCGTGAACACCCTCGGCCACGCCCATCCGGCGATCCTGTCCGCGCTGACCAAGCAGGCCGAGACCCTCGGGCACGTCTCGAACTTCTTCGCCACGGCCCCGCAGATCGAGCTCGCCGAGAAGCTGCTGACCCTCGCCGGTGCCCCGGCCGGTTCCGGGGTGTTCTTCGCGAACTCCGGCACCGAGGCGAACGAGGCGGCGTTCAAGATCGCGCGCCGCACCGGGCGACCGCGCATCCTGTCCCTGACGAACTCCTTCCACGGCCGCACCATGGGCGCTCTCGCCCTGACCGCGAAGGAGGCCTACCGGGCTCCCTTCGAGCCGCTGCCCGGAGGGGTGGAGTTCGTGCCCGCCGGTGACGAGCGGGCTCTGGCCGAGGCCCTCGCCCCCGGCGATGTGGCCGCCGTGTTCGCCGAGCCCATCCAGGGCGAGGCCGGAGTGCTGCCGCTGAGCCCCGAGTACCTCCGCGCCCTGCGTCGCCTCACCCGGGAGCACGGCACCCTGCTGATCCTCGACGAGGTCCAGACCGGCATGGGCCGGACCGGGAACTGGTTCGCCCACCAGGGGATCGACGGCCTGCAGCCCGACGTCATGACGCTGGCCAAGGGCCTCGGGGGCGGCTTCCCGATCGGTGCCGTGATCAGCTTCGGCGCGGACGTCCACGACCTGCTCCAGCCCGGCCAGCACGGCACCACCTTCGGCGGCAATCCGCTGGCCGCCGCGGCGGGCCTCGCCGTGATCGGCACCCTGCTCGAGGACGGCGTGCTCGAGCACGTCCGCACCGTCGGTGCGCAGCTGAGCGCCGACGTGCTCGCGCTCGAGGACCCCCTGATCACCGGGGTGCGCGGCGCCGGGCTACTGCTCGGCATCGGGCTCGCGGAGCCGATCGCGAAGCAGGTCGTCGCCGCGGCGCTGGAGGCCGGCTTCATCATCAACGCGCCCGACGCCTCGACCCTGCGCCTCGCCCCGCCCCTGATCATCGCCCAGGCGGACCTCGACAGCTTCGTCGCCGCCCTGCCCGACCTGCTCGCGGCCGCCACGGCCGCCGGAGGGAACTGACATGCCCCGCCACTTCCTGCGCGACGACGACCTCGCCCCCGCCGAGCAGAAGGAGGTCCTCGCCCTCGCCCTCCAGCTGGCGGGGGATCGCTTCGCCCGTCGTCCCCTCGAGGGGCCGCGCACGGTCGCCATCATGTTCGACAAGTCCTCGACCCGCACGCGGATCTCCTTCGCGACCGGGGTGGCCGAGCTCGGCGGCAGCCCGCTGGTGATGGAGGCCGGGGCGAGCCAGCTGGGGCGCGGGGAGTCGATCGGCGACACCACCGAGGTGCTCACCCGCATGGTCTCGGCGATCGTGTGGCGCACCTTCGGCCAGGAGCGGATCGAGGAGATGGCCGCGCACGCCTCCGTCCCCGTGGTCAATGCCCTGACCGACGAGTTCCACCCCTGTCAGATCCTCGCGGACCTGCAGACCATCGCCCAGCACACCGGGGGGCTGGCCGATGGCGACGCGGCGCTGACCGGCCGCTCGCTGGCCTATCTCGGCGACGGCGCCAACAACATGGCCCACTCCTACCTGCTCGGCGGCGCGACCGCCGGCATGGACGTGCGCATCGGAGCCCCCGCCTCCCACCGGCCCGACCCGGCGGTCCTGGCGCGCGCCACCGAGATCGCCGCCGCCACCGGCGGCTCGGTCCGGGTGACCGAGGATCCCCGAGAGGCCGTCGCCGGGGCGAGCGCCGTGCTCACCGACACCTGGGTGTCGATGGGGCAGGAGGGTGAGGACGGCCGCGGCGAGGCCACCTTCGCGCCGTACCAGGTCACCGAGGAGCTCATGGACCTCTCCGGGGGCATCTTCCTGCACTGCCTGCCCGCCTATCGCGGCAAGGAGGTCGCCGCCTCCGTGATCGACGGTCCCGCCTCGGTGGTGTGGGACGAGGCGGAGAACCGCCTGCACGCCCAGAAGGCGCTGCTCACCTGGCTGCTGGAGCATCCCGATGCGACCACGGCCGGCCATGCCCGCCCGGCGGGGGAGCGACGATGAGCGAACAGCGCCGGGCCCTGGCCCAGACCAAGACCTCCCGGCAGCAGCGCATCGTCCAGCTGCTGACCCACCGGGAGGTCTCCTCGCAGTCGCAGCTCGCACAGCTGCTGACCGCCGAGGGGATCGAGGTCACGCAGGCCACGCTCTCCCGCGACCTCGTCGAGCTGCAGGCCGAGAAGGTCCGCGGCTCGGCCGGCAGCCTCGTCTACCGCCTGCCTCCCGAGGGCGGCGCGCCGCGGCCGACGGGCCCGCCCGCCGAGAGCGAGCTGCTCGAGGCCCGCCTGCCGCGCCTGGCGGAAGGTCTCCTCGTCTCCGCGGAAGCCAGCGGCAACCTCGTCGTCGTGCGGACCCCGCCGGGCGGAGCGCAGTATCTCGCCTCTGCCCTGGACCGATCGGTGATGCCCGACGTCCTGGGTACGATCGCGGGCGACGACACCGTGCTGCTGGTCTCCCGGGACCCCGTCGGCGGCGATCGCCTCGCGGCGCGGCTGCTCGACCTGGCCGACGGGCGCCGTGAGGTCCCTGAGACGCCTGAGCCCCCCGCGCCGCCCGAGCCCGGCGCGGTCCCCGTGGACACGGCCCCCGGAGATCCCGCCCCCGGCATCTGAGCGACCCACCGACCCCCAGAGATCTGACAGACCCCGCAAGACCTCACAGACCCGGGCGAGGCCCGCGCCCCGCCCGCCCCGACCACCGACCGACCCCCCTTCTAGGAGCATTCCCGTGACCGAACGCATCGTCCTCGCCTACTCCGGCGGACTCGACACCTCCGTGGCCATCGGCTGGATCCACGACGCCACCGGCGCCGACGTCATCGCCTGCGCGGTGGACGTCGGCCAGGGCGGCGAGGACCTCGAGGTGATCCGTCAGCGCGCCCTGGACTGCGGCGCCGTCGAGGCCTACGTCGCCGACGCCCGCGACGAGTTCGCCGAGGAGTACTGCATGGCAGCCCTCAAGACCAACTCGCTGTACATGGACGCCTACCCGAACGTCTCGGCGATCTCCCGCCCGGTGATCACCAAGCACCTCGTGAAGGCCGCCAAGAAGTTCGGCGCCACCACGGTCGCCCACGGCTGCACCGGAAAGGGCAACGACCAGGTGCGCTTCGAGGTCTCGATCACCTCGCTCGCCCCCGAGCTGAAGTGCATCGCCCCGGTGCGCGACCTCGCCCTGACCCGCGACAAGGCGATCCAGTACGCCGAGCGCAAGGGCCTGCCGATCGAGACCACGAAGCACAACCCGTTCTCCATCGACCAGAACGTGTGGGGCCGCGCCATCGAGACCGGCTTCCTCGAGGACATCTGGAACGAGCCCACCAAGGACATCTTCAGCTACACCGACGATCCGGCCTTCCCGCCGGTCGCCGACGAGGTCGTCCTCACCTTCGAGCGCGGCGTCCCGGTCGCGATCGACGGCCGGACGGTCACCCCGCTCCAGGCCATCCAGGAGATGAACCGCCGCGCCGGCGCCCAGGGCATCGGCCGCATCGACATCGTCGAGGACCGTCTGGTGGGCATCAAGTCCCGCGAGGTCTACGAGGCCCCGGGCGCCATGGCCCTGATCACCGCCCACCAGGAGCTCGAGCGCGTCACCCTCGAGCGCGAGCAGGCCCGCTTCAAGCGCACCGTCGGCGATCGCTGGACCGAGATGGTCTACGACGGCCAGTGGTTCTCCCCGCTGAAGAAGTCCCTGGACGCCTTCATCGAGGACACCCAGCGCTACGTCAACGGCGACATCCGGATGACGCTGCACGGCGGCCGCGCCACCGTGACCGGCCGCCGCTCGGAGACCGGTCTGTACGACTTCAACCTCGCCACCTACGACGAGGGCGACGCCTTCGACCAGTCCAGCGCCCGCGGCTTCATCGACATCTACGGGCTGGCCGCCAAGCAGGCCGCGGCCCGCGACGTCGCCTTCGGCAACGGGGAGAACCTGGACGCCGAGGACGCCGAGTGAGCACCTCGACCCCGGGCCCGGAGGCCACCTCGGCACCTTCGGGCGCGAGCGCCGCGCTGTGGGGCGGACGCTTCGGCTCCGGCCCCGCCGCCGCGCTCGCCGCCCTGTCCGTGTCCACCCACTTCGACTGGCGCCTGGCCCAGTACGACCTGCGCGGCTCGAAGGCCCACGCGAACGTGCTGCATGCCGCGGAGCTGCTGAGCGATGACGAGCTGGCTCGGATGCAGGAGGCCCTCGACGTGCTCGCGGCCGACGTCGCCTCCGGCGAATTCGTCGCGGCCGCGGACGACGAGGACGTGCACACGGCCCTCGAGCGCGGCCTCATCGAGCGCGCCGGCGGCGAGCTCGGCGGCAAGCTGCGCGCCGGCCGCTCGCGCAACGACCAGATCGCCACGCTGATCCGGCTGTTTCTGCGCGACCAGGCCCGCGCCGTCGGCGACCAGGTCCTCGACCTCGCCGAGGTGCTGCTCGAGCGGGCGCGCGAGGTGCACGGCGTCCCCATGCCGGGCCGCACGCATCTCCAGCACGCCCAGCCGCTGCTGCTGAGCCACCACCTGCTCGCCCACGCCTGGCCGCTGCTGCGCGACGTGGAGCGCCTGGCCGACCTCGACCGCCGCACGGCCGTCTCGCCGTACGGGTCCGGGGCTCTGGCCGGCTCGAGCCTGGGACTGGACCCGCAGGCCGTCGCCGCGGAGCTGGGCTTCACGGATTCGGTGTGGAACTCGATCGACGGCACCGCCTCGCGGGACCTGACCGCCGAGTTCTCCTTCGTGCTGGCGATGATCGGCATCGATCTGTCGCGCCTGGCCGAGGAGATCATCCTGTGGAACACGAAGGAGTTCTCCTTCATCACCCTGGACGACTCCTTCTCCACCGGCTCCTCGATCATGCCGCAGAAGAAGAATCCGGACATCGCCGAGCTCGCCCGCGGCAAGGCGGGCCGCGTCGTGGGCGACCTGGTCGGGCTGCTGACCACGCTCAAGGCCCTGCCGCTGGCGTACAACCGTGACCTGCAGGAGGACAAGGAGCCCGTCTTCGACCAGGTCGACTCCCTCGACCTGGTGCTGCCGGCCTTCACCGGGATGATGGCGACTCTGGTGTTCCACACCGAGCGGATGGCGGAGCTGGCCCCGCAGGGCTTCTCCCTCGCCACCGACATCGCCGACCACCTGGTGCGCCATGGCGTGCCCTTCCGCAGCGCGCACGAGATCTCCGGGGCCTGCGTGAAGGTCGCCGAGGAGCAGGACAAGGAGCTGTGGGACCTCACCGATGCCGAATTCGCCGAGATCTCCGAGCACCTCGACGCCTCGGTGCGCGAGGTCCTGACCGTCCAGGGCTCGATCGCCTCCCGCGACGCCAAGGGCGGGACCGCCCCGGCGCGGGTGGCGGAGCAGGAACAGGCCGTCGCCGAGACCATCCGCGACCTGCGGTCCTTCACCCGGGACCGCTGAGCACGGTCGCGCCGGGACCCCTCCGCCGCCGGTGATCCGGGCGGACGGGCCCGGCGCTCCCGGAGCGACCGATGACCGGTGAGGTCGTCGGCCGTCGGTCTGCGGTCGTGGCGTCGCACGGTCCCGTCGGCCCGGATCTGTGACAATGGCGCACGACGCCCGCCCGGACGTCCATGGTGCCCGTCCGCCCGGCCCCCGTCCGCTCCGACCTCCGCACCCCGTCACGGCACTGCGTGCCCCACCGAGAGGAACCGATCGATGCATTCCGTCCTGGACGAGCTCGCCTGGCGAGGACTCGTCGTGCAGACCACCGGGCGCGAGGCGCTCGGCAGAGCTCTGGCGGACGGACCGGTCAGCCTGTATTGCGGCTTCGACCCGACGGCCGCCTCCCTGCACGTCGGCCACCTCACCCAGGTGCTGACCATGCGGCGTCTCCAGCTCGCCGGCCACCACCCCTACGCCCTGGTGGGCGGGGCGACCGGCCTGATCGGCGACCCACGCATGTCCGGGGAGCGCGTGCTCAACGACGCGGAGATCGTGCACGGCTGGGTGGACAGCCTGCGCTCCCAGATCTCCCGCTTCCTCGACCTCGAGGGCGAGCACGCCGTGACCATGGTCAACAACCTCGACTGGATCGGGCAGATGAGCGCCCTCGACTTCCTGCGGGACATGGGCAAGCACTTCCGCATGGGCACCATGCTCGGCAAGGAGACCGTCGCCCGCCGTCTGCAGAGCGACGAGGGAATCAGCTACACGGAGTTCAGCTACCAGGTGCTGCAGAGCATCGACTACCTCGAGCTGCACCGACGCTACGGGGTGAGCCTCCAGTACGGCGGCAACGACCAGTGGGGCAACCTGCTCTCCGGGGTCGAGCTGATCCACAAGGTCGAGGGGCACGACGCCCATGCGCTGACCACCCCGCTGGTGACCAAGGCGGACGGCAGCAAGTTCGGCAAGAGCGAGGGCGGCGCGATCTGGCTCGACGCCGAACTCACCAGCCCCTACGCCTTCCACCAGTTCTGGCTCAACGCGGCCGACGCGGACGTCGTGAAGTACCTGCGCTACTTCACCTTCCGCTGCCAGGAGGAGATCGCCGAGCTCGAGCAGGCCACCGAGGAGGCCTCGCACAAGCGCCAGGCGCAGCGCGCCCTGGCCGACGACCTCACCACGCTCGTCCACGGTGAGCAGGCCACCGCGCAGGCCACGGCCGCGGCGGCGGTGCTGTTCGGGCGCGGGGACGTGCGGGCGCTCGAGGAGCGGACCGTCGACTCGATCGCCCGGGAGCTGCCCGGCGCCGAGCTGAGTCCGACCACCCCCTTGGTGGACGCCTTCATCGCCACCGGCATCGCACAGTCCAAGGGCGCCGCCCGTCGCGGAGCCGACGAGGGCGGACTCTCGGTCAACGGCGAGAAGCTCACCGCCGACGAGCTCACCCGTGAGCTGGGAGAGCTCGACCTGCTGCCGGGCCGTCACCTGCTGCTGCGCCGCGGACGCAAGAACGCCGCGATGGTGCGCCTGGTCGGCTGACGCCCCTCGCCCTGCGGCGCCCCGGTTCCCCTGGTGGGGGACCGGGGCGCTGCGCGTTCCGGGCCGGCGGCGCACGCCCCACCGGATCCGATTCCCGTGACGCCCCTTACAGACGTGGGTCACATCGGAGTGAACGAGCGCTTTCCCAGAGCCTGGAAAGCAGCGATGACCTGCACTGATGGATGTGCAGACGGGTGAACGGACGGCGAACATCCCGGTTTGCCCGTGGGCCCGAGGCCGCGTAATGTCTTCTCTTGTCAGCAGCGAGGACGCAGACGCGAGAGGCCGAGAGGTTCCCCCGAGGAGCTGGCGGCCAGGAGCGGATGAGGACGAGATGCTGACCCGGTCTCCTGGGCAACCAGAGGAGCGGCCGTGACCGGCACGGCGGGATGATCGCCCAGCGATCTGACCGAGATGCACGACACGGACAGCGGAGTTGGACTTGGCCGCGAGGAACTGCTAGAGTAGCGACTCGCGCCGGGACGACGAAGCACAACAAGTCGTCACCGGGTCATCCCGGACGGCGCATCCGAGCCTCTGACTCAGACCGCGATCGCGGGATGGAAACGATGTGCGCGTGTTGCTTGATATCTCAATAGCGTGTCTGTTTATTGATGCCATTATTTTGAATGGCAAATTTTAACGGATGATTAGCAGTTTATGCTAGTTGTTTGTTGTTTGCTGGGATTTTTCTATGTTTTCATGGAGAGTTTGATCCTGGCTCAGGACGAACGCTGGCGGCGTGCTTAACACATGCAAGTCGAACGATGATGGTGGTGCTTGCACCGCCTGATTAGTGGCGAACGGGTGAGTAACACGTGAGTAACCTGCCCCCCTCTTCGGGATAACCTCGAGAAATCGAGGCTAATACCGGATATGAGTTTCCACCGCATGGTGGTTGCTGGAAAGTTTTTCGGTGGGGGATGGACTCGCGGCCTATCAGTTTGTTGGTGAGGTAATGGCTCACCAAGGCGATGACGGGTAGCCGGCCTGAGAGGGCGACCGGCCACACTGGGACTGAGACACGGCCCAGACTCCTACGGGAGGCAGCAGTGGGGAATATTGCACAATGGGCGAAAGCCTGATGCAGCGACGCCGCGTGAGGGATGACGGCCTTCGGGTTGTAAACCTCTTTCAGTAGGGAAGAAGCGAAAGTGACGGTACCTGCAGAAGAAGCGCCGGCTAACTACGTGCCAGCAGCCGCGGTAATACGTAGGGCGCAAGCGTTGTCCGGAATTATTGGGCGTAAAGAGCTTGTAGGTGGCTTGTCGCGTCTGCCGTGAAAACCCGAGGCTCAACCTCGGGCGTGCGGTGGGTACGGGCAGGCTAGAGTGTGGTAGGGGAGACTGGAATTCCTGGTGTAGCGGTGAAATGCGCAGATATCAGGAAGAACACCGATGGCGAAGGCAGGTCTCTGGGCCATTACTGACACTGAGAAGCGAAAGCATGGGTAGCGAACAGGATTAGATACCCTGGTAGTCCATGCCGTAAACGTTGGGCACTAGGTGTGGGGGACATTCCACGTTCTCCGCGCCGTAGCTAACGCATTAAGTGCCCCGCCTGGGGAGTACGGCCGCAAGGCTAAAACTCAAAGGAATTGACGGGGGCCCGCACAAGCGGCGGAGCATGCTGATTAATTCGATGCAACGCGAAGAACCTTACCAAGGCTTGACATGGACCGGACGGCTGCAGAGATGTGGCTTTCTTCGGACTGGTTCACAGGTGGTGCATGGTTGTCGTCAGCTCGTGTCGTGAGATGTTGGGTTAAGTCCCGCAACGAGCGCAACCCTCGTTCCATGTTGCCAGCGCGTAGTGGCGGGGACTCATGGGAGACTGCCGGGGTCAACTCGGAGGAAGGTGGGGACGACGTCAAATCATCATGCCCCTTATGTCTTGGGCTTCAAGCATGCTACAATGGTCGGTACAATGGGTTGCGAAGCTGTGAGGTGGAGCGAATCCCAAAAAGCCGGCCTCAGTTCGGATTGGGGTCTGCAACTCGACCCCATGAAGTCGGAGTCGCTAGTAATCGCAGATCAGCAACGCTGCGGTGAATACGTTCCCGGGCCTTGTACACACCGCCCGTCAAGTCACGAAAGTCGGTAACACCCGAAGCCAGTGGCCCATCCTTGTGAGGGAGCTGTCGAAGGTGGGATCGGTGATTGGGACTAAGTCGTAACAAGGTAGCCGTACCGGAAGGTGCGGCTGGATCACCTCCTTTCTAAGGAGCATCACCATTATGGTGGCCATTTTCCTGCCCGAGTGTGGTGGGGATGGTTGCTCACGGGTGGAACATCAATGAATGGGCACTTCACCAGTCGGTGTGGTTTCTTCAGTACGGCCTCTTTTTGAGGGGTCTGGAACGAGTGCTGCCGGGTGGTTCGAGGTGGAGACACGCTATTGGGTTGTGAGGCTGCACGCGTCCCTGGTGCTTTTGGGTGCTGGGGTGTGTGGCTGGTCCTCCCTCGTCATGGTCCGCTGGTTTGCGGGTGTGGTGGGTGTGGGGTTGTTTCTTGAGAACTACATAGTGGACGCGAGCATCTTGTAAGCAATTTTTATGATTTTGTGTCTTTGTGTTGCTAAGTTTTTTAGAGCGCACGGTGGATGCCTTGGCAAGAAGAGCCGACGAAGGACGTGTGAGTCTGCGTTAAGCCTCGGGGAGTTGACAACAGAGCTGTGATCCGAGGATGTCCGAATGGGGAAACCCACCGCGAGTCATGTCGCGGTACCCGCCACTGAATGTATAGGTGGTGTGGAGGGAACGCGGGGAAGTGAAACATCTCAGTACCCGCAGGAAGAGAAAACAAAGAGTGATTCCGTGAGTAGTGGCGAGCGAAAGCGGAGGTGGCTAAACCTGGTCTGTGTGATACCCGGCAGGGGTTGCAGGTCGGGGGTTGTGGGACGTGTCTGGTCCGTCTGCCGGCGGATCGACGTGGACGCATAGCAGTAGTCGAAGTCGTGGTGAGTGCGACGGCGTAGAGGGTGTGACCCCCGTAGACGAAACTGATGTGCGGCGTGATGCTGTTCCCGAGTAGCACCGGACCCGTGAAATCCGGTGTGAATCTGCCAGGACCACCTGGTAAGCCTGAATACTACTTCTTGACCGATAGCGGACAAGTACCGTGAGGGAAAGGTGAAAAGCACCCCGGGAGGGGAGTGAAATAGTACCTGAAACCGTGTGCTTACAATCCGTCGGAGCCTTTTGGGGTGACGGCGTGCCTTTTGAAGAATGAGCCTGCGAGTTAGTGGTCGGTGGCGAGGTTAACCCGTGTGGGGTAGCCGTAGCGAAAGCGAGTCTGAACGGGGCGTTCAGTCGCCGGCTCTAGACCCGAAGCGAAGTGATCTATCCATGGGCAGTGTGAAGCGCGGGTAAGACCGCGTGGAGGCGCGAACCCACTTCAGTTGAAAATGGAGGGGATGACCTGTGGATAGGGGTGAAAGGCCAATCAAACTTCGTGATAGCTGGTTCTCCCCGAAATGCATTTAGGTGCAGCGTTGCGTGTTTCGTGTCGGAGGTAGAGCACTGGATAGGCGATGGGCCCCACCGGGTTACTGACCTTAGCCAAACTCCGAATGCCGATACGTGAGAGCGCAGCAGTGAGACTGTGGGGGATAAGCTTCATGGTCGAGAGGGAAACAGCCCAGAACATCAGCTAAGGCCCCTAAGCGTGTGCTAAGTGGAAAAGGATGTGGAGTTGCTGAGACAACCAGGAGGTTGGCTTAGAAGCAGCCACCCTTGAAAGAGTGCGTAATAGCTCACTGGTCAAGTGATTCTGCGCCGACAATTTAGCGGGGCTCAAGCACACCGCCGAAGCTGTGTCACTCCAGCCTTGTGCTGGGGTGGGTAGGGGAGCGTCGTGCAGCCGGTGAAGCCGCGGGGGAACCCAGTGGTGGAGGCTGTACGAGTGAGAATGCAGGCATGAGTAGCGATAGACGGGTGAGAAACCCGTCCGCCGATTGATCAAGGGTTCCAGGGCCAGGTTTATCCGCCCTGGGTTAGTCGGGACCTAAGGCGAGGCCGACAGGCGTAGTCGATGGACATCGGGTTGATATTCCCGAACCGATCGTAGGAGGACCCATACCGAGGCTTCCGATGCTAACCACCCGAGCTGGCCCCATACCCTTCGGGGTGTGGAGGTTGGTGAGGCTGGGAACCAAGGTTGTAGTAGGTCAGCGCGTGGGATGACGCAGTGAGGTAGCTTCCGCGGACTTAATGGAATAGTCCGTCTAAGCGTGCAGCCCGGCCCCGGGTAATGCTGGGGCCATGAGGGTCAGACGTGATGGGGATCCCGTAGGGGCGAAGGTGAGTGATCCTGTACTGCCTAGAAAAGTTCCGGCGTGACGAATACGGTCGCCCGTACCCGAAACCGACTCAGGTGATCAGGTAGAGAATACCGAGGCGTTCGAGAGAATCGTGGTTAAGGAACTCGGCAAAATGCCCCCGTAACTTCGGGAGAAGGGGGGCCCGAACCGTGAGAGCGGTGAGGGCCGCAGAGACCAGGGAGAAGCGACTGTTTACTAAAAACACAGGTCCGTGCGAAGTCGTAAGACGCTGTATACGGACTGACGCCTGCCCGGTGCTGGAAGGTTAAGAGGACCGGTTAGATCCCTTCGGGGGTCGACGCTGAGAATTTAAGCCCCAGTAAACGGCGGTGGTAACTATAACCATCCTAAGGTAGCGAAATTCCTTGTCGGGTAAGTTCCGACCTGCACGAATGGCGTAACGACTTCTCCACTGTCTCAACCGCGAACTCGGCGAAATTGCATTACGAGTAAAGATGCTCGTTACGCGCAGCAGGACGGAAAGACCCCGGGACCTTTACTATAGTTTGATATTGGTGTTCGGGACGGCTTGTGTAGGATAGGTGGGAGACTGGGAAGCATTCACGCCAGTGAGTGTGGAGTCATTGTTGAAATACCACTCTGGTCGTTCTGGATTCCTAACCTCGGTCCGTGATCCGGATCAGGGACAGTGTCTGATGGGTAGTTTAACTGGGGCGGTTGCCTCCTAAAGAGTAACGGAGGCGCTCAAAGGTTCCCTCAGCCTGGTTGGCAATCAGGTGTTGAGTGTAAGTGCACAAGGGAGCTTGACTGCGAGACAGACATGTCGGGCAGGTGCGAAAGCAGGAACTAGTGATCCGGCACTCCATTGTGGAATGGGTGTCGCTCAACGGATAAAAGGTACCCCGGGGATAACAGGCTGATCTTGCCCAAGAGCTCATATCGACGGCATGGTTTGGCACCTCGATGTCGGCTCGTCGCATCCTGGGGCTGGAGTTGGTCCCAAGGGTTAGGCTGTTCGCCTATTAAAGCGGTACGCGAGCTGGGTTTAGAACGTCGTGAGACAGTTCGGTCCCTATCCGCTGCGCGCGTTGGATATTTGAGAAGTCCTGTCCCTAGTACGAGAGGACCGGGATGGACTGACCTCTGGTGTGCCAGTTGTTCTGCCAAGAGCATGGCTGGTTGGCTACGTCGGGAAGGGATAACCGCTGAAAGCATCTAAGCGGGAAGCCTGCTTCAAGATGAGATATCCATGCACCCTTGTGGTGTGAGAGGCCCCCAGTAGATGACTGGGTTGATAGGCCAGATGTGGAAGCACAGCAATGTGTGGAGCTGACTGGTACTAATGGCTGATGACTTAATAACACATTTTTGTTTACTGTTGTGTGTTCGCGTCCACTGTGTGGTTCTGGAGAAACAATCCCTGGACACTGTTCCCGGTTGGGGTTGGTGTTTGTGGGCTGGTTGTCTCGTCGTGTTACGGCGGTCATAGCATCGAGGAAACGCCCGGTTCCATTCCGAACCCGGAAGCTAAGCTCGATTGCGCCGATGGTACTGCACTCGGGAGGGTGTGGGAGAGTAGGACGCCGCCGGACATCTTCCACGGGAGTGGGAGGCTGCTGGAAACCCCTCGTCTCGAGGCTGGTTTCGCGCCTCCCACTCCCTTTTTTTCATGCCCCGGGTCCGTCCCGTGCCGTGCCGTGCCGTGCCCTGCGGTGCCGTGCCGTGCACGTCCCGTGCCCTGCGGTGCCGTGCGGGTGCCGAGCCGTGACCGCGGCTGACCGACGCGGTGCCGGCGTCCATGACGGCGTGCCGTCACCGGGCTCTCGACGCGGTGCTCAAGGCTACCGCGGCCGCTCGCTCGCGAGGAACTCGTCCAGGCAGCCGCGCGGGCCGGCTCGTGGTGCGTGCGGCTTGGAGGAGCACGATGCTGACGTACCACCTGTCACGCCGGGACCTTTGCGATGGGTCCCCTCGAGGGGCCGAGGGTAGACTGGGCGACCGTGTGCGAGACGGTATCGGGAGGTGCCCCGTACAGCGGGGGCGACGCCCGTCGTCGCCGTCCACGAAGTAGCCAGAGCCGGGGAACGACTCCGAAGGCGTTCCCGCCGAGTCCCAGGAGAGTCATGACGTCCTCGCTGCCGGCCGTCCCCGTCGTCGACGAGGCGGTCGCGACGAGAATCGCGGACCGTCTCGAGTCCATCGAGGATCGCCTGCGGGCCTCGGTCGCGACCTCGGACGACATGACCCGCTGGACCGCCCGTCACCTGATGGACGCCGGCGGCAAGCGGGTCCGCCCCATGCTCGTGCTGCTCGCCGCGGCCCTCGGCGACATCGAGGAGGACAACGTCCTCGATGCCGCGGTGCTCGTGGAGCTGACGCATCTGGCCAGCCTGTACCACGACGACGTCATGGACTCTGCGCCGACGCGGCGGGGCACCGACAGCGCGCACGCCCTCTGGGGCAACAACGTCGCGATCCTGACCGGGGACTTCCTCTTCGCCCGAGCCAGCGCTCTGAGTGCCCGCATCGGCCCAGCCGCCGTGAGGCTGCATTCCGAGACCTTCGAACGGCTGTGCCTCGGCCAGCTGCACGAGACCGTCGGCCCCGCGCCGCAGGATGACCCGTTCGAGCACTACATCTCGGTCCTGTCCGACAAGACCGCGTCGCTGCTCGCCCTCGCCGGGGAGCTCGGCGCCATCCTGGCCGGAGCACCGGCCGGCACGGGCGACATCATGCGCCGCTACGGCGAGAAGGTCGGCGTGGCCTTCCAGCTCGCGGACGATGTGCTGGACCTGGGCAGCGACGCGGCCACCAGCGGCAAGACGCCCGGCATCGATCTGCGGGAGGGGGTCCCGACGATGCCGACCCTCCTCGTACGACGTCGTGCCTCCCAGGAGGGCGACGCCCGCAGCCTGGCGATCGTCGAACGTCTGGACGGCGATCTCAGCAGCGACGAGTCCCTGGCGGAGCTGGTGGCACTGCTGCAGGTTGACCCCGCTCTGGAGGCCACTCGGGAGCTGGGGCAGCGCACGGCAGATGAGTCGGTGGCGATCCTCGAGGAGCTGCCCGCGGGCGTGGTGCGAGAGGCGCTGATCGAGTTCACCCGCAGCCTGGTCGAACGGCACCGCTGAGGACCTGTCCAGGTCAGCCCCCGGATCCGTGCGTCACGACGGTGTATTCCCGAAGGTGATATGTCGCTCGTGGCACCCAGAAGACCCGGCGAGTACCCTGGGACGGTCGCGCGCACGGCAGGGCCGACCCCGGGGGTGCACCCCGGCGGGGATGCAATGGGGTCATGGGGCGTGCGGGTGGAGCGAGGAAGCGATTTCGAGGGGTCATCACCATGTCTGTCACCGCCGGGGTGAAGCAGCGCCGACGACGGTCCACCGTCGTCTCGAGCGCCGTGCTCACCGTGGTGGCGCTCGTCGTGACGGGATTCGCGATCCACTACCCGGGACTGTCGTCCTCGGACGTCGAGGTCTCCGACGGCGGTGTCTGGGTGACCGGCTCCGATCAGCGTCTCATGGGCCGCCTGAACGTCGACGCCGGCCAGCTCGATGCCCGGCTGTCGATGAGCGGCGACGACCTCGACATCCTGCAATCCGGGGACACCGTGATCGAGACGGGACCGCGGGGGATCACACCGATCAACACCGCCTCCGTCCAGCGCGGCGGCCTCGTCGAGCTCCAGGCGGGCACGCAGGTGAAGCTCGGAGGCGATCGCGTGGCCATCGCGGGCCCTGACGGCAAGGTCTGGATCCTCACTCCGGGAGAGGCGGCGGCGTTCGACGCCGGCGATGTCGACCCGACCTATGAGGCGGAGGACAAAGCCCCGAAGATCGCCGTGTCGACCCAGGGCACCGTCTTCGTCCTGGACGGCGAGCAGCTGCTGAAGTTCCCCCGCACCGACGACACCCGGGACACCGAGGCCGACAAGCCCATCACGGTCAGCAACGTCAGCGCCAAGCCCGAGATGCTCCAGATGACGACGGTGGGGGAGGACCCCGTCATCCTCGACAAGGAGAACCGGCTGCTCCGGATCGGCACCGACGCCTCGGAGTACAGCCTCTCGGACTACGGAGTCTCCGACCTCCAGGCGGCCCAGCTGCAGCAGCCCAGCTCGGCCTCGGACGATGTCGTCGTCGCCACCGAGGACACCCTGTTCCTCGTGCCCCTGGCCGGCGGGGACGCCCAGAAGATCGCAGCAGGGGGCACGGGGGAGCCGGTGGCACCCGCGCAGGCCCAGGGCTGTGCCTACGGGGCATGGAACCAATCGGTGCGCTACGTGCGCATCTGCGAGGGCGGCGAACCGGTCCAGGACTCCATCCCGGAGGCCGACAGCGCCGCGGACCTCACCTTCCGCGTGAACCATGACCTGGTCGTGCTCAACGACCAGGAGTTCGGCCTGTCCTGGAAGATCGCCGAGAACATGGAGGTCGTCGAGGACTGGAACATCTCCCAGGACATCCAGACCGACAAGTCCAAGGAGAAGGAGAAGGAAACTCTCACCACCACCATCACCAACACCGCCGCCGAGCGGGAGGAGGAGAACCGGAAGCCGACGGCCAACGACGACTCCTTCGGCGTCCGCCCCGGGGCCAGCGTGGTGCTGCCGGTGACCCGCAACGACACGGACCCCGACGGGGACGTCCTGACCGTCGGCCTGGAGGGGGACCAGCCGGGAATCGGCACGGTCACCCCGATCCAGGGCGGCACCCAGATGCAGGTGGTGGTGGACGAGGACGCCTCCGGCAGTGCGAGCTTCACCTATAAGGCCGACGACGGACGCGGCGGCACCGACACCGCCAGCGTCGACCTCGACGTGCACGGCGAGAGCACGAACGAGCCGCCGAAACCCGTCGAGGGTGCCACCACCAAGGTGCAGGTGCGCTCCGGCGAGGACATCAGCTTCAACATCAAGCCGTACTGGCAGGACCCCGACGGGGACGCGTTCTACCTCACCAACGCGGTCGCCGAGCCGGAGGACGTCGTCAGCTTCCAGCCCGACGGCCTGATCACCTTCAACGACGCCGGGATCCAGACCGGGACCAAGACGGTCACCGTGGAGTTCCGGGACGAGAACGGCGCCACCCACGAAGGCACCGTCGAGGTCGAGGCCGTGACCGACAACGACCTCGCGCCGATCACGACGGCCGATCACGCCAGCATCGTCTCCGGACGGACGACGACGATCAAACCCCTGGTCAATGATCTGAACCCCAACGGCGGTCAGCTCGAGCTGACCAATGTCACCGGGCCGGATGCCCTCGAGATCGACGCGGTCCTGGACGCGGGCACGATCCGCGTGTCCGGGGCGAGCCCGGGTACCTACTACCTCGAGTACACGGTCGCCGCCAGCGGTGCCAGCTCCGCCTCCCTGGGGATCATCCGCGTCGACATCGTCGAGCCCGCCTCGGACGATCTGATTCCGGTCGCGGTCGACGACCTGGGCACGGTCACCACCGGGACGGACACCTTGATCGACCCGTTGCAGAACGACGTCGATCCCACCGGCGGCGTGCTGGTGGTGAACTCCGTCCAGGTCCCCGAGGACAGCGGGCTGAAGGCGACGATCGTCGCTCACCACCTGGTGCGCGTCGAGGCGGAGCCCGGCGCGACGGTGTCCGACGAACCCGTGCCGCTGACCTATGAGGTCGCGAACTCCGCCGGCAGCACCGAGGGCACGATCCGGGTGATGCTGGCGAGCACGGACACCCAGTTCGCCAACCCGATCGCCGTGCCCGACCGTGCCGTGGTCCGGGCCGGGGACATGGTCTCGATCGATGTGATCGGCAACGACGTCTCGCCCACGGATTCCGAGATGCACCTCGGGGAGATCCTGGACAAGTCCGACGCCGAGACCGCGGGCCACGCCGAGTCCCATCAGGACCAGGTGCGCTTCCGCGCCGACGACGACGCCAGCGGGGAGGTCACCCTGACCTACCAGGTCATGGATGAGACCGGTCGCGACGGCGCGGCCCGCGTGACGATCCAGATCGTCCCCCGGGATGCCTCGAACTCCCCGCCCAAGCCCGAGAACCTCGAAGCCCGCACGGTCGCCGGGTCCACGGTGAGGATCCCGGTCCCGACCAGCGGCATCGACCCCGAGGGTGATTCCGTGATGCTCACCGGCATCACCAGCCCCACCCCGCAGCTGGGCGTGGTCGAGAGCGCCAACGGCGAGTGGATCGAGTACACCCCCTACAAGGACTCCGCCGGGACGGATCGCTTCCGGTACCAGGTCATGGACCGATACGGGGCCATCGGCACCGCAGAGGTGCTGGTGGGCGTGGCGCAGCCCAACGAGATGAACCAGCCTCCCTACGCGGTGGACGACACCGTGGAGGTGCGCCCGGATCGGGAGATCCAGATCCCGGTGCTCGAGAACGACACCGACCCCGAGGGCACCCCGCTGAGCGTGGTGCGCGAGGACGTCGAGGCGATGACCGAGATCGAGGTCGCCGATCCGGAGGACGAGAAGATCGAGGGGGTGGTCACGGCGACGACTCCGTCCGAGCCCGGGACCCACACCCTGCTCTACAGCGCGAGCGACGGGCAGCTGAAGAGCTCGGCCTCGGTGACCGTCAAGGTCGACCCCAATGCGCCGCTGCGCAGTCCCGTCGCCCGGGACGACTTCGTCCCTGCGGAGCAGGTGATGGATCCCGAGCGCGAGTACATCGACGTCGACGTGCTCGCCAACGACTCCGATCCCGACGGGAGCACCTCCGACCTGAAGGTCACGCTCGAGGGCAATCCGGAGGGGGCCTCCCTGCGCGGAGAGGACACGGTGCGCGTGACCCCGCAGGAGGAGCAGCAGCGCCTGCGATACGTCATCGAGGACCAGGACGGCATGACGTCCGCCGGATACGTCTGGGTCCCCGGCACGGCCAAGCAGGCCCCGAAGTGGGTCGGCCAGCCCGTCGAGGTCCAGGCCGGCTCCGAGGTGGAGATCGACCTCGCCGACCCCGCGAACGTGCGGGTGCGCCCGGGGGCCGAGAACGCCCAGATCACCGATCCGTCGCTGGTGACCGCCGCGCACACGGACGGCTCCGAGCTGGTCGAGGACGAGACGACGCTGCGCTACCGCCCCGCCGAGGACTTCTCCGGCCGCGACAGCATCTCGGTCGAGGTGACCGACGGCGAGGTCGGCGACTCCGCGGCCGCGACGGCGACCCTGGCGATCCCCGTGGTCGTCGCCCCGGAGGAGGCCAACCTCCCGCCGACGCTGCAGGGCGCCGCGCTCGAGGTCGAACAGGGCGATGTCCAGGGGAGCGTGGACCTGGCCGCCTCGGCCGAGGACCCCGAGGGTGATGAGCTGAGCTACTCGCTCGGGGAGGTTCCCGAGGCCGAGGGTCTCGAGGTGAGCCTGGAGGGATCGACGGTGATCGCGGACGCGACGCCGCAGGCGACCAAGGGGACGGTCCTGGAGGTCCCGGTCTCGGTCAGCGACGGCACCAACCCACCGGTGACCGCGACCGTCGAGGTGACCGTCGTCGCCTCCACCAAACCGCTGCTGTCCGCCGTGCTCGATACGGCCCAGATCGATGCCGGCGACACCGAGAAGATCGCGGTGCTGGAGAACGACTCGAACCCCTTCCCGGGCGGGAAGCGGACCGTCGAGGCCGCCAGCGTCATCAACGGCGAGGGAGAGGTCTCGGTCGAAGGGGACCAGGTCGAGGTCACCCCGGACGCGGACTTCCACGGGGTCCTCTCGATCCAGTACTCCGTCCTGGACGACACCCAGGACCCGGACCGCATGGCCAACGGCGAGATCCATGTGACCGTCCGCGGCACGCCCGATGCGCCGTCCGCGCCGCGCGTCGGCGATGTGGGCGACGGCTTCGTCGAACTCAACTTCACCGCCGGTGACGACAACGGCGCCCCGATCACCGAATACCAGGTGACCTCGGCCGGCGGACCCGCCGTCTCGAAGACCTGCGCGTCGACCTCGTGCACCATCGACGGGCTGACGAACGACACGAAGTACACCTTCAAGGTCGTGGCGATCAATGACGTCGGGAAGTCCGACCCGTCGGCTCCGTCGGCCGAGGCGCGCCCCGACGTGCGCCCGGAGAAGCCGGATTCCCCGTCGGTCGAGCGGGGCGATACGCAGCTGACCGTGTCGTGGAGTGCGCCGGTGAACCGCGGCTCCGCGATCCAGCGCTACGACCTGCAGATGCAGAACACCTCCACCGGCGAGATCCAGTCCCAGGAGCTCGAGGCGGGATCCACGAGCACGACGTGGCAGGATCTGACCAACGGCACCGACTACCGGTTCCGGGTCCGCGCGCACAACCTCGCCGAGGAGCCCTCGGAGTGGTCGGAGTGGTCCCGGGCGGAGCATCCCGCGGGGAAGCCGGCCGCCCCGGCGGGCACGGCGACGGCGTCGAGGATCAACAATCCCCTCGGGGGCGGCATCACCGTCACCTGGCCGGAGATGACCACCGCTGAGGCGAACGGCGAGCCGATCACGGAGTACGTCGTCACATCCTCCTCAGGGGCGTCCCAGACGGTCCCCGCCTCCAAGACCAAGACGACCTTCCAGGGCCTCGATGAGAACTCCAAGCACTCCTTCACGTACCAGGGGGTGAACTCCGTCGGGAAGGGAGGGAGCTCGGGATCATCGAATGCCGTGGTCCCGTGGGCGAAGCCCGCTGCTCCGACGGGCGTGAAGGCCTCGCTGCCCGGCAAGGATCCGAACGGCAAGGCCACGGTCAGCTGGTCCGCTGCCAAGGACCACGGCACCCCCGTCAAGGACTACGTCATCACCTGGAGCGGCGGAGGCCGCGCCGTCGTGGACGCCTCGAAGACCTCGTACACGGCGTCGGGTCTGAAGAACGGCAAGTCCTACAAGTTCCAGGTCCAGGCCAGGAACCGCTTCGAGGGCGGCGAGAGCGCGCTGTCGAAGTCGTCGAACTCGGTGACGCCGTACACGAAGCCGGACAGGCCGAGCATCTCCTCGAACAATGAAAAGTGCTCGAGCGGCTCGAAGTGCCCGGTGACCTTCGAGATCACCGCCAACGGCTCGGACGGTGGGGGCGGCGGCAAGACGCTGCAGTACCGGGTCGGTGGCGGCTCGTGGCAGTCCACGAGCAAGAACTCCGCGACAGTGACGAAGAATATCGGTTCCGGGAAGACGGTCGCCGCCGAGGCTCGCGTGAAGAACGGCGAGGGGCTGGTCAGCAAGACCGTCTCGGACGACCAGAAGGCTCAGTCCTGGCAGAAGACGCCGCAGATGAGCGGCAATGCCCAGTGGGGAGGCGATGTCCCCGACGGGACGGACGGGTGCTCGAACAACAACTGCCGGTGGTTCCGCTTCACCTTGAAGAACATGACACCCGGTGAGTCCTACAAGGTCTCGTTCTCCAATGAGGGCGAGACGCACTACAAGACCATCACCATGACGGCAGACAGCAACGGAACGGCCACCTCCGCACGCAAGTCGAATTTCTACGGGTACGTCCGTGGGGGTGAACCGGACTGGCCGATGACGATCGAGGCCAAGGTGAACGGCAAATGGGAGGTCGTCGCCGACGGGATCTACAGGCCGTACTGATCCTTTGCCCATCCGATGACCGGGTGACAGCACGACGCGCCCCTCCGAGACAGAAGGAACCCTCTTTCCATGAGCATGACCCCTGAACAGGCCCGCTGGTTCGCCGACACCTTCGACAAGCTCGTCCAGAGCGTGGGACAGGCCGTCCTGGGCAAGAACGAGGTGGTCCGCCTCGTGCTGACCGCGATGATGGCCCCCGGCCATGTGCTGCTCGAGGACGCTCCCGGGACCGGCAAGACCTCCCTGGCCCGCTCGATCGCCGCGACCGTGCAGGGCACCAGCACCCGCGTCCAGTTCACCCCGGACCTGCTGCCCTCGGACGTCACCGGCGTGACGATCTACGACCAGAACACCAAGTCCTTCGAGTTCCACAAGGGCCCTGTGTTCGCGAACATCGTGCTGGCGGACGAGATCAACCGCGCCTCTCCGAAGACCCAGTCGGCCATGCTCGAGGTCATGGAGGAGGGGCGGGTCACCGTGGACGGCGTGACCCATGAGGTCGGCGACCCCTTCCTGGTCATCGCCACCCAGAACCCGATCGAGCAGGCCGGCACCTACCGCCTCCCGGAGGCGCAGCTGGACCGCTTCCTCATGAAGACCTCGCTGGGCTATCCCGATCACGCCTCGAGCGTGCAGATCCTCCAGGGCTCCGCGCTGCGTGACCGCTCCAGCCAGCTCAGCCCGCGCATCTCCCTGCAGGCCGTCAACGACATGACCGAGCTGGCCTCGACCGTGCACGTGGACCCCGCGGTGCTCGAGTACGTCTCGCGCCTGATGGAGGAGACCCGCCTCGCCCCGGAGGTGCGCGTGGGCGTGTCCATCCGCGGCGCCATCGCCCTCATGCGCGCGGTCAAGGTGTGGGCCGCGGTCAACGGCCGCCACTATGTCATCCCCGACGACGTCAAGCACCTGGTCGAGCCCGTGTGGCTGCACCGCTTCGTGCTCGATCCCGAAGCCGAGTTCGCGGGCACCACGGCTCAGACCGTCATGACCAAGATCCTCAGCGAGGTGGCGCCTCCCCAGGCGCGTCAGCAGTCCGCATGAGTCCCGAGTCCTCCCTCCCCACCGACACCGCCGACGCCAAGGTCGCCAAGGCCGCGGCGAAGAAGCGGCGTGCCGCGACGAAGGCCGGGAAGCGAGCCCAGGCGAGGGATCGGCGCCGCGGGGCCACGAACTCCTCGAGCGGGTCGCCCGCGGGCTCCGGCTCCTCGGCGGATGCGGGGTCGTCGGCCGACGCCCCGGGGACGGGCGGGACCCCGCGCAGCACCGGCCTCGCCGGCGTCAGGGACCGCCTGGTCGAGCTGTGGATGCGCCGCGTCCACCCGGCCCTGGACGTCGTCTCCCCGATCGGCTGGGCCGTCTTCGCCGTCGCCGTGACCTGCTGGGTCCTGGGGCTGCTGCTGCACCTGACCGAGCTGAACGTGGTGGCCCTCGTCCTCACGGTGCCGCTGGTGATCGCCGGGCTGTTCGTCCTCGGCAGGTCCAGCTACCAGGTCACCCTCGACCTGCAGACGCACCGCGTCGTGGTCGGGACCCGGGCCGTCGGCCGCGTCGAGGTCGCCAACCCCACCCAGCGCCCCATCCTGCCCTCCCGCATCGAGCTGGCCGTCGGCGCGGCCACCGCCCAGTTCATGGTGCCGCGCCTGGACGCCGGCGGCGAGCACGAAGAGCTGTTCGCGGTCCCCACCAAGCGGCGTGCGGTGCTGGTCGTCGGGCCGGTGCGATCCGTCCGCGACGACCCGCTCTCGCTGATGCGCCGCCAGGTGACCTGGGCCAAGGCACAGGAGCTGTACGTCCACCCGCGCACCGTGCGCCTGGACGAAGCGGCCAGCGGCTTCCTCCGCGACCTGGAGGGGACCCCGTCCTCGGATCTCTCCAGCTCCGACATCGCCTTCCACGCCCTGCGCGACTACGCGCCCGGCGACGATCGCCGCCACGTCCACTGGCGCACCACCGCTCGCACCGGCAAGCTCATGGTCCGCCAGTTCGAGGAGACCCGCCGCTCCCACGTGGTCGTCGCGCTGGACAACCTCGCCGAGCACTACGCCAGCGACGACGAGTTCGAGCTGGCCGTCTCCATCGCGGCCTCGATCTCCGCCCAGACCCTGCGCGAGGAGAAGGAGCTGACCCCCTTCACCTTCGAGGCGCGCCAGCGCACCAGCACGTTCCGTCGGCTGATGGACGACTACACCGTCATCGACCCGCTCAAGGAGAAGATCTCCTTCCATGAGCTGGGCCAGAAGGCCACCGACCTGGCCGCCAACGCCTCCGCGGTGATGATGGTCGTCGGATCCCACACCACGGCGCGCGAGCTGAACTCCGCCGCCAACCAGCTTCCGATCGGGGTGATGGCCGTGGCGATCCGCTGCGTGGACGATGCCGAGGTCAAGCGCTCCGCGATCGGCGGCCTCGACGTGGTCACCCTCGGGTCGCTCGAGACCCTGGCCCGCGCGATGAGAGCGGTGGGACGATGACCGCCACCAGCTCCCGCGCCCCGCGCCCCACCTACTTCTCGAGCGTCACCCACGGGCGGCGCGCGACGGACATCGCCGTCCTGGCCGCCCTGCTCCTCCTGGCCCTGATGGGCTTCCAGACGGTCTACGGCGGGATCCAGTACCTCCTGACCGGGATCATGGCGATGGTCTTCGGCACCCTCATCGCCCTGATCGCCGCCCGCTTCCGCTGGGGACCGCTGCGGATCACCCCGGTGGTGCTCGTGGTCTATTTCCTGTTCGGATCCATGTTCGCCGCCCCCACCCGGGCGATCTGGGGCATCGTGCCGAGCCTCGGCTCCCTGAAGGAGCTGCTGTTCGCCCCGGTGACGAGCTGGAAGGCGGCCCTGACGGTCGCATCGCCGGTGGGCTCCGCCCAGGGCGTGCTGGGCGTGGTGTGGATCGGCGTGCTGCTGCTGACGCTGCTGGGCATGACGGTGGTGCTGCGCACCCGGTTCTACGTTCTCGCCTGGCTGTTCCCGATCGCGCTGGTGCTCCTGGCCATCGTGTTCGGCACCACCGACGTGTTCTTGCCGGTGCTGCGCGGCGTGCTGTTCGCGGTGATCTCGGTGGGCTGGCTGACCTGGCGCTTCGAAGGCGCACGGCTGGACAGCGCACAGTCCACGATCATCTCCGACACCGTGCGGCCGGGCTCGTGGAAGAACCCGGTGCTGCGCCGACGGGTGATCGGCGGCGCCGTGATCATGGCGCTGGCCGGCGGACTCGCCGTCGGTGCCCAGGCGCTGCTGGACCCGCCCGAGGGCACCGTCCGCTACGCCCAGCGCAACCACATCACCCCACCGTTCGACCCGCACGACTACGTCTCGCCGCTGAGCGAGTTCCGGGGCTACCTCAAGAATCAGCGTGAGGAGGAGCTGTTCACCGTCACCGGCGTCGAGGGCGGCGCGAAGGTGCGCCTGGCCACGATGGACCAGTACAACCTGCATGTCTACGACGTCGCCGGCAACCGTGACGAGGACAGCGCCTCCGGCGCCTTCCTGCCCACCGCCACCGGGGTGAACCTCCACGAGGCCGGCCCCGACCAGCGCACCTCGACGGTCACGATCGGGGCGTACTCCGGCGTCTGGATGCCCACGCTCGGGCAGCGCACCGACCGCATCGACATCGACGAGATGCCCATCGATCGGGCCGGCGCCACCGCGGAGAACCTCTACCTCAACGAGAAGTCCCAGACCGCGGTGAACGCCTCCGGTCTGCGCCAGGGCGACACCTACGACCTGCTCTACGAGCCGTACGCGCCGATGTCCACCGAGGAGATCAAGACGGCGCGCTTCGCGGACATCGAGCTGCCGCCGAACTCGCGGATGGACAAGATGGCAGCCATCGCCGAGGAGTGGGCCGGGACCTCGGAGTCCGACTACGAGCGATTCGCCAATCTGCAGCGGGGCATCAAGGCAGAGGCCTACTTCTCCCACGGCCTCGGAGACGATGCCGCCTCCCTGCCCGGCCACGGCGCCAGCCGCCTGCTCGCCATGCTCGAGCCGATCGGCTTCGACGAGGATCGTGACGACGCGCAGCCGCTCGGCAAGATCGGTGACGAGGAGCAGTTCGCGGCGCTGACGGCCGTGCTGGCCCGATCCATCGGCATCCCCGCCCGCGTGGTGATGGGTTTCGAGGTCCCCGAGGGGCAGGACGGGACCGTCTCCATCACCGGTGACGATGTCACGGCCTGGGTCGAGGTCGCCTTCGACGGACAGGGCTGGGAGCGTTTCGATCCGGCGCCCGAGGAGGACGAGGAGCCCACGCAGCCCGAGCCCAAGGAAGTCGACAAGCCTCTGCCGCAGGTCGCGCAGCCTCCGCCCCCGCCGGCGGAACCGCCGAGCCCGCCGCCCGGCGCGATGAGCGATGATTCCGAGGACGACGAGGAAGAGACCGACGAGACCACCTCCTGGGTCGTCTACGCCGCCTTCGGGATGATCCCCGTCCTGCTGGTGATCCTCGCCGTCGTGGCGGTCATCGTGGCGAAGTCGGTCCGTCGCGGACGGCGACGCACGCGGGGCGGGCCGCCGGATCGCATCGACGGCGGCTGGCAGGAGATCCTCGATCTCATGACGGATCTCGGGCGCAAGCCGGACCCGAACATGACGCGCGCCGAGACCGCCGCCCGCCTGCACGCGGACCTGCCCGAGCTGGGCGCTCTGACCCTCGCCGGTCGGGCCGATCGCGCTGTCTTCGGCCCCGACGACCTCGCCGAGCCGGCGGCCGACGAGTACTGGTCGCACGTGATGACCGCCCGCCATGACATGACCGCTGCGGTGCCCTGGCACAAGAAGCTGCGGTCGGCGATCTCCCTGCGCTCCTTCCGCAGCCGGTCCCAGGACCGTCGGGCGGAGCAGAAGCGGCAGCGGGCCACGACCCGCGCCCGGGAGAAGGCCCAGCGCCGTGCCGAGGCCATGCGTCGGCGCAGGTCGTCGCTGCGGAGCGTGCAGAAGAGCAGAGCGAAGAAGTCGTCGAGGAAGGGTTCGACCTGATGAGCCGGACGCGATACTGCAGCACCTGCGGGACGCTGCTGACCGAAGGGGCCGTGATCTGCGGTGAGTGCGGGGCGCGCTACCAGGCCTCGCCGTACGAGCGCCGCGCCACGGACGCTCCCGGGGCCTGGTCGACGCCTCCGAGGGCCCGCTCCCGCGACCTCGGGAAGCGGGAGCAGGACGAGGAGGACGACGAGGGCATCGAGCTGATCTCCCGGGAGTCCCTGACTCCGAAGGAGCCCGGGTCGACGACGCTGCGCCCCCGGGAACAGTACGATCAGATGATGGTCACTCAGCCACCGATGAACCCCAGCGGTCCCGGAGCCTCCGCGGGCCAGCCCAGCGGGCCCGGGTCACCGCCGCCGGCACCCGCTCCGGCGTGGAGCCCGGACGCCGCGGGGCCCGGCCCCGGGCAGGGAACGCAGATGGAGCCGCCGCTGGACGGCTGCATCCCGGCGTCCCCCCTCAAGCGCCTCGTGGCGGTCCTGATCGACGGCGTGATCGCATTCCTGGTCATGATCCCGCTGGTGATCGGCATCGTCCTGCTGGTGCAGGATCCCGGTGCCGTGCTCCCGTACATCCTGCTCGGCGTGGGCGTCGCCCTGCCGCTGGCGTACTCGATCCTGATGATCTGGCTGTCCGGCGCCAAGGGGTTCACCCTCGGCAAGCTGATCATGGGGCTGCGCATCACGCGGTTCAGCGCAGGCGGCGGCATCGGATTCCTGCGGGCGCTGGGCCGCTGGGTGCTGTACGGCATCATCCCGTGGCTGATGGGGCTGTCGATCTTCATCGATCCGAAGAAGATCCTGCGCGGCTTCCACGACCGGGCGATCGATTCCGTCGTGGTCGACGTCAAGGCCGGCCGCAATCCCTTCGTACCCCGCCGCGACGACTTCGAGCGCGCGAGCAACGACCACTACCTGGGCGACCCCTCGGTGGCCGTGAGCGCCCATGAGAACCTCCTGGCCGAACCGGGCGCCGCCTGGCACGACGGCAGCGAGGGTCCCTCCGGACAGGGATCCGACGGCGGATGGGGCACCGACGCTCCGGCCGGTGCGAGCCCGTACGCCCCCTCGGCCCCGAGCAGCTCCTCGGCCACCGACGCGCCGATCAGCGCCTCGCCCTGGTCCTCGGCCCCGTCGGCGCAGGAACCCGCCGTCCCGGCCGCGCAGGATGCCGGGAGCGCCTGGGCGCCACCGCCCGTGCAGCCGGTCGCCCAGCAGTCCGAGTCCCCGCAGCCTCCCGCACAGGCCCAGCCTGAGCCGCAGTGGGGTCAGCCCCCGGTGCAGTCCGAGGCGCAGTGGGGTCAGCCCTCGGCGCAGAGCCGGCCGGAGCCGCAGTGGGGCCAGCAGCCTCCGGCCGCCTCGCAGGCATCATGGGGCCAGGACCAGTACGCTCCCGCGCCGGACCAACCCGCGGGGCAGGAGTCCTGGGGCACCGCACCGGACGCCCTGCAGCCGCCGGCACCCTCCTACGGCGAGCAGGCCTCGCAGGAGCCGGCACCCTCCGACGGCCTGGCTGCCCCGCAGCCGTTCCCGGAGCGGGCCCCGCAGGAGCCGGAGCCGGCACGATCGTACGGTGATCCGGCGCAGCAGTCCCCGTACCGGGCACCGACCCCGTCGGCGGATCCCGTCCCGGCTCAGAGCGCGGACGCACAGGGGGCGGGGCCTCCGCCGACCGGGGAGCCGGCAGGGGCTCCGGACGAGCTCACCGGCGATGCCTGGGGCGGAACCGACGACGGCGTGGACGAGCAGACCCGGCTGACGGTTCCCGACGAGTCGATCGAGGACCTGGAGCAGACGCGCGTCTCCGCCGTGCCGATGCCCCCGGTGAAGAGGGTGCGCCTGACGGCCGACGACGGCTCCGATCGCGTGGTGGACAAGGCCGTGGTGATCGGTCGCAACCCCTCCTCCGACGGCCAGGACGTGCTGTTCGTGCTCAAGGACGAGACCCGTTCGGTCTCCAAGACGCACCTGCGCATCGATGGCACCGGTCAGGACGTCGTCGTCACCGATCTCGGGTCGACCAACGGTTCGAGCGTCGTGCGGGAGGACGGCTCGCGAGAGAGTCTGGTCCCGAACTCGCCGACGGTGCTTCCATCCGGCGCGCAGGTCACCCTGGGTGACCGGACGCTGTCGGTGGAGAGGGAGCAGTGATCGAGCGGTCCCTGTCCGATCCCGATGTCCATGGAACGGTCCGCGTCGTCTCCGCCTCGGCGACGCACGTCGGGCATGTGCGGGCCACCAACGAGGACAGCATCCTCGACGCCTCGCCGATCTACCTGGTCGCCGACGGCATGGGGGGTCACAACGCCGGTGAAGTCGCCAGCGCCATCGCGGTCGAGGAGTTCGAGAAGCTCACGATCCAGGAGAACGTCACCGTCGAGCAGCTCGGCGAAGCGCTGAGCAGCGCCGCGGACCGGATCGGCGAGCTCGGGGGAGAGTCCACCCTGGGCGCGGGCACCACGGTCTCCGCAGTCGCCACCATGGTCCTGGACGGCATCGGCTACTGGGTGGTGCTCAATCTCGGCGACTCCCGGGTGTACCGCCTGTCGGGTGAGATCTTCGAGCAGGTCAGCGTCGATCACTCGGTGGTCCAGGAGCTCATGGACCGCGGCGAGCTCACCCTCGAGGAAGCCCGCGTGCACCCGTATCGGCACATGGTCACCCGTGCGCTCGGCGCCGGACCGGAGTCCGATCCCGATTACTGGCTGATCCCCGCCGAGGTCGGCGACCGGATGCTGATCTGCTCCGACGGGCTCACCGGCGAGGTCGACGACTCGACCATCGAGCGCACGCTGCGCGGGCCCGCCGACGTGCGCACGCTCAGCAAGGACCTGGTGCGTCTGGCCCTGGACGGCGGCGGCCGCGACAACGTCAGCGTCGTCGTCGTCGAGGCGGTCGAGGTGATCGGCCTGTCCCTGGCCTCCGAGGACACCGCGGGCAGCAGCGCCGACTCCGCGGACGACGAGTTCGAGATCGACGAGGACACCCTGCCCCGGGGGATCCCCGAGACCGGAGGCAGTGGTCGATGACCGAGGAGACCGAGGCGACCGCTCCGGCCCCCCTGCTCGGACTCGGCACCTGGACCCAGCAGGGCCCCGCCACGCTCGTCGTCCGCGAAGCCGGCTGGGCGGTCCTGGTCCCCGGCACGCGCAAGGAGGTCATTGAGGCCGCCTGGACCGTGCTGGGGGACGCCCCCGCCGCCGAGGTCCTCCTCGACACACTGGTCGAGGAGGCGGGGCTCGAGAGCGCCGACACGCTCGCCGCGATCCTGTTCGGCGTCGTCCACGGCACCACCGCCACCCTCGGGGTGAAGGGCAGGACGCCCCTCGCGGTCTACACCGCCGACGGTGCCCAGCAGGTCGCCGGGACCGACGAGGAGCCGTTCGTCCTGACGACCCTCGAGGGCGTGCGCCGCATCGCGTTCGGCGATCTGCCTGTCGAGGAGCCCGTCGGTGCTCCGCGCGTCTCCTCCGGTGTCGCCCGGGTGCGGGGATTCGTGCAGATGGTGATCGACCCCGCGGAGCTGGACGAGGAGGCCCGCGCCGACCTCGCGGCGCAGGTCGAGAAGGACGGCAGGTCCATCGAGGACCCGGAGGCCGCCAAGCGCCGCGCCAGCAAGCCGGCTCCGGCGTCCCGGCCCTCCACCGGCGCGTCCGCCTCGAGCTCCTCGTCCGCCCGCACGCCGAAGCTCGCGGACCGGAAGCCGGGGGAGATGCCTCCGTCCCTCTCCCGAGGCGGATCCTCCCGTGCCGCGGCCGCGGAGCCCGCTTCCGACGGGCCCAATATGTTCGACGGACTGTTCGCGGAGGCGAGGCCGGCGGCTGCGGCCGCTGCATCCGTGCCGACGCCTCCGGCCGAGCCGACACCCGCGCCGTCGTCCCCGCCCCCCGCCGCCTCGTCCCCGGTCCCCGCAGCCCCGACCCCGGTGCCCGCGCCCTCGGTCGCCGCACCCGTGCCGGCGACCGATCCCGCCGCCCCCTCGGCGGCGGGGCCGACCGAGCCCACCGCCGACGCCGCGGAATCCGCGAGCGATTCTGCTGCCACCGCCCGCCCTGCCGCCGAGCCGACCACCGCGCCGGAGGCCACGCGGGCTGCGGACGCTCCGGCGAGCACGGGAACCGCAGCGGCCCCGGCGACGCCGGCGGCCCCGCGTCGACGCCTGGTGAGCACCTCGCTGTTCGACCGCAAGCGACCCGGCCGACAGCCCGCGGGGGAGTCAGCCGCCTCCGCCGAGCCGGCGGCCGCTCCGGCCGCGTCGCACCCCGCACCCTCCGGCCGGGGAGCGGAACCTGCTGAGCCGGCGGCGGCTCCGACCGAGCAGGCATCACCGGTCCCGGAGGCCTCGTCGGCACCCGCGGTACCGACCCCGCCGCCCTCGATCCCCACCCCGGCGCCGCCCGAGACGGATGAGGAGGTCGTCTCCTCGGACACCCAGGTCGCTCCGCTCGAGGAGGTGGCCGAGCCCGCCTCGGAAACGGACGAGAAATCCGGGGCGCCGATCACCCGGATCGCTCCGATCGACGATGGCGAGCACGAGGAGCCCGACGAGCAGGTGCCCGCCCCGCGCCCGCGTCGCGCCGCTGCGCCGGCCGGATCCTCAGCGCCCGATCTCGACAGCACCGGCGCCTACGACGACCTGTTCGGCAAGACCGTCTTCCGGCGGATCGAAGACGCCGCAGTGCGGCGCGACGAGGACGACGACCCGGCGGAGGACGCGGCGCCGAGCCCGCACGCCGAGGAGATCGCGCCGCCGGCCGCCGCACCCCCGGAGGCGGAGGCCGAGGACCACGGTGCTGCGGCAGCACCTGTCGAGTCGTCGCCCGCGGCCTCCGGCGGCGACTTCATCGACTGGGTGCCCGGCGTCGGCCGCACGGCCCCGGAGATCGCCCGGACCGCCGCGCGCCGGGCGGCGACGCCCCCGCGCCCCGCGCCTGCCTACCCGCAGGTGCACATGGCTGAGAGCCCTCCGGCGCCGCAGCCAGGGCCGGTGGACGCTTCCGCACAGGTCGGCCAGCAGCCCTACGGACGGCAGCCCTATGATCGGCAGCCATATGGCCAGCAGCCCTACGATCGGCAGCCCTATGGCCAGCAGCCCTACGGACAGCAGCCTGAGGGCCGGCAGTCCGACGGCGCGCCCCGGGTGGACCCCGGAGCAATCGGGGATCGTCACGCGAATGCCCCGCATCCTGTGGCGCCCTCCGGGCCCCCGGCCCGACCAGTCGATGACGGCGCTCGCGGCGGCCCCGCAGCGCCCGGGGCGTCCTCGGCCTCCGGCGCCGACCAGCCCACCGCGGGGACGGTCACCCTGTCCGGTCTGGTCTGCCCGTCGGGGCACGCGAACTCCCCCGAGCGCTCGACCTGCCGCGCCTGCGGCGGACCGCTCCACGGCACGCCGCGGACCGTCGCCCGCCCACCGCTGGGCGCCATCGAGCTCTCCACCGGCGACCGGTTCGTGCTGGACCGCTCCGCGATCGTCGGGCGCCGGCCCCGCGCCTCCCGCGTCAGCGTCCACGACGTCCCGCAGCTGATCACCGTGCCGAGCCCGCAGCAGGACATCTCCCGCTCGCACCTCGAGCTGCGGCTCGAGGGCTGGCACGTGGTCGCTCTCGACCTGGGGACCACCAACGGCACCACGCTGTACCGGGAGGGCGCCGACCCGCTGCGGCTGCGCCCGCGGGAGGGCGTGGTGCTGCACGAGGGAGACGTCCTCGATCTCGGCGACGGCGTCCAGCTGCGGATGAGGGAACGAGCATGAGCAGTCGGCCGCCCTCGCCACCGCCGCGGCTGCCCGGCTACGAGTACGAGCAGATCCTCGGCTCGGGCGGTTTCGCGGACGTCTTCCTCTACCGCCAGGCACGCCCGCAGCGCCGGGTCGCGATCAAGGTGCTGCTCTCGAACGTGCTGGACGACTCGGTGCGCCGTCAGTTCGACGCCGAGGCCAACGTCATGGCGCAGATGTCGACCCACCCCTCGATCGTCACGATCCACCAGGCCGAGGTCTCCGACGACCATCGGCCGTACATCGTCATGGAGTACTGCCCGCGCCCGAACTACGGGGTGCGTTTCCGCAAGGAGCGGATCACCGTCGCCGAGGCGCTGCGGGTCGGCGTCCAGATCGCCGGGGCCGTGGAGACCGCGCATCGCGCCGGCATCCTGCATCGCGACATCAAACCGGCCAACATCCTGGTCACCGACTACAGCCGCCCTGCCCTGACCGATTTCGGGATCTCCATCGCCACCGCGCAGGGGCACGAGGTCGAGGACTCCCAGGGCATGTCCATCCCCTGGTCTCCTCCGGAGTTCTTCGCCGACCCGCCCCGCGCCGATGTGCGCAGCGACGTGTTCTCCCTGGCCGCGACCGTGTACTCGCTGCTGGCGGGCCGGACCCCGTTCGAGCGTCGAGGACAGCGCAACACCGCCTCCGACCTCATCCACCGCATCGCCGCGGAGCCGCTGGAGGCCCTGGACCGGCCCGACGTGCCCCCGGAGCTGAACCGGGTGCTGTCGATCGCGATGGCGAAGGATCCCGCCGGGCGCTACGACACCGCGCTCGCCTTCGGCCGCGGCCTGCAGCAGGTGGAGCTGGCGCTGTCGCTGCCGGTCACCCAGATGGACGTCCTCGACGACCGCGGCACCCCCGCGATGCACAGCGCCGAGGACGACGAGATGGACATGCACACCCGGATCCGGAAGGTCGCCACGGTCGACCCGGAGACGGGGACCACCGGACACGGCGACCGACGCCGACTGGACCCCTTCGCCGGGGTCGCCCCGGCGCTCGGGGCCGCTTCGCCGGCCGGGCCGGGCCGTGCGAGCTCGGCGTCCTCGTCCCCCGGGGAGGCGACCCAGCTGCGCCCCGCCGGAGCGCGGATGGCCTCCGGCCCCGCTCCGCTGCCACCGCCGCAGCGGGAGCCGGAGGAGGAGACACCGAGGACACCGGCCTGGCCGTTCGTCACCCTGGCCGCCGTCCTGGTCGTCCTGGTCGGCGTCGGGGCGACCCTGGGGGTGCGGTACTTCGTGGCTCCCGAGGAGAAGGAGCGGGCGACGATCGAGGTCAACACCCCCGATGCCCCGCGCGAACCACCGGGAAAGCCGACATCCGTCGGCGTCGAGCAGATCGCGCCCGCGAAGGAGGGCGGCGTCACGGCGCGCGCGAAGGTGGAGTGGGCGTATCCGGCGGACTACGAGGAGGGCGACCACTTCCAGGTGTACTGGAAGGACCTGCCCGAGAACTATGAGGAGTTCTCCGGGCGCAGGGACGTGTACGGACAGAACTCGACGGTGCTCGAGATCCCTCCGGGGATCGAGGACCTCTGCGCCGAGGTGGTCACCGTCGATGAGAACGGCGGTGCCAGCGGCGCGGTTCAGGCCTGCCTGGAGGACGGGTGAGCGGTACCGTGCACGGGGACGGATGGTCGGGCAGCGCGCCACGACCTGGCGAGCTGGGACGACAGAGGGGAGAGGGAGACGATGGCGTCGACGATTTCGGTCGAGTTCTGCGGTGAGTGGTACCGCGCCGAGGAGGGGGAGGAGCTGACGATCGGCCGCGAGGCCGATCTCACCGTCGATGAGGACAATCCGTTCCTGCACCGCCGGTTCCTCACCATCGTCCAGGTCGAATCGATGTGGTGGCTGGCCAACATCGGGTCCCGGCTGTCGGCGACGATCACCGACGGCTCCGGGTCCATGCAGGCCTGGCTGGCGCCGGGGGCCCGCATCCCGCTGGTCTTCGACGAGACGAAGGTCGTCTTCACGGCGGGGCCGACCACCTATGACTTCTCCGTCCACGCCGAATCCCCCGAGTTCGCCCGGACGGCGGGCCCGGACGACCCGGCAGGGGAGACGACCGTCGGCGCGGTGCAGCTCACCCCGAGCCAGAAGCTGCTGATCCTCGCCCTGGCCGAAGGGATGCTGACCCGGGAGGGCTCGGGCATGAGCTCGGTGCCGACGTCGGCTCAGGCCTCCCAGCGACTGGGCTGGCAGATGACGAAGTTCAACCGCAAGCTGGACAACGTCTGCGACAAGCTCGACCGCCTCGGGGTGCGGGGGCTGCGCGGAGGCCCCGGCAAGCTGGCCAGCAACCGGCGCGCTCGCCTCGTCGAACATGCCGTCTTCTCCCGCCTGGTCACCACCGACGATCTGCCGCTGCTGGACCAGGCCCCGGAGGAGGCCGGTCAGGAGGAGGACTGACCCGTGCGGCCCGGACGGCGAGGGCTCATGGCGCCGGGGGCTGACCGGCACGGACTGATCGACCGGCCGATCCGGACCGGTGCGAGGACACACGATGATGGAGCGGACCGTCCGATCAGGACGGCCCGGGAGGACGGGCGAGGAGCCCGCCAGGGGGAGGACGACGGATGCGCATCAAGCTCACGCTGCGCAGGCCCGAGGACCGGCTGACGGATCTCGAGGTCACGGCCGACGCCACGGCGTCCGTGGCCGATGTGGCCAATGCGCTGTACCTGGCCGATCCGCTGCGCGACGACGTCGACCCCCCGGAGGGCCTGACCCTGCAGGTCCAGGACCCCGGCGCCGGGCCGGGGGCCAACGGTCTGCGGTCCCTGGAGCGTGAGATCGACCTGATCCAGGCCGGCCTGCGCTCCGGCAGCGTCGTCTCGATCGCGCGCTCATCCCAGGAGTACGCCACCCGCTCCGAATCCCGCGGGGCGGCGGTCGCCCTGATGAGAGTGCTCTCCGGACCCGAAGCGGGGCGCGAGTTCCCCCTGCCCAGCGGCTCGAGCGTCGTCGGCCGCGAAGGCGACCTCGACATCCGCATCTCCGACCCGATGCTCTCGAAGCGCCACGCCCGCATCAACGTCGGCGAGTCGATCGAGATCGTCGACCTGGAATCCTCCAACGGCGTCGTGATCGGCGGTGAGCAGGTCCAGCGCGCCGTGATCGGTCCCGCCGACACGGTCCTGATCGGCCAGACCACGTTCTCGGTGATCGCCCTGCACCGGTTGGGCGGCACCGCGCCGAGCTCCCCGGTGGTGGAGTTCAACCGCTCCCCGCGCGTGGTGCCCCGCTTCCCGTATCGGCCGCTGAAGTCCCCGACGCCGCCGAAGGAACCGAATCCGCAGTTCTTCCCGATCTTCATGATGTTCGCCCCGCTCCTCATGGGCGGGCTCATGTTCTCGATCACCCGGAGTCCCTTCTCGCTCATGTTCGTGTTCATGATGCCGATGATGGCCACCGCCGGGTACCTCAACCGCAAGTTCCAGCAGAAGAAGCAGCTCGAGCAGCAGATCAAGAACTTCGAGGACGGACTGGCCTCCCTGAAGCGGCGGGTCACCGCGGCCCAGGACCTCGAGCGGGCGGTGCGACTGGTCGAGACGCCCTCGGCGGCCGACACGGTCGATGCCGCATTCCGGCTGGGCCGTCTGCTGTGGACGCACCGCCCCGAGCACAGCGCCTTCGCCACGGTGCGCCTCGGCCTCGGCGTGGCGGAATCCCGCGTGGGCATCGAGATGCCGGCGGAGAACGATGCGATCCCCATGTACTACGACATGCTCGACGACATGCATGAGGAGTACAAGATGATCGCGGGGGTGCCGATCTCCGCTCAGCTGCGCTACGCCGGGAACATCGGCGTCGCCGGGGGCGGTCAGGAGGCCGACGGGGTGGCCCGCGGCCTCGTCACCCAGATGTTCTCCCTGCACTCGCCGGCGGAGATGGCGATCGCCGGGATCACCTCGCGCTCCAGCCGCGGCATGTGGGAGTGGCTGAAGTGGCTGCCGCACACCTCGAGCCCGCACTCCCCGCTGCCCGGCGATCATCTGGCCGACACCCCCGGCCGCTGCACCTCCCTGCTCGCCCGGATCGAGGAGCTGATCTCCCAGCGCTCCGAGGACGCCCCGGCGGCGCTGCGCACCCCGATGACCACGGACATCACCGCGGAGCCGGAGATCCCGCCGGAGCCGATCACGCCGAACCTCGTGGTGGTGATCGAGGACGACGCCCCCGTCGACCGTGCCCGCCTGGTGCGCATCGCCGAGCGCGGTCCCGACGTCGGCGTGCACGTGATCTGGTGCGCCTCCAACATCGCGGCGCTGCCCGCCGCCTGCCGCACCTACGTCGCCGTGGAGGAGGCCGTGGAAGGCGCCAGCGCCGGACACGTGCGCCTGGGGGAGCGGTTCTACCCGGTGGCCGTGGAGACCGTCTCCGTCGAGGTGGCCGCGGGCGTCGCCCGCCACCTCTCCCCGGTGGTCGACGCGGGCGTGCCGATCGACGACGACTCGGACCTGCCCCGCGCGATCTCCTATCTCAAGCTCGGCGGCATGGCGATGGCCGAGGACCCCGGTTACATCATCGAGCGGTGGAAGGAGAACAACTCCCTGACCCCGCGGGACGGGTCGGAGCCGCAGCGGCTCAAGCACGACGCGAACCTGCGCGGCCTGATCGGCCACAACGGTCAGGACGCCTACCACCTCGACCTGCGCACCAACGGACCGCACGCTCTGGTGGGCGGCACCACCGGTGCCGGCAAGTCGGAGTTCCTGCAGGCCTGGGTGATGGGTATGGCCACCGCTCACAGCCCGGACCGGGTGACCTTCCTGTTCGTGGACTACAAGGGTGGTGCGGCCTTCGCCGACGCGATCGAGCTGCCCCATGCCGTGGGCCTGGTCACCGACCTCTCCCAGCACCTGGTGCGCCGCGCCCTGACCTCGCTGCGCGCCGAGCTGCAGTACCGCGAGCACCTGCTGAACCGGAAGAAGGCCAAGGACCTGGTGTCGCTGGAGCGCACGGGCGATCCCGAGACGCCGCCCAGCCTGATCATCATCGTGGACGAGTTCGCGGCGCTGGCCAAGGAGATCCCCGAATTCGTCGACGGCGTCGTCGACGTCGCCGCCCGTGGACGCTCGCTGGGGCTGCACCTGATCCTGGCCACCCAGCGCCCCGCCGGGGTCATCAAGGACAACCTGCGCGCCAACACCAACCTGCGCATCGCGCTGCGGATGGCCGACGAGGCCGATTCCAAGGACATCCTCGGGGACAAGATGGCCGCCCACTTCGACCCGAGCATCCCCGGCCGTGCCGCGGCCAAGACCGGCCCGGGTCGGATCGCGACCTTCCAGACCGGGTACGCGGGCGGCTGGACCACCGATGAGCCCGAGCGGGCGCGCATCGACATCGTCGAGAAGGATTTCGGCACCGGGGAGCAGTGGGACATCCCCGCCCCTGTCACCAAGGAGGTCGCGGACCCGGGACCCAATGACATCTCCCGCGTGGTCCACACCGTCATCGGCGCGGCCGAGCAGGCCGGGGTCCCCGTCCCGCGCAAACCCTGGTTGTCCGAACTCGCCGACGCCTACGACCTGTCGCGGCTGCCCACCCGGCGCACCGATGAAGAGCTGCTCATGGGCGTCATGGATGTCCCGGAGGATCAGGCCCAGCCGACCGTCTCCTATTACCCGGACCGGGACGGCAACATGGCCATCTACGGCACCGGCGGCTCCGGGAAGTCGACCACGCTGCGCACGATCGCGATCTCCGCGGCCTCGACGGTGCGCGGCGGCCCGGTCCACGTCTACGGCCTGGACTTCGGTGCCTCGGGCCTGACGATGCTCGAGGAGCTGCCGCACGTCGGCTCGATCGTCGGCGGCGACGACGAGGAGCGCGTGATCCGCCTGCTGCGCACCCTGCGCGCGATGATCGACGACCGGGCCCGGGACTTCGCCGAGGTCCGGGCCGGGTCGGTGGCCGAGTACCGAGAGCTCTCCGGCTCCCCGGACGTGCCGCGCATCCTGCTGCTGGTCGACGGGATGGCGGCCTTCCGCGAGGCCTACGACTACTCCAACCTCTCCAAGTGGTTCACGGCCTTCGTGCAGATCGCGACCGACGGCCGCCAGGTGGGCGTGCACGTGATCGTCACCGGTGATCGCCCCAGCGCGATCCCCACCTCGTTGGGATCCTCGATCCAGCGTCGACTCATCCACCGCATGTCCAACATCGATGATTACGCCGGGTTCGGCGAGCCCAAGGACGTGCTGGACGGCAGCTCGCCGGCCGGGCGCGCCATCCTGGCCGGACACGAGATGCAGGTGGCCGTCCACGGCGGTGACGCGAACGTGGCCATCCAGTCCCGGGAGGTCTCCAAGCTCGCCCGGGCCATGCGCCGGGCCGGGGTGCCCGAAGCCCCGGAGATCCGGCGCCTGCCCGAACGGGTGGAGTTCTCCCAGCTGCGAGGCGTGGTCGACGGTCGCCCCGTGCTGGGACTGGCCGACGAGACCCTCGCCGAGATCGCCTATGAGCCGCGCGGGGCGTTCATGGTCTCCGGTCCGATGGGATCGGGGCGCACCACCGCGATGCTGACCATCGCCTCGGGCCTGAAGGCGATGGAGACCCCGATGCGCCTGGTGCGGTTCTCCTCGCGCCGTACACCGTTGACCGGGCTGCCGGTCTGGGACGTGGAAGGATCGGACCCGGAGACCGTCCGCGAGCTCGCGGCGCAGCTGCGCCGGACCATCGAGTCCGGCGCGGTCGGCGAGGGGCGCCTGGCCCTGTTCATCGACGGGGTCGCCGACTTCACCGGCAGCGGCGTCGAGAACGACCTCGACAAGCTGATCCGGGCCTGCACCCGGGAGGGGCAGTTCGTCGTCGGCGAGAACGAGTCCGCGTCGTGGTCGCAGGCGTACGTGCTCGCCCAGCCGTTCAAGGCCGGCCGGCGCGGACTGCTGCTCCAGCCCGGGGACATGGACGGCGACTCGCTGCTGGGGACCAGCTTGGGGAGGATCCGTCGCGCGGACTTCCCCGCAGGCCGTGGATTCCTCATCCATAGCGGACGCGCCATGAAACTGCAGGTCGCACAGATCACCGGCTGATCGCTTCCGGTCGCGCCGGCGTGCTCACCCCGCGCCTGCGCCTCCTGCTGACCTCGCCGGCAGGCCCTGTGCGGCGAGTTATCCCCATGGGGACTCCTCCCCATGGTCCGGCCCGCCCATCCGCTCTACAGTGTGGATGTCGAACACGACGGAGGGGCCGGGGCACTCAACGGGCGCGGTCGCGAGACACCAGGAAGGGGAATCCACCGTGAACGCCACGAAGGGTATGAACGTCGAAGAGGTCCGTCGGATGTCGGGCCAGCTGCGCGAGGCCGCCGACGAGATCACGCGGATCGAGCAGGAGCTCACCTCGGGACTGGAGGGGGTCGACTGGACCGGGCCCGACGCGGACCGCTTCCGCGGCCAGTGGTCCGGGGAGATGGTTCCCGCGCTGCAGCAGATCATGAACTCCGTCAACGAGCTGGGGGAGACGGCGGACCGCAATGCCGCCGAGCAGGACGCGGCCTCGACGACCTGAGGAGACCGCCACGCGTCGAGGAGCCGGCCGGCTCCCGCGAACGCGCATGGGAACCCGAACGGATATCCGTTCGGGTTTTCGCCGTTCCTGGTAGCTTTGTCGCCGTCACCCGTGGACGGAATGGAGAATTCACATGGCCCAGCGCATCTCGTACCCGAGTGCGGACTTTCCCGGTCCGCCGCGGGTCGCCGTCGAGGTCCCGGACGACTGGGAGACGCTGACGGTCCCCGGGGTCCAGCTGGCCGTCGCCCAGCCTCGGACCGACGGGCAGTTCCGCGCGAACGTCGTCGTGACCGTGCAGCGCTTCGGACCCGACTTCACCCTCGAGGCGGCCCGGACGGGCCTCGAGCAGCGCAAGGCGGCGCTTCCCGAGCTCGAGGAGCTCGGCACCGGCGAGATCGAGATCGAGGGGGCCTCCTGGATCGCCAGCGAGTACGGCTACACCCAGCCCGGCCGGCCCACCGTGGTGCAGGCCGCCCGGTACACGGTCCTGGACCGCGCAGGAGTGGCGGTGGACGTGCTGGAGATCGTCGGCAGCTGCGGGGCGGAGTCTGCCGAGGACGAGATCGAGGTGGTCCGCACCATCCAGGACTCGGTGAGCATCGACCTGAGCTGACCGAGGCACGCTGCGGGGCGGACGGGGCCGCGCAGGGAGCACGGGATGGGGAGCTCGGCACGGGGAGTTCTCCCCATCGACCGCCGCGGGGACCGCGCTTAGTGTGGGGTCATCACCTGGAGGGATGGGGATGTGGAAGCGGCCGGTGGTCGTGGAGTTCGGCTCTGATGGGTGGGGATGATGACAACCACGACATGGAGGACACCATGAAGAAGGGTATGAACCCGGAGGCCGTCGAGCAGATGGGTACTCGGATCACCGAGGCCGGTGAGCAGGCTCGTCAGATCTACACGCAGGTGCAGGGGCGGGTGTCGGAGCTGGATTGGACCGGTGAGGACCGTGATCAGTTCGTGAGCGAGTTCGAGAGTGAGCTCGGTCAGATGATCGATCAGTTGGTGCAGCGGACCACGGAGCTCTCGGATAGTGCGTCGCGGAATGCGAATGCTCAGCGTGAGGCGTCTGCCTGAGTTCCGGCGGGTACTTTCTTCTTTTTTGCTTGTTGTTCTGATGTGTTTGTGAGGGGTTTGTGATGGCTTTCAAGGGTATGAATCCGGAGGACGGTCGTGAGGTCGCGAGTGCGGTCGGCGATGCGGGGTCGCAGGTGCTCGATGCGATCGACAGCGTGTCGAGCGTGGTGACCTCGGTCGAGTGGATCGGTCCGGACTATGACGCGTATCTGGATGAGTGGAACTCGTTCGTGTCCGGTCCGGTGACGAATCTGGTCGATGCGTTCCAGCGTCGTTCGGAGCTGCTGAACCAGCATGCTGAGGAGCAGGACACGACCTCGAATCAGCAGTGATCGCCTGAGCTGGCGAGTGGAAGGCCCCGTTCCCCGATGGTGGGGGACGGGGCCTTCGCCGTGCGCGAGGGCCTTCGCCGTACGCGGGGGCCTTCGCCATGACCCGGGGCCGGCCCCCTCCCGGACCATGCCCGCGCAGGGGCGACCGGGTGGGGAGTTCCCTGTTGTCCACAACCGCTGTGAAGCAGAAAATTCGCGGTGACCTGGGCGGAGAGCATGAAACCGGGGTGGGGAGGACGATGGGGAGTTGTCCCCATGGTCAGGCCGGGACGGTCCGTCTAGTGTGGGGTCATCACCTGGAGGGATGGGGATGTGGAAGCGGCCGGTGGTCGTGGAGTTCGGCTCTGATGGGTGGGGATGATGACAACCACGACATGGAGGACACCATGAAGAAGGGTATGAACCCGGAGGCCGTCGAGCAGATGGGTACTCGGATCACCGAGGCCGGTGAGCAGGCTCGTCAGATCTACACGCAGGTGCAGGGGCGGGTGTCGGAGCTGGATTGGACCGGTGAGGACCGTGATCAGTTCGTGAGCGAGTTCGAGAGTGAGCTCGGTCAGATGATCGATCAGTTGGTGCAGCGGACCACGGAGCTCTCGGATAGTGCGTCGCGGAATGCGAATGCTCAGCGTGAGGCGTCTGCCTGAGTTCCGGCGGGTACTTTCTTCTTTTTTGCTTGTTGTTCTGATGTGTTTGTGAGGGGTTTGTGATGGCTTTCAAGGGTATGAATCCGGAGGACGGTCGTGAGGTCGCGAGTGCGGTCGGCGATGCGGGGTCGCAGGTGCTCGATGCGATCGACAGCGTGTCGAGCGTGGTGACCTCGGTCGAGTGGATCGGTCCGGACTATGATGCGTATCTGGATGAGTGGAATTCGTTCGTGTCCGGTCCGGTGACGAATCTGGTCGATGCGTTCCAGCGTCGTTCGGAGCTGCTGAACCAGCATGCTGAGGAGCAGGACACGACCTCGAATCAGCAGTGATCGCCTGAGCTGGCGAGTGGAAGGCCCCGTTCCCCGATGGTGGGGGACGGGGCCTTCGCCGTGCGCGAGGGCCTTCGCCGCGACCCGGTGCCTTCGCCCTGCCCCGGCCTTGGCCACGTACCGGGCCGGCGCCGCGCCGCGTCCGGGCCGCGCCCGTGCCGCGGACCGGGCGGCTCCTCGTCAGCGGTAGTTCGTGAACTGTTCCGGGGGTTCTGCGCGATCCCGCAAAGTACGGAGAATCCGCGTTGACCTGCGTTGACTCCACGGTGGTCTACTGAGGCTCGACGTGCTCCGCGGGACCTCCTGCGGACTTTCTGCGGACTGCGACCTCACCTGATCCGGGGAGCGATCACGCCACCAGCTCGGGCACTCGCAGCGGGTACAGCCCGCCCTGTCGGTACGTGCTGCCCAGGGCGATGAACCTCGACTTGGAGTAGACCTCGAGGCCGTGTTGCTTGCGCCCCGGACCCTCGGGCATGAGCCCCCAGACGTGAAGGCCCGTGCCGGAGAGGGACAGCTCTACCCACGCATCGGGGTTCACGGCCAGGGCGTGCTGCGCGAGCTCGGAGATGCTGCCGTCCGGGCTCACGCAGTGATCCAGGTCGAGGCAGGCGAAGCCGGCGCCCAGCATGAACCCGATCCCGTCGCCGAGCTTCGACGCGCGAACGTCCCGGTACGTGCTCCACGTCCCCGGCCTGGTCGACGCTGCCGACGACCCCATCGGAGTGAACGGGCGCTTGCCGACACGGCGCGTCCACCGGTCCGCGAACCTCAGCTCGGCCGGGATCGCGGTCCGCTGCCGCTGCGCGTACACGCGGCACTTCGCCTGACAGAACCGGGCGTCGCGCCGCGCCGTCACGGCCAGTCGGCCGCCGCACTGTTCGCATGTCCTGGGCATGGCACCAGCCTACCTCAGTGTTACGGATAAAACCATGTGACCTGCACAGTCAGATATGGCGCTCTCGATACACCAACGCATCCAGACGAAACACCAGGTCAGAGGGTCGGGGAGGGAATCCCGACTATGCAGGATGTGTGGAGCGGGGACTGGGGGAGGGGCATCAGGGGTGGGGTTGGGCGCTGAGATCGCGGCCGTAGACAGAGGAACGGCCCGGAACATCTGGTCGGATGCTCCGGGCCGTTCGGTGTGATCAGGCTGCGGTCACGTCGATGCGTGCGAGCCGTCCGGGGTAGGGGAAGGCGATGCCGACGCGGGCGGTGGCGCGGATCGCGATCCGGTCGGAGGTGAAGTACGGCCCGTCCGAGATGGCGATCTCGACGTCCTCACGCAGAGCCGTGTAGACCGCGCTGTTGTCGATCACCCACAGCTGTCCTGCCGTGATGCCTGCGTGTCGAATGACGGGAACACCGTCGAGCGTGTCGAGCGTGTCGAGCAGGCCACGACTGGAGCTGTCGGACTCCTTCACCTTCCGCAGCGCGAGGGCATCGGCCGGGTTGACCAGCACGACGGTGGCGCTGCCGCCGGCGGACTCGACAGCGGCGCGCGCCTCGTAGATCGGGTCGAGGTCGGTCAGCGGTCCGGACTCGATGACGTTGATCCCGTCGGTGAGGCTGGCGAGGCCGCTGGGCGCGGGCGCTGCCAGGTCTCCGGTGAACGCAGCGTCGATCTGGTCGCGGATGGCGCGGGCGAGGGATCGGCCGACGATATCCATCGCGCCGGGGTTGCTGTCATTGGCGAGCTCGCGGGAGGTGGGGACCAAGCCGGCGACCTTGGTGGGGATCACGGTGATCTCGTCGAGGGTGGGCTCGCTGGTGGCGATCTCCTGGCCCTCTTCGACCCACTGGGCGGCGGCGTCGGAGACGACGCGGGGGATGCGAAGGACGCCGTGCTCGGCGAGGCGGGTGGTGGTGGCGACCTGGGGGCGGAAGGCGAGGGCCTCGGCCTCGAGGGGGTCGGTGATCAGTGCGCCGTACTCCGGAGGAAGGATGGAGTCGACGCCGAGGGAAGTGGTCATGAAGCTCATGATGGGGTGCCTTTCAGGCAGGGGTATGAGTTGGTCTACCGCTGGCCCGCCTGGGGCTGTTGCGGGACACCCTGCCTGGGGCGTCGTCCGGGAGGTGGAGGGTCGGGTCGCCGCGCCTGGCGTGCGACCCGACCTCACCGTCCTGCAGTTAGTCTACCTGGTCCTGGTCAGTTGGCGCGGTTGCCGCGGGCGGCGTCGGCCCAGGAGACGGGCTGGCCGGTGTCAGCACCGCCGGTGCCGGCGTTGGGCTTGTAGGCCGCGCCGGTGGGGCGCCAGATGACGCCGCGGCGCTTGCCCTGGTCCTTGACTCGCTTCACGGCGTCGGGGTCGACGGTCCAGTCCTCGCGCAGCACATCGTCGGTCGAGACCTCGTGGTAGCGCAGCGCGGCGAGCTGCGTGGCACCGAGGGCGTCCTCGAGGTGCCGGGTCCTCAGCTGGTCGATGGTCGCCTGCGCGGTGGCGAGCTCGGTCGAGAGCTGGTCCCGCTCGGTCTCGGTCTCGCGCAGCTTGACCCGGTACCGGGCGGCTTCCTTGTTCGGCGACTCCTGGGTCTCCTCGGTGGCCTCCTGGTCGGTCTCCGGTGCCTCGGCGGCGTCCTGGGCGTCCTCGGGGGTCTCGTGGTCCTGGGCGGCGTCCTGCGGGTTCTGGGTGGTGTTGGTGCTCATTGGTCAGTCCTCCATGATGTATCGGTCAATGATCTTTTCGAGGGCCTCGATCTTGCCGAGGTTCGTCTGGGCGTGGCGCTTCCACATGTCGCGCTCGCGGCAGGCCTTGTCGTACTCGTCGGCCTTGACGGCGCGGGTGGAGCGCTTCCCTCTCGCGAGCAGAACGTTCACCTGCTCCTGGTTGAACAGGCGGTTGCCGTCCTCGTCGTGGTATTCCGGTCCGTCGATCATTTCGTCTCCTCCTCTTCGATGTGTGCAGCACGGTGGTGGATACCGCCGTGCGCGAAGGTGACCATCAGCTGCTGCCCGTCGGTGGCGACGGTGCCGAGCGCAGCGGCGAAGGCCTCCTCGGTGACTGTCGCGGGGCGTACTCCTCTCCCTAGTTCGTGGTCGGCGGCAGCTCGGGACGCGTCGGCCTCGTAGAGTGCGCAGCGCGGCGCGTGCTCGAATGTCAGGCCGTACAAATGGATGCCGGCGCATTCGGGGCAGGCGGGAATCGGATTGCCATCCTCGTCGGTGAACACGAGTTTCGTGGTCTCCCCGTCCGCGTTCGTGACCCATTGCGGATTAGCGCGGTCGTGGGGGTAGGTCCAGGACTGGTCGTCGGTCATTGGTTGTTCTCCTTGTCGTGGCGATCGAACGCTGCGAGCAGCTCGGGCAAATCGCGCTTGAAGTCGGGTGTCAGGGCACCGAACATCGCCAATCCTTTGAGTGCTTGACGGTCGGCCCACCTCGGTGCATGCATGGCGCGGACAAGCTTCTGCAGTTTGGTGTTGAATCCGGAACGCGCATCGATCGCGAACGAATGGTGATTCCAGCCGCGGTCCTCGAAATGAACGTCGGCGAGCGTTTCGAATCTGACTGGTCGATATCCGGCCTCCTCTCCGGCCTCCCGCAGCGCAGCGTCCTGGTACGTCTCGTGTCGGCCACGGGCGCCGCCGGGTGCTTCCCAGCGGGGCATACTGAGGCTCCGGACGATCAGGAACTTCCCGTCGTTGCGGATGAGCGCCGACGCGGCCCCCTCGCGTCCCCACCGCTCCGTCTCCGGGTGGTACGCGTCGACACTGGGGGTTGGTGCCGGCCTGGCGGTCACGCCGGGCGGTTCGTACAGGGTGGGGATCCGCTCGACGGTGAGGGCCGGGTAGCGGGCCGCAACCGCATCGGCCACGGAGTCTGGGATCTCGACGTGACTCCACGTCCGCGGAATGTAGACCGTCCCGGTGAGGCGGTAGTTGGTAATCCGGATCGTGCCGGGATGTTCAGCTTCGACGGTGGAGCGGGCGGCGGCGATTCCGTGGCCTTCAACCGAGACGAGAGCGATCGCCGCAAAGCCGTCCTTGCCGTAGGCGATCGGGTCGTCGAGGTTCCACATCTCGGACTCTTGGCGCATGTAATCACGCAGAGTGCCCAGCGTGTTACAGATGCGGTAGCCGCAGACGCAGGCCGGGTCGTGGTGGATCGCGACAAGCTGCTTCGGGGTCCGGGGCCTGTTCCACATGGACAGCTGCGAACGTTCGAGCTCCCATCCCCCGCAGAGAGCAAGGGGTGCTTCAAGCGTGTCGGGGTCGGCGTTCCTGATCATCCCGTCCGCGGTGATCGGCTGATACCGCCAACCGGGGACAGGAGTCGCAGGGGCGGCGAAGTCGCCATATTCGAGGCTGTCGAAGAGCTCGGCAACGGGCACGTCAATCTCTCTGCGCATCACGGTCATCGGGGCTCCTCGGAGGTGGGGTGGATCGTCACGATGTCTGCTCCTGCTCGTCGGCTCGGTCGTGGAGGGCGTCGGCGATGTCGCGGAGCTGCCAGGCCGGGATGATGATCTGGGATCGCCTGTCCGAGAGCGTCATGCAGAGCTCGACGGTCCCGGTCTCGTCGTAGTGCCAGCGCCACGGACGGACGGCGACTGTGCGGGGGCCGGGGGTCATGCGGCATCGCCTCCATGGCCGAAACCTGCGTCGAATAATTGGGGTCCGAGGTGCTGTTCTCCCTCTTCCCCGTCGACCCCCCTGCTAGAAGTGACAGAAGCGACAGATTCAGGGCGTGACCTGCGAGGATGGCTCTGTCGGTTCTCTGTCGGTCTGTCACTTGAAGTGACAGACGGGGGAGAAGTGACAGAGATGTGACTGGACTGTTCTCCCTGGTCATCTTGCAAATCTGTCGCTTCTGTCGCTTGAGGCGAGGGGGTAGGGGGGATAGGGGCAATGGAGGGGGTCAAGTAGCGATCGAAGGCGTCCTCGAAGTTGCTGATCCAGTACCCGCGCCCACTGCCGCTGGGCATCCTCGTCGGTCTGATCCCGAACTCCTTGAGCGTCATCGCGAGGCGCCGCGGCTTGAGATCCTCGTCCGCCCATCGCGACTCGTCCTTCCCCCTGAGGAGCTCGACCAGACTGCTGGAGCCAATGCGGTCCCCGTGATGGAGCTCGAGCACCTCCTTGGTGTCCCTCAGCAGCTCGATGCCGGTGGACTCGTCCTCGTCGTCGGCCTCGGCCCCGGTGTGGTGCCGAGCAGCGTCACGCGCCCGATCTGGCCAAGAGCCGCCGGCGATGTCCGCCACCGTGATGAGCGGCTCCCAGAGATCCGCAGCCCGGTCGTCGACCGGTACGTCGATAGGAGTGTGGGCAGTGATCTCGTCAGCGTGCTCGATGGCCCACTCGGTGGCCGCAGCAGCGAGATCGAGCAGTCCTGGCTCGTCGGTGCGAAGCCGGTAGGAGTCGACGGTCTCGGAGGCCTTACGGCGCCGGAGCCGGATGTTCACCGCTCTGTCGACCACTGTGTCGGGAAGGTGGCCGATCGCCGCGATACAGACCGGAGAGAAGGTGTAGTAGGCCGTCACGATGTTGGACGGTCCTTCGCATCGCATCGTGGGAAATCCACGCCTGAATCCGGCATTGATGAATCCGCGAAGCGCTTCTGCGGTTTCGCTGGAGGCATTCTTGCCGTAGATCGTGTCGGCCTCGTCGGCGAAGACCGTGAGGGTCCCGCCGTCGTTGGGGATCGATCGGTACAGCGCCGCTGGGGTGACCGAGGCCGTCATCATCGGGTTGTGCGTCAGCGCCGCGGCGATCTCCATGGTGCGGGACTTCCCGGAGCGCTTCTCAGCGCTCGTCAGCACCAAGCGAGGGGCGTAATCGAAGGACGCGGCCGCGTGGGTGTACAAGCTCCAGAGGGCGAGGGCCTCGTAGTCCTGGGGTGCCTGCTGGATGGTGAAGCGACGGAAGGTCTGCTCGAGCTCGTCGAGGATCTCGTGGCCGGGGCGGCTCATGCGCTCACCGCCTGACGGACGAGCCGGACACCGGGTCTCGTGGCGAGGCGCCGTGCCGTGAACTCGTCACGCGGGGCGACCTCGGTACGCAGCCTGAGAGCCGCGGCCTGTAGCTGCTGGGCGAGACCATCGAGAGCATCAGCAAGGTCGGGCGCTGCCGCGATCGACGCTCCTGCAGGGTCGAGACCGGAGTGTCCGAACCATGGCCCGTCGGGCTGGTAGATCTCGCGCACCTGCTCGGCGCGGTCGGTGATCTCAAGGAGCGACCGCAGTCCGCTGCGAAAGATCAGCGTCGGTGCCTGCCAGGTGCCGAGGTCGCCCATGCCGCCGTCGATCAGGTCGTGCAAGAGCCGCTCGAACTCGACCTCGTGCCGCTGACGGATAACGCCGTGCTCGACGGCAACCGAGGTAATACTCGCCGGGGTCTTCCGCCGTCCCGCGCGGATCGTCCGGTCGACGGCCCGCACGACAGTTTCGAGGGCCACAGACTCGAAGTCGCTGCCGCGCAGCGCCGCGATCGTCTCAGTGGTGAGATCGGGCGCAGCGCCCAGAACACCCGCGGCGACGACGCGCTCGGTGTAGTCGAGTCCTTCGGGGTCGAGGCGGGCGGGAAGGTTGAAGCTGGGGATGGGGGTCATCGGTCCTCCCTTCGGGATGGAGAGGGGGCGGAACCTCTACTGGGTGCCGCCCCCTCGGGGTCAGTTGTCGATGTCGTCGGCGATGCGATGGAGCAGATCTCCGAGTCGCCGATGGTCGTCCGCGGTGCGGGGATAGCTGAGGACTCCCGTGTAATCACCGGCTCGGGGACGGGTGACCGAGATGTCTGGGCCGAGGATCCCGAAGCTCCCCGGCTGATCGGAGGGGCCGACTCGCAGACCGGCCCTGCTGGAGAAGATCGCTTGCATATGGGCGCGCCAGTTGATCGTGCGCATCAGCGGGCCTCGCGCATCTTCGCGGCGACCTTCGCGGGCGACATGCACTCGGCCTCGGCCACGCCGTCGATGTAATCCTCGACGATGGCCATCACGTCGCCCGAACCCATGTCGTGGTCCTGCGCCCAGCGGAAGATGTCGGTCACGGTGCCGGCGGCGAGCTCGGAGACTGGGACGTTGACGGGCATCTTGCGTGCCACCGCGACGTGCTCCTCGATCTCCTCGGCATCGGCCGATCCGAGGTCGGGCGCGGACGCGTCCAACAGGGCGGAGGCAAGCTTGCGGGCCTCCTCTGGCGCGAGGGCGATCCCGAACGTGGTGCGGGTCTCGCCGAACTCGTTGCGCGAGGAGAAGGTGATCTCCGCGTTCTCGTCGCGGGGGTCGACGTCGATCACCGCGAACTCGTCAAGCTGGATGCGGGTCGGGACGGCCGCGGATACGATGGTGCTGTTCATCTTGATCTCCTTGATCGGGGTGGATTCCAGGCCCTCAGCGCGGCATCCGGCAAGATCGGCGCTGGGGGTCTTTTCGTTGGTCGTGGTGGTCATGCGGACTCCTTCTCGAACTGCTCGTTGACCCAGTTCTCGATGTCCGACTCGCGGAACATGCGACGGCCGCCGATCTTGGCCGAGCGCGGTGCCTGGCCGGTGTAGATCAGCCACTCCATCTGCCGAGCGGTCTTGCCGAGCAGCTCCCCTGCCTGGGGGATGGTCAGCAGCTTGATGTTCACGGTGTCCTCCTCTCTCACTCCTGTGGTGCCTCTTCGACACCCTGTGAGTGTTAGTGAAGCACGGGCACGGCTGGGGTGTCAACAGGACACTCCCGCGGTGTACAGTCTGGGCATGGAAGACAACACCAGGGACCACCTTGCGGATGTCCGAAAGAACGTGACGCGCTACCGGAAAGAACGCGAGCTGAGTCAGGCCGAGCTCGCTGAGCTGGTGACCTTGGAGGGGTTCAAGTTCTTCCCGCAGACCGTGCAGAAGATCGAGAACGGCACGCGCACGATCCGTCTCGATGAAGGAATGGCCATCGCTAAAGCTCTAGGCCTAGCTATGAGCGACTTGCTGCGCCCGGTAGATTCTCCGGTAGTGGAACTAGAGCGCGCATACCGCATGGCGCTCCATGGACGCGAGTCCGGTCATAACGGCATTCTGGACTGGTTGGACGGTATCGCTGAGCTCAAAAACATCACGTCGCTTTTAGGCGCGGAAGACCTCGACATTGCTGAGGATGACGTGAACGCGTGGACGTTCCTCGTGAAAGAGACGCAACGTCTCTTAGGAGAGAGTGTCCAGGATCTTCAGCGAGGAGCGATGAGGCAGATGAAGCGAGAGCGGGAGGAGCGCCAGAAGGCCGACGGCGAGGAGCCGGAGCTGGTGACGGACAGTGCCGATCTGCGGGAGAAGTTCGGCATCGGGAGGGACGGCCGTGGCGTCGATCCGGAAACGTCCTGACGGCCGCTGGCGCGCCCGGTACCGCGATGACGCGGGGAAGGAGCGCGCGCGGCACTTCAGGCGGAAGGTCGACGGGCAGGATTGGCTGGACGACGTTACGGCGTCGAAGAAGACGGGTCAGTACGTCGACCCCAGCGCCGGCAAGGCGACCTTCTCTGCCTGGTACCCGTCGTGGGCTGATCGTCAGGTGTGGGCCCGCGGCACCCGGGAGTCAGCGGACCAGGCCGTCGAGTCGGTGTCGTTCGGCTCGGTGCCGCTGGCGAAGCTCCGGCGCTCGCACGTCGAAGAATGGGTGAAGGAGTCCTCTGGGCGGCTCGCCCCGTCGACGGTGCGCACCCGGTTCAACTATGTGTCGATGGTGCTGCGCGGCGCGGTCCGCGACAGGGAGATCCCCGTCGACCCCTCGGAGGGTGTGAAGCTACCTCGGAGGCGCCGGGCCGAGCAGACCATGGTGATCCCGACCGTCGAGCAGGTCCGTGCCGCCCTCGATGCCGCGCCGAAGGAGTACCGCGCGCTGGTCGCGGTCTGCGCCTTCGCAGGACTGCGCCTGGGGGAGGCGGCGGGCCTGCAGATCGGTGATGTCGACTTCCTGCGGCGGACGCTGCGCGTGGATCGGCAGGTGCAGGGCGACAACGTGGAGTCGACGCGGCTGGAGTCGCCGAAGGCCGGCTCGGAGCGGACCATCGCGATCCCGAAGGAGCTGGCCGACATTCTGGCGCGGCACATCTCGGAGATCGGCACGATCCGCGACGAGAGCTACTTCTTCTTCCGCGGGGGAGACCTGCTGAACCGCAACTCTGCCGGCCACATCTGGCGCGAGATCCGCAAGGCCGCGAAGCTCCCGGCGACCTACACCTTGCACACGCTCCGGCACTTCTATGCGTCGGCGCTGATCTCCTCGGGCTGCGACGTGGTGACGGTGCAGAGGGCGCTGGGGCACTCCCAGCCGTCCATCACGCTGAACACGTACAGCCACCTCTGGCCGGACGCAGAGGACCGCACCAGAGACGCGGCGGCGACCCTGATGCGGTCCGTTCTCGATGCTCCTGCGGACTCTCTGCGGACTATAGGCCAGGTTTGACCTGCTGAGCAGGGGGTTCAGCGGTAGTTCGTGAACTGGAGCGCGAGGTCGAGGTCCTTCTCCTTCAGCAGCGCGATCACGGACTGCAGATCGTCCCTGTTCTTCGAGGACACCCGCAGCTCCTCGCCCTGGATGCGCGCCTTGACCGACTTGGGGGCCTCGTCGCGAATGATCTTCGAGATCTTCTTGGCGTCCTCGCTCGAGATGCCCTCCTTGAGGGCGGCGACCAGGCGCACCTCCTTGCCGGACTGCTTCGGTTCCCCGACGTCCAGCGCCTTCAGGGAGATCCCGCGACGGATCAGCTTGGACTGCAGCACGTCGAGGACCGCGAGCACCCGTTCCTCCGCATTGGCGGTCAGCACGATCTCGTCGCCGTGGAGCCCGACCGATGCCCCGGTGCTCCGGAAGTCGTAGCGCTGACCCACCTCCTTGATGGCCTGGTTGACGGCGTTGTCGATCTCCTGGCGGTCGAGTTCGCTGACGATGTCGAACGATGAATCTGCCACGGTGCGTCCTTCCCTCCTGCCGCCACCCACGGGGGTGACGCTCTGCGGTCACCCTCGCGGGTGGAGCTGTTCTCGTGGACCGGCCCGAGGGGCCGGTCCTGTCCTTCTCCTGCATCCTCGTGCATCGGCGGGCGCGCCCAACGGGCCTGGTCGGGAGCCCCATCGACCCCTGTGACCTTCTTCATGCGCCGCAGAGGGCCTCTGGGTTAGCGCCGTCGGCGGCGCGCCGGTATGCTGTTCCGAGTCCGCTGCCGACGGCACCCCGATCTCGATCGGATGCCGAGGGATGCGGACGACGGCAGGTTACCCGAGTGGCCAAAGGGAGCTGACTGTAAATCAGCTGGCATCGCCTTCGTGGGTTCGAATCCCTCACCTGCCACCGCGGAGAGTCCTTGTGACTCGAAGCACCGGGACCAGCCCCCGAATTGCCTCGCGGCAGACCGGCGGGTAAGGTTCATCAGGTTGCCCTGATAGCTCAGTCGGCAGAGCGTCTCCATGGTAAGGAGAAGGTCAAGGGTTCGATTCCCTTTCAGGGCTCTGATGGATGCGGCGGCCCGGTCTCATTCGAGATCGGGCCGTTCTCATCGGTCAAGCCGGGGTAGCTCAGACGGTTAGAGCGCACGACTCATAATCGTGAGGTCGCGGGTTCGATCCCCGCCCTCGGTACCACGCCGGTCCTACCGGAGTGCATGTTCCACATCCCCCGAGCACGGGGACCCACGAGGTGCGCCGCTGGGCGCGCCACCCGGACGAAAGAGGCGAACCGTGGCGAGCAAGACCTCCGACGTGCGTCCCAAGATCACCATGGCTTGTGTCGAGTGCAAGGCGCGCAACTACATCACCAAGAAGAACCGTCGCAACACCCCGGACCGGCTGGAGCTGTCGAAGTTCTGCCCGACCTGCGGCAAGCAGACGGCGCATCGCGAGACCCGCTGAGCGGGCCCCGCGCACCACACCAAAGGCCACACGGGCATGTCCCGGGTGGCTTTTCGTGCGTCCGGAGCCGGTTCCAGGCCGTGCGGGCCGGATGTCCGACGCCGTGCGAGCGACGGTGGGACCATCCTCGAGGGTGAGATCATCGAACAGACAGCAGTCCTCGGCCCCTCACCCGCCGTCGACCTGATGCCCACCGTCCACCGTCGGCCCTGCGCCACGTCCCCCGGGAGAGTTCATGACGACCACCCCTGATCCCGCCTTCGCCGGCCGCACGTACCCTGCCGGTCCTGTGCACACCGTCTCCTCCGTGAAGATCGCCGAGTTCGCCCGCGCCACGGGCTCGAGCTCCCCGCTGCACACCGACGCCGCCGCCGCGCGCGAGGCCGGGCACGCCGACGTGATCGCCCCGCCCACCTTCCTGGTCTCCCTCGCTCAGGCCACGGAGGCCCAGTACATCGAGGATCCCGCCGCCGGCATCGACTTCACGCGGGTCGTCCACGGCCAGGAGTCCTTCGCCCTGCACCGCCCCGTGGTCGCCGGGGACCGCCTGGTCCCCACGCTGAGCGTCGAATCCGTGCGCGCCGCCGGGGGCCACACGATGATCACCACCCGCGTCGACCTGGCCGACGAGGCCGGTGCCGAGGTCGCGAGCGTGACGAGCCTGATCGTCGTGCGCGGCGACTGACCGCCCCGACCTGCACTCCGCACGCCACCGGCCCGCCGAACCCGCGCCCGCCGCCGACCCGCCCGTCCGCCGTCGACCGGCCGTGACGCCACGACCCCAGGAGCAGAGATGACCGCCACCTCGGACACCCCCACCACGCCCGCGACCGGCCCGGAGCCGCTGGACCTCACCGGTCTGAGCATCGGCCAGGAGCTCGCCCGCACCCGCCACGAGATCTCTCGCGACTCCCTGGTGCGCTACGCCGGCGCCTCCGGCGACTTCAACCCCATCCACTACAACGACACCGCCGCGACCGAGGCCGGCCTGCCCGGCGTCATCGCCCACGGCATGCTCACCATGGGCACCGCCCTCACGGGACTGCTCGAGCGGCTCGGCGACCCCACCCTCGTGCGCGAGTACTCGGTGCGGTTCACCAACCCTGTCCCCGTGCCCGCCACGGGCTCGGTGACCCTCGACGTCGTCGCCGTCGTCGGCGCTGTCGACGAGGCGGCCGGGACCGCCCGTGCGGACCTCACTGCCGAGGTCGACGGCACCAAGGTGCTCGGACGTGCTCGCGCCACCATCGCCACCACCGCGGGCGCCTCGGCATGAGGCTCGGTGATCTCACCACCCTCCGCATCGGCGGCCCCGTCACGGACCTGGTCGAGGCGCGCACCGCCGATGAGGTGATCGACGCGGTCTCCGCCGCCGACGAGGCCGGTCGGCCGCTGCTGGTCCTGGGAGGCGGATCCAACCTGGTCGCCTCCGACGAGCCGTTCGACGGCACCGTCGTGCTGCTGCGCGATCCCGAGGACCCGCCGCTGCTGGATGCCACCTGCGAGGTCGGCGCCTCCGGCGAGCCCGACGGCATCCCCGTCGACCCCGCCGAGCTCACCCCCCTCGATCCCACCTGCGGCGGAGCGATCGTCGAATACTTCGCCGGCGTGAACTGGGACCGGGCAGTGCGCTACGCGATCGCCCGCGAGATGGTCGGCATCGAGGCGCTCTCGGGCATCCCCGGCACCGTCGGCGCCACCCCGATCCAGAACGTCGGCGCCTACGGCCAGGAGGTCTCCGCGACGATCTCCCGCGTGCGCACCTGGGACCGGGAGCGCCGGGCCGTGCGCACCTTCTTCGCCGCCGACTGCGACTTCTCCTATCGCGACAGCGTCTTCAAGCGCACCCGCCACACCGGGCCCGTGCCCTCGGCCACCGGCCGGTACGTGGTGCTCTCGGTGACCTTCCAGCACACCCTCGGCCACCTCTCCACCCCGATCCGCTACGCCCAGCTCGCCGGCGCGCTGGGCGTCGAGGTGGGGGACCGGGCCCCCATGCAGGAGGTGCGCCAGGCGGTCCTCGCCCTGCGCGCCTCCAAGGGCATGGTGCTCGATCCGGCCGACCACGACACCTGGAGCGCCGGTTCCTTCTTCACCAACCCGATCCTGGAGGCCGACCGGGCCGCCGCCCTGCCCCCGGAGGCGCCGCGCTTCGACGCCGGGGACGGCCGTGTGAAGACCAGCGCGGCGTGGCTGATCAGCCATTCCGGTGTGGAGCGCGGGCACGCGGTGGGGGAGCGTGCCGCGGTCTCGACCAAGCATTCGCTCGCGCTGACCAACCGCGGCGGAGCCAGCAGCGAGGATCTCGTGACCCTCGCGCACGACGTGCAGGACCGCGTCGAGCAGGCCTACGGGATCCACCTGGTCCCGGAACCCGTCCGGCTGGGCCTCCAGCTGTGAGCTCGGCCTAGGATATGGGAGCGGCGCCCGCCGTAGTCCCGCCCGTCACCGCAGGAGGCCCCGTGAACGTCCTCGACCAGTCCATCGCCGAACTCGACCCGGACATCGCCGGCGTCCTCGACCGTGAGCTCGCCCGCCAGCAGCGCACGCTGGAGATGATCGCCAGCGAGAACTTCGTCCCCCGCGCCGTGCTCCAGGCCCAGGGATCCGTCCTGACCAACAAGTACGCCGAGGGCTACCCGGGTCGTCGCTACTACGGCGGCTGCGAGGAGGTCGACGTCGCCGAGGAGATCGCGATCCAGCGCGCGAAGGATCTCTTCGGCGCCGAGCACGTCAACGTCCAGCCCCACTCCGGCGCCACCGCGAACGCCGCGGTCATGCACGCCCTGGCCCGTCACGGCGACAAGCTGATGGGCCTCTCGCTCGCCCATGGCGGCCACCTCACCCACGGCATGAAGATCAACTTCTCCGGCCGCCTGTACGACATCGTCGCCTACGAGACCGATCCCGCAACCGGCCTCATCGACATGGACGCGGTGCGGGAGCTCGCCGTCGCCGAGCAGCCCAAGGTCATCGTCGCCGGCTGGTCCGCCTACACCCGCCAGCTCGACTTCGCGGCCTTCCGCGAGATCGCCGACGAGGTCGGCGCCGCCCTCTGGGTGGACATGGCCCACTTCGCGGGCCTGGTCGCGGCCGGTCTGCACCCGAGCCCCGTCCCCTACGCGGACGTCGTCTCCACCACGATCCACAAGACCATCGGCGGCCCCCGCTCCGGCATGATCCTGTGCACCGAGAAGTGGGCGAAGAAGATCGACTCCGCCGTGTTCCCGGGCCAGCAGGGCGGCCCGCTCATGCACGTCATCGCCGCCAAGGCCGTCGCCCTCAAGGTCGCCGCCTCCGAGGAGTTCGCGGACCGCCAGGCCCGCACCCTCGAGGGCGCGAAGATCCTCGCCGACCGCCTGCAGGCCGAGGACACCGCGGCCGCCGGCGTCAAGGTCCTCTCCGGCGGCACCGACGTCCACCTGGTGCTGGTGGATCTGGTCGACAGCGAGCTCGACGGTCAGCAGGCCGAGGATCGTCTCCACGAGGTCGGCATCACCGTCAACCGCAACGCGGTCCCCAACGATCCGCGCCCGCCGCGCGTCACCTCCGGCCTGCGCATCGGCACCCCGGCCCTGGCCACCCGCGGCTTCGGCGCCGCGGAGTTCACCGAGGTCGCCGAGGTCATCGCCCTGGCCCTGACCGGCGGCGCCGACGTGGAGACCCTGCGCGCACGGACCTCGGCCCTGGCCGCCGCGAAGCCGCTGTACGCGGACCTGCAGCAGTACTGATCGGCCCCGTGGGGCCCGGCGCGGCGGCGCCGGGCCCTGCGCCCGTCCCCGCCCCTGGCGGCCGCTGGCGACCAGCACCACTGCGTGTCTCCCACCCACCACCACTGCGCGTCTCCCACCCATCACCACTCCGCGTCTCCCACCCACCACCACTCCGCGTCTCCCACCCACCACCCCCACACAAGGAGCGCCATGACGGCACAGATCCTCGACGGCAAGGCCACCGCGAAGGCGATCAAGGAGGAGCTCGCCGGGCGCGTCACGCGACTCGTCGAGGCCGGACACGACCGTCCGGGCCTGGCGACCGTCCTGGTGGGCGAGGACCCCGGCAGCGCCGCCTACGTGCGCGGCAAGCACCGCGACAGCGAGCAGATCGGTCTGCACTCGATCCAGAAGACCCTCCCGGCCGACGCCGCGCAGGCCGACGTCGAGGCGCTCGTCGACGAGCTGAACGAGGACCCCACCTGCACCGGGTACATCGTCCAGCTGCCGCTGCCGGCGCAGATCGACACGGACGCGATCCTCGAGCGGATCGACCCGGCCAAGGACGCCGACGGTCTGCACCCGATGAACCTCGGCCGTCTGGTGCTGAACGCCTACACCCCGATCCACACCCCCCTGCCCTGCACCCCGCGGGCCGTGATCGAGCTGGTCGAGCGCCACGGTCTCGACTTCCGCGGCAAGGACGTGGTGGTCGTCGGGCGCGGCATCACCGTCGGCCGCTCCATCGGCTCCCTGCTGACCCGTCGCGAGTACAACGCGACCGTCACCCTGTGCCACACCGGTACCGCGGACCTGCCGGCCCAGCTGCGGCGCGCCGACGTGATCGTCGCCGCCGCCGGCAGCGCGCACCTGGTGCGCCCCGAGGACGTCAAGCGCGACGCGATCGTGCTCGACGTCGGGGTCTCGCGCCAGGAGGATCCCGCCGGCGGCAGGGCCAAGCTCATCGGGGACGTCGATCCGGACGTCGCCGAGGTCGCCGCCTGGCTCAGCCCCAATCCCGGCGGCGTCGGCCCCATGACCCGCGCACTGCTGATGAAGAACGTCGTCGAGGCGGCCGAGCGCGCCGCCGAGCAGCGCTGAGACGACCTGTGCAGCTCCGTCGTCGCACGGCCCGGCGGGACCTGGCCATGGGGACCAGTCCCCATGGCCGCCTCGGTGACATCGCTCTAGCCTGATCCCGGCGCCGAGGGCGAACCGGAACACCCGGCGCAGGGAAGGGGCAGGGAGCTTATGAGCGGATTCCTGGGGATGGAGACCGAGGAGGTCCACGGACACGCAGAGCTTCTGACATCGCGAGCTCGTCGCCTGGAGTCCTTGGAGACCGAGCTGATGGGATCCGTCGCCGCGGTGGCCTGGGTCGGCTCGGATGCCGACGCCTTCCGCGATCAGGCATCTTCCGTGATGCAGCAGTTCGCCGAATGGACCCGACGCTGCGACACCTCCGCTGCCGACCTCGTCGACCACGTCGCACAGCAGGATCGGGCCTCGGGGGCCGATGGCGGCGCGGGCGGGCTCATCGCCGGTGGCGTCGCGTCGATGCTCGCCGGAGGTGCGATCAGCGGGGCGATCGCGTTCGGCGGCACGCCGACGACTGCTGGGGGACCTCTTCTCAGCAGCATCGGCCCTCGCCTCGGCGCTGCTCTGGGATCGCACGACGACCCCGGCGATGACATCGCGCCGATCACGGCAGATGACATCAGCCGACCGGGCGGCGCCACGGACCCGTCGACGATCGCCGAGATGATGGACAACCTTCGCGCGGCCGGGGAGGCGCAGAAGGAGGACTCGACGTCCATCCGCGTCCAACAGGTCCTCGGCGACGACGGACAGACCCGGTACATCGTCTACGTCCCTGGCTCCCACGGGGCGATGGAGAACATCATCGGGCCGGATGCCACAGGAAATCCGATGGACTGGAACCAGAACCCGGGTGCCCTCGGCGGCCAGGAGACTGACTCCTCCCAGGCCGTCATCGCGGCGATGGAATCCGCCGGGATCCCCCACGGGGCGGACGTCTCCCTCGTCGCTCACTCCCAGGGAGGTATCGTCGCCAACAATCTGGCTGCGGATCCCTCCGTGAACGGTGCCCCCGACGGATGGAACTTCGGCAACGTCGTGAGCGTGGGCAGCCCGGTCGAGCTCGCCGATGTGCCCGCCTCCACGAGGACGGTCAACTTCGCGCACGAACCCGTGCTGGATGCGCCCTCATCACCGGTGCTCGCGGACATCGGCGCGCCGCTGCGCGGTGACCACCCGGTCGGTGACGTCGTGCCGACCCTGGACGGCGACCCCCACGACGCCACGGGGACGGCGTCGCACCGGGACGAGATCGGTCTTCCCGCGCCGACGAGCAACCCCGGCGAGAACCATGGTGTGCAGAACTATCAAGACAGCATCAACGACGCTACAGGTCAGACCGGGAACATCATCAAAGATATCGAGACCGGTCCCTCGATGCGGCAGTACCTCGAGGACGGCAGGGTCGTCGACACCGTCGACGTCTCCGTGAGCCGGGAGGACGGCACCTATGGGGACCAGAAGACGATCCCGGAGATCCTCACGGACAGAGGCAAGTTCGGCCAGCCGTACACCCTTCCCGGTCCCGGGATCAGATGAGCCTGTCATCTGCATGGAGGAACCACTCACGGAGCTGAGCACCGGCAGCGGCGCAGCACCTGGGATACTCGAGCCATGACTTTCACCCTCGCCACCGTCAACGTCAACGGCATCCGCGCCGCCGCCCGCAAGGGCATGGGCGACTGGCTCGCCTCCACCCCCGCGGACGTCGTCACCCTGCAGGAGGTACGGGCCCCCGAGGACCTCGTCCCCGACCTGGTCGGCGAGGACTGGTCCACGGCCAGCGAGGTCTCGCAGCTCAAGGGCCGCGCCGGCGTCTCGATCGCCGTGCGCTCGAATCGCCAGGACGCCGACCTCGAAGGCGTCCGTCACGGCCTGCCCGGGCTCGAGGGCGACGCGCACACCGGCCGCTGGCTCGAGATCGACCTCGCCGATCCCTTCGGCGACGGCCGGGCGCTGACCGTCATCTCCTGCTACATGCACTCGGGCAACACCGAGAAGCCGCAGACCATGGCCGACAAGTACGCCTTCCTCGACACCATGATGCTCCACCTCGAGCAGCTGCGGTCCGACGGGCGCCACGTGGTCCTCACCGGCGACATCAACATCGCCCACACCGAATGGGACATCAAGAACTGGAAGGGGAACCGCAAGTCCGCCGGCTTCCTGCCCGAGGAGCGGGAGTACCTCGACCGCCTCACCACCGACGCCGGCTTCGTGGACGTCCACCGCACCCTGCACGGCGACGGGCCCGGGCCCTACACCTGGTGGTCCCAGCGGGGGAAGGCCTTCGACAACGACTCGGGCTGGAGGATCGACTACCAGCTGGCCACCGAGGACCTCGCCGCCCGGGCGAGCTCCGCCGCGGTCGATCGCGCCCCCAGCTACGACACCCGCTGGTCCGACCATGCGCCGCTGGTGATCTCCTACTCCTGACCCACGCCCGCCGCCGCCCGCAGCCTCGATCGGCGCGGGCGGCGCCGCCGTCGTCCCGGCGGGCCCGCGAGGCCGGCGGTGCTACCCTCGACCCCGTCAGGCGGGCTCACGGAGGAGTCGACGCCGGTGCTCTCACAAGGGGCACGAAACCGCAGGCGGACCTGGGGCGAGACATATACGGACAGCGCATCTGCGTTCCGCATACATCTCGGAAGGACCCCCATGGCCATCGTCTCCACCCATGTCGCCCGCGCCCTCGCCCAGCACGTCCACGACGTCTTCGGCCTGATGGGCAACGGCAACGCCTACTTCCTCGACGCCCTGCTGCGCGAGACCGACGCCACCTACACGGCCGTGCGCCACGAGGCCGGGGCCGTCGTCGCCGCCGACGCGCATTTCCGGACCTCGGGCCGCCTGGCTGCGGCGACGACCACCTACGGCGCCGGATTCACCAACACGCTGACCGCCCTCGCCGAGGCCGCCCAGGCCCGCATCCCGCTGGTCCTGGTGGTCGGCGACGAGCCCACCTCCGGCCCGCGCCCCTGGGACGTCGACCAGATCGCGCTGAGCTCCGCCGTCGGCGTCCGCACCTACACCGTGGGACGGATCGACGCCGCCGCGGCGACCGTGACCGCGATCGAGCACGCCCTGTCCTATCGCGTCCCGGTGGTGCTCGCGATCCCCTACGACGTCGCCCGGCTCGACATCGGCTCCGTCCCGGAGGTCCCCGGCCCCGGGCGGCCCGAACCGCTCGCCCCCAGGGCCGACTTCACCCGTGCCGCGATCGCGCGCCTGGCCCAGGACCTCTCCGGCGCCGAGCGCCCGCTGCTGCTGGCCGGGCGCGGCGCCTGGCTCTCCGGGGCAGGGGAGGCCCTCGGCGAGCTCGCCGCGGCGACCGGCGCCCTGACCACCACCACCGCCCTGGGGCGCGGCATCTTCCCCGAGGACCGCTACGACCTCGGCGTCGCCGGCGGCTTCGGCGCCCCCGGGGCCATGGAACGGGTGCGCGAGGCCGATGTGGCCCTGGTGGTCGGCGCGGACCTGAACCAGTTCACGATGCGCTTCGGGGAGCTGTTCCAGCCAGACACCACCGTGTGGCAGGTGGACACAGCACCCGCGGCGACCCACGCGCGGGTGGGAGGGTTCGTGCGCGCCGACGCGCGGCTGAGCCTCGAGGCGATCACCCGCGCCCTGCCTCGGCACCAGGAGCAGAATCCGGCTCGGAGAGCGACACCGCCGTGGCGGGAGACCGTCGACGCCCCGGCGCTGCGGACCCATGCCGTCGGACCCGAGCTCGCCGAGGACGGCCGCCTGGACCCGCGAGCCGCCGCGGCCCGCCTGGGCGAGCTGCTGCCCGAGGACCGAGTGGTCGTCTCGGACGGCGGCCACTTCATCGCCTGGGCCAATATGTACTGGCCGATCGCCGACCCCCACCGCATGGCGATGGTCGGCACCGCCTTCCAGTCGATCGGACTGGGCTGGCCCAGCGTGCCCGGGGCCGCCCGCGCCAATCCCGACTCCACCGTGGTGCTGACCACCGGCGACGGGGGAGGGGCGATGGCCCTGGCCGACCTCGAATCGGCCGTCCGCAGTGCCGGGGGCCGCGGGATCGCCGTGGTGTGGAACGACGCGGCCTACGGCGCCGAGGTGAACCTCTACGGGCTCAAGGGCCTGGTGCGCGAGCCCATGCTGATCCCGGAGATCGATTTCGCCGCTCTCGGGGCGGCGGCCGGGGCCGAGGGCATCGTGGTGCGTTCCCTCGCCGACCTGGACCGGGTGTCGAGCTGGGCCGCTGAAGCGCCCGAGCAGCGCCCCTTCCTCGTGCTGGATCTGCGGATCTCCGGCACCGTCATCGCCCCGTACCAGGAAGAGGTCATCCGCGTGAACTCCTGAGGCGGGCCCGCTCGGGTGCGGCGTTCCCGCGGGAGCGCCCGCCCGCAGCCCCGGGCCTCCGGGCATGGCATGACTTCTGCCGGACGCACAGCACAGCACGACGCCCCACCCGGATCTCTCCGGACGGGGCGTCGTACGTCAGGTCATGCGGCGCGGGGGCGCTCCCGCCCCCTGCGCGACGGGTCAGACGCGGCCGCGGATCACGGCCTGCTTCACCTCGGCGATCGCCTTGGTCACCTGGATGCCGCGCGGGCAGGCCTCGGTGCAGTTGAAGGTGGTGCGGCAGCGCCACACACCCTCCTTGGAGTTGAGGATCTCCAGGCGCTGCTCGCCGGCGTCGTCGCGGGAGTCGAAGATGAACCGGTGCGCGTTGACGATCGCGGCGGGGCCGAAGTACTGCCCGTCGGTCCAGAACACCGGGCAGGAGGAGGTGCAGGCGGCGCAGAGGATGCACTTGGTGGTGTCATCGAAGCGCTCGCGCTCCTCGGCCGACTGCAGACGCTCCCGGCTGGGCTCCTGTCCCTCGGCGACCAGGAACGGCATGACCTCCTTGTAGGACTCGAAGAAGGGCTCCATGTCGACGATCATGTCCTTCTCCACTGGCAGCCCCTTGATGGGCTCGACGGTGACGGGCTTGGTGATGTCGAGGTCCTTCAGCAGCGTCTTGCAGGCCAGACGGTTGCGGCCGTTGATCCGCATCGCATCGGAGCCGCAGACGCCGTGGGCGCAGGAGCGGCGGAAGGTCAGCGACCCGTCCTGGTGCCATTTGATCTCGTGCAGGGCGTCGAGCACACGGTCGGTGCCGTGCATCGTGACGGTGAAGTCCTCCCAGTGGGTGCCCTTGTCGTCCTCCGGGTTGTAGCGCGCGATGCGCATCGTCACCTGGAACGTGGGGATCTCCTCCGCGGCGGACTGCGGGGATTCGGCCTGGGGCTTCTCGGCGACGGCAGTCATCAGAAAGTACGCTCCTTCGGCTCGTAGCGGGTGATCACGACGGGTTTGGTACCCAGACGGACCGTGGTGCCCTCGGACCCCTCCTCACCCTCCAGGGTGCGGTAGGCCATCGTGTGCTTGAGGTAGTTGACGTCATCACGCGTATCGAAGTCCTCGCGGAAGTGGCCGCCGCGGGACTCCTTGCGGTTCAGCGCACCGAGCGTGACGATCTCGGCGAGGTCGAGCAGGAAGCCCAGCTCGACGGCCTCCATGAGGTCGAGGTTGTAGCGCATCCCCTTGTCCTGGATCGCGACGGTCTCGTAGCGCTTCTTGAGCGCCTCGATGTCGCCCAGGGCCGTGCGGCAGGTCTCGTCGGTGCGGAACACCTGGACATTGGCGTCCATCGTCTCCTGCAGCTCGCGACGGATGTCGGCGATGCGGTCCTCGGTGGCGGGCCGGTCGCGCAGCCGCTGCAGGAGCTCGTCGGTCGGGGTCTGGACGCCGTCGGGCAGGTCCGGCATCTCGACGGTGTCGGCGTGCTCGGCGGCGGCGATGCCGGCGCGTCGGCCGAACACGTTGATGTCCAGCAGCGAGTTCGTGCCCAGGCGGTTGCCGCCGTGCACGGAGACGCAGGCGGTCTCCCCGGCCGCGTACAGCCCGGGGACGATGTCGGTCTCGTTGCGGAGGACCTCACCCTTGATGTTGGTGGGGATGCCGCCCATGCCGTAGTGCGCCGTGGGGAAGACCGGCACCGGCTCGGTGTAGGGCTCCACCCCGAGATAGGTGCGGGCGAACTCGGTGATGTCCGGGAGCTTCGCATCGATGTGCGAGGGTTCCAGGTGGGTCAGGTCGAGGTAGACGTAGTCCTTCTTGGGGCCGCAGCCGCGTCCCTCGCGCACCTCGTTGGCCATCGCCCGGGCGACCACGTCGCGCGGGGCGAGGTCTTTGAGCGTGGGGGCGTAGCGCTCCATGAAGCGCTCCATCTCGCTGTTGCGCAGGATGCCGCCCTCGCCGCGGGCCGCCTCCGACAGCAGGATGCCCAGGCCGGCCAGGCCCGTCGGGTGGAACTGGAAGAACTCCATGTCCTCCAGCGGGATGCCGCGGCGGAACGCCATGGCGGGGCCGTCCCCGGTGAGGGTGTGGGCGTTCGACGTGGTCTTGAAGATCTTCCCGAACCCGCCGGAGGCGAACACCACGGACTTCGCGCGGAAGATGTGGATCTCTCCGGTGGCCAGCTCGTAGGTGACCACGCCGGAGGCGCGCACGCCCTCGTCGGTGCGCGGGTCGCCGGTCATCAGGACGTCGAGCACGTAGTACTCGTTGAAGAACTCGACGTTCTGCTTGACGCAGTTCTGGTAGAGGGTCTGGAGGATCATGTGACCGGTGCGGTCGGCCGCGTAGCAGGAGCGGCGCACCGGCGCTTCGCCGTGGTCGCGGGTGTGCCCGCCGAAGCGCCGCTGGTCGATCCGGCCCTCGGGCGTGCGGTTGAAGGGCAGCCCCATCTTCTCCAGGTCGAGCACCGCGTCGATGGCCTCCTTGGCCATGACCTCGGCGGCGTCCTGGTCGACCAGGTAGTCGCCGCCCTTGACGGTGTCGTAGGTGTGCCACTCCCAGTTGTCGTCCTCGACGTTGGCCAGGGCGGCGCACATGCCGCCCTGCGCGGCGCCCGTGTGCGAGCGCGTGGGGTAGAGCTTGGTGACGACCGCGGTGCGGGCGCGGCCGGAGGATTCCAGCGCCGCGCGCATGCCGGCACCGCCGGCACCGATGATGACCACGTCGTAGGTATGGGTCTGCATGTCTGGTGACTGCTCCGTTTCGAGGGGGCGACCGGGAAGAGGGTTCCGGGGGCCGAGCGGGCCTCCGGGAGGGGGCTCAGCCTGTGCAGAAGGAGGGCAGCAGGCTCGGCTCGGCGCCGACGGGGCAGGGATCGAAGGTGAAGATCACCAGCGTGCCCAGGACGACGGTGACGACGACCGCGAAGTACAGCAGACCCTTCAGGGTCAGCCGCAGCGTCGGGTTGCGGGCGTAGTCGTTGATGATCGTGCGGACGCCGTTGCCGCCGTGGAAGAGCCCCAGCCAGAGCATCAGCAGGTCCCAGACCTGCCAGAACGGGGAGGCCCACTTGCCGCCGACGAAGGCGAAGTCGATGCCGTTGACGCCTTCGCCCAGCCACAGGTTCACGAACAGGTGGCCGAAGACGAGGATCACGAGCAGGACGCCGGAGATGCGCATGAAGAGCCACGACAGCATCTCGGCGTTGATGCCCCGCTGGCCGGTGCGGGCGTAGCGGGTGGTGGGATCAGGGATCGCGGGAGAGGACTGTGCGCTCATGATCACGCTCCGAACATGTGCATGAGTTGACGGGGGAGGAAGCCGGCCATGAGGACCACCCAGACGACGACCACGCCCCAGAACAGCTTGCGCTGGTGGGTGGTGCCCTTCGACCAGAAGTCCACGAGGATGATGCGCAGGCCGTTGAGGGCATGGAAGACGACGGCCGCGACCAGTCCGATCTCTCCGAGACCGAACACGATGGTCTTGTAGTGACCGATGACCTCGTTGTACGCCTCCGGGGAGACCCGCACCAGCGCGGTGTCCAGGACGTGCACGAGGAGGAACAGGAAGATGAGCATTCCTGATATGCGGTGGGCGACCCAGGACCACATGCCCTCGCGTCCGCGATAGAGCGTCCCGGATTGGGCTGATGCCACGGAGATCCTCCAGAAGCGACGGGTGGCGACGGGAAGCGGGATGCGCCGCCGCAGAGGTGGGGCGCGCGGGCCCCGGGACGGGCCCGGACGGCCTTCGCGGCGCTCGGGGCGCCTGGCGGGCGCCCGTTTCACGACACGGCGACATCATCATCGCCCCCGACAGGGGCGGAGCCAGCGTAGCACCATGACGTGCAGGTTCTGTGCATCCCGGAGTGCTGCGAACACGGCTCGCCGTCCCCGGGGCGTCGTCCCTCCACCGGTTCCCGGGCCCCGGATACGCTGGCCATATGCCTGAGGCTCCCTTCGTCCCCGTGATCCCGGCCGGCGGCGCCGGAACCCGTCTGTGGCCGCTCTCACGCCGTGCGCATCCGAAGTTCCTGCTCGACCTCACCGGCTCCGGTCGCTCCCTGCTGCAGCAGACCCTTGCCCGCCTGGCTCCGCTCACGGACCGCGCCCCGATCATCGTCACCGGCGTCGAGCACGCCGAGGCGGTCACGTCTCAGGCGGAGGGTCTCGTCGGCCCCCGTGCGCGGGTCCTCGCCGAGCCCTCCCCCCGCGATTCGATGCCCGCGATCGCCCTGGCCGCGGCCCTCGTGGAGCGGGAGGAGCCCGAGGCGGTCATCGGCTCCTTCGCGGCGGACCACCTGATCGGCGACGAGGAGGCCTTCGTCCGCGCCGTCACCACCGCGCGGCGCACGGCCGAGCTCGGTTATCTGGTCACCCTCGGCGTCACCCCGACCCGCCCGGCGACCGGATTCGGCTACATCGAGCAGGGGACGGGCGCGCAGAGCACGGCGGGGGCGGCCGGCGGCGCTCCGGGCACCGCGACGGCGGCCGCGGGGGACGGCGGCTCCGGGGCGACCGCGCTGGATGCCGTCGGCGCCCGCCCCGTCGCCCGCTTCGTCGAGAAGCCGGACCGTGATCGGGCCGAGCAGTTCCTCGCCGCGGGCACCTTCTCCTGGAACGCCGGCATCTTCGTGGCCCGCGCCCGCGTGCTGCTGGACGAGCTCGCCGCCCAGATCCCGTCGCTCGCCCGCGGGGTCCGGGCGATCGCTGCCGCGCACGGCACGGCCCGGTACCAGGAGGTGCTGGAGCGGATCTGGCCGCAGCTGACGAGAATCGCGATCGATCACGCCCTGGCCGAGCCGCTCGCGGCCGCCGGGAGGGTCGCCCTGGTGCCCGCGGACTTCGCCTGGGACGACATCGGCGACTTCGCCGCGCTGGCCCGCCAGCTGCGCGCGTCGCCACCGGTCGGCTCCGCGGGCGCGGCGGAGCCGAACGGGGACGTCGCCGGCGGCGACGTCCAGGTGCTGGGCACCGCCGATGTCGGGGCGGTCTCCTCCACGGCGACGGTGTACGGGTCCCGCGATCGCCCCATCGCCCTGGTCGGGCTGGAGGGCATCAGCATCGTCGACACCGAGGACGTCCTGCTGGTCCTCGCCGACGACCGCGCCCAGGACCTCTCCCGTCTCGTCGCAGGACTGGATGGGACGGGACACGGTCATCTGCGCTGACGCGGACGCCCGGACAGGTCGCGAGCGCCGGCGTCCACAGCGCCCGGTCGCCGTCCGGACGTCCTCCTGAACGGCCTCCGGAGCGTCCTGCGGAAACGCCGCGGTCTCGCGCTCGCGTCGATTGCATAACGGTTCCCATCCAGGTGCTGGCACGGCCTCCGACGGGGCCGCGGCGGGGCTATTGTCCTTCCGGAACGCGACAGAGCAGTCGCCCGAGTCGACGCGGGGCCCGATCGGTCCCGACTCTCCTGCGGAGGAACCCATGAAGAGCTTCACGCGCGCGCGCTCGCCCTGATCGGGGCCGGCGCACTCACCCTCGCCGCCTGCGGCACCGCCCCCGAGGAGAATGCCGGTGGCGGCGGCTCCAGCGACGGCGGTGGCAGCAGCGACTACAAGGCCTGCATGGTCTCCGACTCCGGCGGCTGGGACGACAAGTCCTTCAACGAGTCCAGCTACAACGGCCTGTTGGCCGCGGAGAAGAACCTCGGCGTCGAGACGGCCTCGGCCGAGTCGACGACCACCTCGGACTTCGCCCCCAACATCAACAACATGGTCACCGAGGGCTGCGACCTCGTGATCACGGTGGGCTTCCTGCTGGCGCCCGCCACGGGGAACGCGGCCCAGGCCAACGAGGACACCAACTTCGCGATCGTCGACTCCACCGCGCAGGACGCGGACGGCAACCCGATCGAGGTCGAGAACGTCAAGCCGATCGAGTTCAACACCGCCGAGGCCGCCTTCCTCGCCGGCTACCTCGCCGCAGGCATGACCGAGACCGGCAAGGTCGCCACCTACGGCGGCATGAACATCCCCACCGTCACCATCTTCATGGACGGCTATGTCGACGGGGTCGCGTACTACAACGAGACCAAGGGCGAGGACGTGCAGGTCCTGGGGTGGAACAAGGAGAGCCAGGAGGGCTCCATCGTGGGCACCTTCGAGGACCAGTCCAAGGGCAAGGCCGTCTCCGACGAGTTCTACAACGCCGGCGCGGACATCATCATGCCGGTCGCCGGCCCCGTGGGCGCCGGCACCCTGGCCTCCGCCAAGGAAGGCGACGACCGCACGGTGATCTGGGTCGACGCCGACGGGTACGAGACCAACTCCAGCGACGCGGCCGCCCAGGAGGTCATCCTCACCTCCGTCATGAAGGAGATGACCACCGCCGTCGAGGACGTCATCACCACCTCGTCCGAGGGCGAGTTCGACGCCGCCCCCTACGTCGGCACCCTCGAGAACGGCGGCGTGGGCCTGGCCCCGTTCCACGAGTACGAGGACGACGTCCCCGCCGAGCTCGTCACCGAGCTCGACGCCCTCGAGCAGGACATCATCGACGGCAAGGTCACCGTCGAGTCCACGGCATCCCCCCAGGGCGCCTGAGACGTCGAGACCCCGAGGCGGTCCCGGCCCCGACCGGGCCGGGACCGCCTCGTCCGACCGCCCGGCCGACGATCTCGGCCGACGCCGGCTCCGCGGCGGATGACCTCGGCCGACGCCGACGGACGACGAAAAGAGAACCGTGAAGCTCGAACTGCGCGGAATCACGAAGACCTTCGGGACCTTCGTGGCCAACGATGCCATCGACCTGGTCGTCGAACCCGGGGAGATCCACTCCCTGCTGGGGGAGAACGGCGCGGGCAAGTCGACCCTGATGAACGTCCTGTACGGGCTGTACCGCCCCAACGGCGGCGAGATCGTGATAGACGGCGTCCCGAGGTCGTTCTCCGACCCCGGGGACGCCATGGCGGCCGGCATCGGCATGGTCCACCAGCACTTCATGCTCGTGCCCGTGTTCACCGTCGCCGAGAACATGGTGCTCGGCCACGAGCCGACCCGCGGCGGCCTGCTCGACCTCGCCGCGGCCCGCAGGCTCGTGCGCGAGATCTCGGCCCGCTTCGGCTTCGACCTCGACCCCGACGCGCTGGTCGAGGACCTCCCGGTCGGTGCCCAGCAGCGGGTGGAGATCATCAAGGCGCTCAGCCGCCACGCCGAGGTGCTGGTGCTCGACGAGCCCACCGCGGTGCTCACCCCGCAGGAGACCGACGAGCTGATGACGATCATGCGTCAGCTGCGCGACGAGGGCACCTCGATCGTGTTCATCACCCACAAGCTCCGGGAGGTCAAAGCCGTCTCCGATCGCATCACGGTGATCCGCCGCGGCCAGGTCGTCGGCGAGGCCGATCCGTCGGCCGATCAGGCGGAGCTGGCCTCCCTCATGGTCGGCCGCCAGGTCTCCCTCGCCCAGGACAAGGCCGCGGCCGCACCCGGGGAGATCGCCCTGCAGGTCGAGAACCTGCGGGTCACCGACGACGCCGGGGTCCGCACCCTCGACGGCGTCTCCTTCGACGTGCGCCACGGCGAGGTGCTCGCCATCGCCGGTGTCCAGGGCAACGGGCAGACCGAGCTGGCCGAGGCGCTGCTGGGCCTGGAGACCACCGTCCACGGCTCCGCTCGGCTCGAAGGCCGAGAGCTCATCGGCCGCAGTACCAAGCAGGTCCTCGACGCCGGCGTCGGATTCGTCCCCGAGGACCGCACCCATGACGCCCTCGTGCCCGACTTCACCGTCGCGGAGAACCTCGTGCTGGACCAGCACGACCGCCCGCCCTTCGCCTCCGGCCTCGCGATGCACCTGGGGGAGATCCGCGAGAACGCCGAGAGGCTGATCCCCGAGTTCGACGTGCGCACCGGATCGACCGTTTCCGCTGTGTCCACTCTGTCCGGCGGCAACCAGCAGAAGGTCGTGATGGCCCGTGCCCTGAACCGGACGCTCTCGCTGCTGATCGCCTCGCAGCCCACCCGCGGCGTCGACGTCGGCTCCATCGAATTCCTGCACCGCCGCATCCTCGACGAGCGCGATCAGGGGACCCCCGTGGTCATCGTGTCCACCGAGCTCGACGAGGTGACCCAGCTCGCCGACCGCATCGCCGTGATGTACGGCGGCAGCATCCTCGGCATCGTCCCGGGCGACGAGGACCGCGACGTGCTCGGGCTGATGATGGCCGGCTACACGGCCGACGCCGCCCGCACCGCCGTCGCCGAGGGCGCTCGCACCACCGACTCGCAGCTCGCCGACGAAGGGGAGATCGTATGAGCACCGCCGTCGCCGAACCCGCCGGCAGCGGATCCGCCCCCGGGGTCGGATCCGGGGACACCGAGACCCCGCCGCCGCCCGAGGAACGGGCCGAGACGCGCCTGAGCCGGACGCTCCAGGGGATCGCCCGCGGCGACCTGCTGGTCGTCGTGATGAGCTTCGTGTTCGCCTTCCTGATCGGATCGGTCCTCATCGTCATCGCCGACGAGGAGGTCCGCGCCACCCTCGGCTACTTCTTCGACCGACCCACCGACGCCGTGACCGCGATCTGGCAGTCCGTCACCCACGCCTACGGAGCCATGTTCCGCGGCGCCGTGTTCGACGGCCCCGGCTTCTCCCGGGTGGCCGAGGACCTGCGGGACGCCGGCGGCAGCGGAACCTATGTGCTCCTCCCCGCCCTCGCGACCGGGCTGCGCCCCCTGACAGAGACCCTGACGGTCGCCACCCCGCTGATCATCGCCTCCGCCGGCATGGCCGTCAGCTTCCGCGCCGGGCTGTTCAACATCGGTGGCACCGGCCAGCTGATCGTCGGGGCCATGGCCGCCGGCTACATCGGCTTCACCTGGAACCTGCCGATCGTCGTGCACCTGCTGCTCGCCCTGCTCGGCGGCGTGCTGGCCGGAGCCGTCTGGGGCGGCATCGCCGGTTTCCTCAAGGCCCGCTTCGGCGCCAACGAGGTCATCAGCACGATCATGCTGAACTGGATCGCGACCTACCTGCTGTTCTTCGCCCTGAAGACCGCCGCCTTCACCGGCGCGAACCAGGCACAGCCCACCTCCCCGTCCATTGCGGATTCAGCGGCGCTGCCGCACCTGCTGGGCTCCGGCTTCCGCCTGCACGCCGGGATCTTCCTCGCCGCAGGCTGCGCCGCGGCCCTGTGGTGGCTGATGAGCCGCTCCACCCTCGGCTTCCAGTTCCGCGCCGTCGGCTCGAACCCGCGCGCCGCCCGGGTCGCCGGCATCTCCACGGCCCGCACCTCCTTCCTGGTCCTCGCCGTCGCCGGGGCGCTCGTCGGACTCGCCGGGGCGGTCCACGTGCTGGGCACCGAGAAGCGACTGACCGAGGGCATCGCCGGCAGCATCGGCTTCGATGCCATCACGGTGGCGCTGCTGGGTCGTTCCGGTCCCGTGGGGATCGTGCTGGCGGGTCTGCTGTTCGCGGGTCTGTCCACCGGCGGCCGCTTCATGGAGACCAACCAGGGCGTGCCGCTGGACCTCGTGCAGGTCATCCAGGTGCTGGTGGTGCTGTTCATCGCGGCCCCGCCGCTCGTGCGCACCCTGGTCGGCCTGCGCCGCATCGACCATCCCGGTGACGGTTCCCGTGTGCGCCGGGCACGGACGACGGCCGCGGCGTCCGCCGCCTCCGCCGCCTTGCCCGGCGCGGCCCCGTCCGACGCCGCATCACCGGCCGCCGCATCACCCGACGCCGGCTCCTCCGGCACCGCGTCCCCCGGATCCCCGCCCCCGGACACACCACTGGATCCGACCCCGCCCGATCCGACCCCGCCCGCGACCGACGGCGACGAGCCCACCGACGCGAAGGGAGACCAGCGATGACCACCTCACCCGCCGTCGTCCAGGACGATCCCGAGATCCGCGCGGACCACGCCGACGTCCGCCCGGACAGCTGGTGGCACCTGCCCGCGACCACCACGGTGCTCGGCGTCATCGCGCTGGTGCTCTTCGGGCTGCGCGGCATCCCCGGTGCCGAGTCCGTCTACGCCCTCGCCCGATCCCGGGACATCAACCCCGGCGGCCTCGTCCCGCAGAGCATCACGGTCCCCTCCATGGGTGCCGCGATCGTGCTGTCGGTGATCGCCCTGGCCGTCTCGGCGGCCCTGTGGCTGCTGCAGGCCCGCGTCGCCCGTCCCCGCCCGGCGGTGCGCACCACGCTGATCGCGGTGTTCGCTCTCGCGTGGATCCTCGCGTTCCTGACCTGGGTGATCTCGGAGCGGACCCTCGGCGTCGCGACCCTGCTGCAGGGCACCCTGGCCCTCGCGGTGCCGCTGGCGTTCGGGGCGCTGTCCGGAGTGCTCTCCGAGCGCGCCGGCGTCATCAACATCGCCATCGAGGGCCAGCTGCTCTTCGGCGCCTTCGGTGCGGCCCTGGTCGGCTCCCTGGCCGGCAGCGCCTGGGTCGGCCTGATCGCCGCGCCCTTCATGGCCCTGGTGATGGGGGCCCTGCTGGCGATGTTCGCCGTCGGCTACCGGGTCCAGCAGATCATCGTCGGCGTGGTGCTGAACGTGCTCGCCATCGGCGTGACGTCCTTCTTCTTCGGCACCGTGATGCGCCAGAACCCCGGCATGTTCAACTCGCCGCTGCGCCTGCCCACCCTGCGCATCCCGGTGCTCGCGGACATCCCGGTCATCGGTCGGGTCCTGTTCGAGCAGAACGTGCTGGTCTACCTGATGTGGATCATCGTCGCCGCACTGACGGTGGCGCTGTTCCGCACCCGCTGGGGCCTGCGCGTGCGGTCCGTCGGCGAGCACCCCCGAGCGGCCGACACCGTCGGCATCAACGTCAACCGCACCCGCTGGATCAACGTCATGCTGGGCTCCGCGGTCGCCGGCCTCGGCGGCGCGACGCTGACCATCGGCACCGGGGTCGCCTTCGGCGAGGAGATGTCCGCCGGCAAGGGCTATATCGCGCTCGCCGCGATGATCCTGGGCCGCTACCACCCGATCGGCGCGCTGCTGGCGGCGCTCACCTTCGCCTTCGCGGACTCCCTCCAGCTGCGGCTGGGCACGATGTCCGCCGCCCAGGGCGGCGTCGACATCCCCGGCGACTTCCTGCTGATGCTCCCCTACGTCGTCGCCCTGTTCGCGGTGGCGGGCGTCGTCGGCCGGGTGCGGGTCCCGGCCGCCAACGGCACCCCGTACGTCAAGCAATGAGACCATCGGAAGCATGAGCACCACGTCCGACTTCGCGACGCTGCTGGCCTCGGCCCGCGAGATCGCCGAGCGCGCCTACACCCCGTACTCGCACTTCCGGGTGGGGGCGGCGGCACTGACCACCGACGGCCGCCTGGTGCGCGGATGCAATGTCGAGAACGCCGGCTACGGCGTCACCCTCTGCGCGGAATGCGGGCTCATCAGCGAGCTCATCGCCGGCGGCGGGGGACGGCTGGCCCGCTTCGTCTGCGTCGGCGGCGCCGAGCACCTCGGCCGCGACCAGCGCGAGGTGGTCATGCCGTGCGGTCGCTGCCGCCAGCTGCTGTCCGAGCACGCCGGAGACGACCTCGTGATCCTCACCCCCGAGGGGCCGCTGGGCATGGATGCCGTGCTGCCCCAGGCCTTCGGGCCCGCCGACCTGCGCCCCTGACGAGTTCCCGCCCGACACTCCCGCCCGACCTCTCCAGCCCGAGCTGCGGACCATCTGACCGCGGCCGACGCCCCGATCTCCCGAGGAGCACCCCATGACCACCGGATCCTCCGAGCCCGCCCCGTCCGCTCCCGTCTCCTCGGCCCCCGCGCCGTCGACCCCCGCCGTCGAGCCCTTCGACGCCGTCGACGTGATCCGCGCCAAGCGCGATCATGAACGTCTCAGCGACGAGCAGATCGACTGGGTCGTCGACGCGTACACCCGCGGTGTGGTCGTCGAGGAGCAGATGTCGGCGCTGGCCATGGCGATCTTCCTGAACGGCATGGAACGGCGCGAGATCGCCCGCTGGACGGACGCGATGATCGCCAGCGGCGAGCGGATGGACTTCCGGTCCCTGTCCAAGCCCACCACCGACAAGCATTCCACCGGGGGCGTGGGTGACAAGATCACCCTCCCGCTGGCCCCGCTGGTGGCCAGCTACGGCGTCGCGGTCCCGCAGCTGTCCGGGCGCGGGCTCGGCCACACCGGCGGCACCCTGGACAAGCTCGAGGCGATCCCCGGCTGGCGGGCCGACCTGTCGAACGACGAGATGATGGCGCAGCTCGAGGCGGTCGGCGCGGTCATCTGCGCGGCCGGCTCCGGGCTCGCCCCGGCGGACAAGAAGCTCTACGCGCTGCGCGACGTCACCGGCACCGTCGAGGCGATCCCGCTGATCGCCAGCTCGATCATGTCCAAGAAGATCGCCGAGGGCACCGCGGCGCTCACCCTGGACGTCAAGACGGGGGCGGGGGCCTTCATGACGGAGGAGGCCGACGCCCGCGAACTCGCCCGCACCATGGTCGAGCTCGGCACCGATGCCGGGGTGCGCACCGTCGCCCTGCTGACCGACATGTCCGCCCCGCTGGGCCGCACGGCCGGCAACGCCCTCGAGGTGCGCGAGTCCCTCGAGGTGCTCGCCGGCGGGGGACCGGCCGACGTCGTCGAGCTCACCTGCGCCCTGGCCCGCGAGATGCTCGAGGCCTCCGGGATCCACGATCCGGATGTCGAGGCGGCACTGGCCGACGGCCGCGCCATGGACACCTGGCGGGCGATGATCACCGCCCAGGGCGGAGACGTCGACGCCCCGCTGCCGACGGCCGGGCACGTCGAGGACCTCCGGGCCCGCGAGGACGGCGTGGTGACCGGGCTGGATGCGATGGGCGTGGGCGTGGCCGCCTGGCGCCTGGGAGCCGGACGCTCCCGTCCCGGCGAGGCCGTGCAGGCCGCCGCCGGCGTGGAGATCACGGCGCACATCGGCGACGAGGTGCGCTCCGGCGACGTCCTGGCCCGGCTGCACACCGACACCCCGGAGCGCGTGGACCGGGCTCTCGCGGCAATCGACGGGTCCTGGACCTTCGCGGCGCCCGGGTCCGCGGCCGGTGAGCGCAGGATCGTGCGGGACCGCATCGCCTGAGGCGGCTCCCAGGAGGGAGGGACGTCCGAGGAGGGCGGGGCCTCAGGGGACTGTGGTGGGACCTCAGAGCCCCCGCAGCGCCGGGAGGATGTGCTCGAGCATCAGCGGGGCCAGGCGCGGTCCGGTGCCCGGATCGTCCACCCGCACCCATCGGTGGTCGGCCAGCTCGGCCCGGACGGCGATCGGCTCGGGAAGTTCCCGGCGGCAGACGAACACGCTCGAGCGCACCAGGGTGTCCGGCTCGTTGGCGGCGACCGCCTCGAAATCCCCCAGCGGTTCGAGATCGCGGGGCTCCAGCTGTACGCCGATCTCCTCGGCGACCTCCCGCACCGCCGCCTCGAGTGCGGTCTCTCCCGCCTCGAGCTTGCCGCCCACCTGCATATAGGTGCCCGTGCCGCGCTTGCGCACCGCGAGCACCTCCGGGCCGTGGGGGCCGGGACGCAGGAAGCTGACGGCCGTGATCCGCAGGACGTCCGAGGCCCGGGGTCCCGGACCGTGCGCGGCCTCCGCCTCGGCGAGGGCCGTCAGGGCGCGGAGACGGCGCACCCCGGAGGTCAGCCCCTCCGGACGCATCCCCGCGCGGATCCACCTCTCGAGGTCCCCGCGCTGATCCCGGGCCAGTCCCCAGCCGCGCCGCAGCAGCGTCAGCGGCGGCTTGCGATGCTCGCGCAGGTCCCGGGCAAGACGCAGCGTGAACACCACCGGGACCGGGCGGCGCAGCACGACCGCGTCGGCCAGCAGGCCCGCGGCGGCCAGCGGGGCGATCAGCTCGGCGGCGAAGATGCCCTCGGCGATGATCACAGGGGCGCCTCCGGCCTCGAGGCGCGTGCTGCCGATCCGGCGCGAGGCCGAGATCGAGTACTCGGGGACGTCGGCTGCTCCGTCGTGGGCGAGGGCGGTGAGCGCCTCGAGCGCGGCACCGGCATTCCAGGACGCCGGATCATCCCAGTCCACGATCCCGAACCGTCGGGGCAGGCCCGGGTCGTCGTGCTCGCGGTAGAACTCGTCCAGACCCAGCACGGGCAGTCCCGAGCGCCGGCCCATCAGACCCTTCCCGCTGCCGGAGGGGCCGGCGAGCAGGACGATGCGCCGCGGCGGGCGGGGGAGGGGTCCGGGAGTCGTCACGGGCGTCGAGTCTAAGCGATCGTGCCGTCTCCTCCGACGACGGGGCTCCGGCTGCCCCGGGCGCCCGAACGGTCGTCCGACCGCGGGCATCAGCTCAGGCGGAGCACGACCTTGCTGCTGGCCGGGTCGGTGGCGGCCGTGGTGAAGGCGGCGTGGGCATCCTCGAGGTCGAGAACGTGGGTGATGACCTGCTCGGCCCGGGGCGTGCGCGCCAGCAGGCGGGTGGCGTCCTCGATCTCGGAGGCGAAGCGGTAGGTGCCGCGGTACTCCAGCTCCTGGGAGACTATCGGGCCCAGCGTCACCGAGATCGGGGTCGGCGGGAGGTTCCCCACCTGCACCACGACGGAGGCGCGCGCGATGTGGCGGAGGATCCCGTCCAGCGAGGCAGGAGCGCCGGAGGCCTCGAAGGCCACGGTGATCTCCTCGCTCATGTCCGCGGCGGATTCCAGCGCCTCGTCGGCGCCGAGGGCGAGCGCCCGCTCGCGGGCCGGCGAGGAGAGGTCCACGGCGCTGATCCGGGCGGCACCGGCGTCCCGAGCGGCCAGGACGACCAGCAGACCCACCGGGCCGCACCCGCTGACCAGCACGTGGGCACCGGTGAGGTCGCCGGCCCGGGTCACGGCGTGCATCGCCACGCCCAGCGGTTCGGCGAGCACGGCCCGCCGGGTGTCGAGCCCGGCCGGCAGCGGCACCACCTGGTCGGCGCGGACCGTGATCGTCTGGGCGAAGGCGCCGTCGGTGTGCGGATCACCGGCGGCCGAGCCCAGGTAGGTCAGATCCGGGTGGAGGTTCTCGCGTCCGCGCAGACGCTCCGGGAGCGGTCCGGTGGTCCGCGCCGGATGCACCGTGACGGGGCTGCCCACGCCCGGTCCGCTCACCCCGGCGCCGAGCGCGGAGACGCGGCCGGAGACCTCGTGGCCGAGCACGAACGGATGGCTCATCACCGCGGTGCCGGAGACGCCTCGGCGCCAATAGGCCAGATCGGAGCCGCAGATGCCGCCCCATTCAACGGCGATCTGGACCTCGCCGGGTCCGGGAGCAGGGTCGTCGCGGTCGACGACGCGGAGGTCGTCGATGCCGTGGATCTCCAGGGAGCGCATGGGATGCCTTTCGGGTCGAGGTGCTGCCGGGGGCACCGGGAGGGGCTGCGGCGACGCCGGCGAGGGGCGCCGCCGGAGGGCGGATCGCAGGAGAGCGCGGGTCAGACGGCGGGGCCGTCGGACCCGGGGACCGAGGTCGACCCGGGGGAGGGGATCGCGAAGGCCTCCACGGAGACCATGTGCGCGGACATGGCCGCCGCGGCGGCCGCTTCGTCCCCGTCGAGGATCGCCTGCACGATGCGGGCGTGGTCCTCGTGCTCGGCGCCGACCAGCCCGTGCTGATCCCGGGTGGCTCGCAGATCTCGCATGGCACGGAACAGCGGCGTGCTGACCGCCTCGAGGATGCCGTGCAGGGCCCGATTGCCGCTCAGCCGCGCGATCTCCTGGTGCAGCCGCAGGTCGAGCTCGGGATAGAGCCGGGAGTCGTCCAAGGCCTCGTCCATCTCCGCCAGCAGCCCACGCAGCCGGGCCCGGGCGGCCTCCGTGGCCGGCGGGCCCTCCGTCGCGGCGACGGAGAAGCGTCTCGCGGCCACCTGCGCCGCGCGGATCTCGAGCGGGCTGCGCAGGTCCATCAGCGCGGTGAAGCCGTCGCCGGGGGAGTCGCGCACGGCGCGGGAGAGGTAGAAGCGGACCACAGAGCTGTCCGGTGCCCGCACGGTGGCGCTGCGGCCGTTGGCGATCTCGATGATCCCCAGCGCGGCCAGGGCGCTGAGGGCCTCGCGCACCACGGTCTTGGACACCGCGAAGCGCTCCGCCAGCGCCCCGGTCGAGGGGAGCGCGTCCCCGGCCCCGAGGCCCTGCTCGTCGATCAGGTCCAGGACGGCGCGGCGCGCCTGATCCGACAGCGAGGTCCGTCCCAGCTCCGTGGACCCCGGGGCATCGTCCCCGGCGGTCAGATAGCGCCAGGTCGTGTCCCCGAGCGTTCCGGCCATCGGCTCCTCAGGCACCTCAGAACGCATTGAACAGTCCGATGACGCCCACGAAGATGATGGCGATCGCGGAGATCCACAGCAGCACCGAGGTCGGCCGGCCGTCACGGATGCGCGGATCGGTCTGGGTCCGCGCGAGGTAGAGCGTCGCGATCGCCGCGCCGATCAGGTAGATCGCGTTGAGGATGCCGGCGATGATCACCAGGGCCAGCGGGGAGGACACCGCCGTGCCCAGGATGCCCCAGCCGATCGGCAGGATGATCATGATGACCCGCTGCCAGCGGTCGCGGGCGACCTGGTCCCGCCAGTCGTAGGCGCCGAAGATCGACAGCGTGTGCCCCACCTGGCGGCCGAGGCTGGGAACGTTGGCGAGGATCGTCTTGAACAGGGCCAGTCCCGCACCGAGCAGGAAGAGGACGCCGCCCCAGGTGCCGACGGCGGAGTCGAAGATCGAGGAGATCGTGGTCATGACGTCGTTGCCCTCGGGGACGATCCCCTGGGGGTGCAGCACGGCGGCGCCGAGCATGTAGAAGGCGGCAGTGGAGGCGGTGTAGATCGCCCAGGACACCCACGCGTCGACCTTCATCACGGAGATCCAGCCGCGGGCGCGGGCGACCCAGCTCTCGGTGCCGTCGTTGGGCCCGGTCCAGCTCGCATAGCCCTTCTCGACGACCCAATAGGTGTAGGCGGTGGTCTCGCCGGCGCCCACGCCGGTCATGCCGAACATGGCCAGGGCGATGCCGGCCGATCCCAGGGAGATCTCGAAGCGCATCCCGTCGGCCACGTCGCCCAGGGTCCAGGCGAACTCGGTGCCGTGCAGGAGGAAGAGCATCACGACGGCGAAGGCCGTCACCAGCAGCACCAGGACGGTGGAGATGTTCTCGACCACGGCGTAGCGATTGGCGACGTGGATCCCGATCGCGACCACGACGAGGATGGCGACCCAGCTGCCGATCGACAGCATCGAGTAGGGCTCGGGGCCGATCGGGAACAGGGAGCTGAAGGCGAAGGCGGAGGCGCTGATGACGCCCGCCTGGCCGATGAAGAACTGCAGGAACATCAGCAGCACGAGCCAGGAGATCCAGCCGCGCTTCGCGACCCGCGGCGGGACGTCGTCGTAGCCGTCCAGGGCGACGCGGCCGGTGGAGATCGACCATCGGGCCAGCTCGATCTGCACCCAGACCTTGAGGAAGGTGGAGACCAGCACGAGCCACAGCAGCATGAAGCCGACCTGGGCGCCGAGCGTGGTCGCGGTGAGCAGCTCGCCGGAGCCGACGACGGCCGCGGAGGTGATCATGCCGGGCCCGAGGAACTTCAGCTTGCCCCGGAAGCTGCGCGGCGGCTCGGTGGTCTGCGACCCGTCGACGACGTACGGGTCGACGTCGGCGCCGATGGTCGTGCGGGTGGGAGCGCTCGCGGCTGCGGCGGGACGGGGAAGTGGTGTGGGCGTCGACATCGACGGGACTCCTCGGGGCCAGGGCGGGAATATCTCGTGCTGCGCGCCCCGGCGGGCCGCGCTGCACCAATGCCGGGCAACCTATCACATAGGTAGAGAGGTGAGATCTCGACGGATGTCGACGAGGAGTCCGCGGCCCCGGGCCCTCCGCAGGGGCCGGGGCACCGGAGGATCAGAAGGGCTTGCGCCCCCGGCAGCAGATGAACTGGTAGAACCAGCTGCGGAAGGTCGGGTCCCGGGTGAGCTCCTGGTACCGCTCCATCTCCCAGGGGTCGGCGCCCGCATCCAGCAGGTGCCGAGCGGCCTGCGCGTTGAGCGAGGCATGCAGCAGCGCCCCGGGGGAGCCGCCGTCGACGGTCTCGGAGACCTCTATGCCGTGCAGCTCCTCCAGCCCGGCCCCGACCATCGCGGCGTCGATGCGCCGGGCCCAGCCGAAGTCGATCCCGCCGGCGGGGCTGACGACCTCGTGGGAGAGGTGCTGGATCCGCTCCCACACGGCGATGTCCCGGGCGCTGTGCTCCGACAGGACGCCCAGGGGTCGATCCGTCATGTCCCCGATCACCAGCCAGCCGCCGGGGGCGAGGGCGTCGACGAGCTCGCGGAGGATCTCGTGGCGGCGGGGGAGATGGGTGAGGAGGAGTCGGGCATGGATCAGGTCGTACGGGCCGGCGAGGTCCCCGTGCAGTCCGTGGTCGAGGTCGTGCCGGCGGATGCGCACCCCGGGATGCTCCGACATCCTGCTGGTGTCGATGTCCAGGGCGGTCACCGCGCCCCCGGGAGCGACCCGGTCGGCCAGCCAGCGGCTGATCGAGCCGGAACCGGCCCCGACGTCCAGACAGCGTGCGCCCGCCCGGAGCCCCGTCCGCTCGAGGACCTGGATGCTGTGCCGGTCGAAGATCGCCGAGAGCATCTCCATGTGCGTCAGTCCGGCGTCGGTGCTGTTGTCGAAGAGGTAGTCGGCCTGTGTGATGTCCGTCATCCCTCGAGCCTGCAACGGCACCGAGGTCGGCACCATCCGTGATCACACGGATCCTGACATCGCCCAGGCCATCACCTCGTACCGGGTCGCCAGGCCCAGCTTCTGCCGGATGTGGTCCTGATGGGTCTCCACCGTCCGCCGGGAGAGCACCAGCTGCTCGGCGATCTCCGCATTGCTCAGCCCCTGTCCGGTCAGACGAGCGACCTCGCGCTCCCGCGGGGTCAGGGGAGAGGCATCGGCCTCCGGACGGCCCAGCGCCTCGTCGAGAGCCTGCTCGGTGGTCATCCGCGCCCCCTGCTCGGCGAGGTCGGCGGCTCGTTCAGCGCCGACCCGCCGCTCGGCGTCGTCGGTCGCACGGTCGCAGAACTCCCGCGCGAAGGGCATCAGGCCGCTGCCCCGTCGGCCCTTCGCACGAGCCAGCGCGGCCATCCGGAGGGCCGAGGCCCAGCGGCCCTCGTCATGAGCCAGCGACACCGCCCCCCACAGCCATTCGGAGTCGCCCTCGAGCGCGCCGACCTGCTGCAGGGCCTCGATCGAAGCGGTCAGATGGCGGCGATGGGCCGCCGTGTCCCCCAGGTTCGCGTAGGCGAACGCCAGACCGACGTGGGTGGAGCGGGCCACCGTGGGCGCCTCCGGCTCGGCCTGCAGGATCTTCCAGGACGCGAGGTCCGCCTCCAGACCCTCCTCGAGCCGGCCCGCGGCGATCAAGCAGGCGCCCAGACTCGTCAGCGACCACGCCTCGCCCAGGCGGTCCTCGGTCTCGCGGAACGCCGGGACGCTGCCCCGTGCCGAGGCGAGAGCGGCATCGTGATCCCCGGCGGCCATGCAGGCCTGGGCACGGGCTCTCAGGCCCCGGGCCAGTCCGTCGTGGTCGCCCAGCTCCTGCATGAGCGGGATCAGCTCCTGCGTGCACCGCTGAGCGAGCCGGTACTGCTCGCGGCGGTAGCTGAGCTGGGCCAGGGCCACCAGGGCGTCGGCCCGGGTCCGGACCGACACCGAGCCGTCCTCGAGGAGCTCCTCGAGCCGGGTCCAGGCCTCGAGGACATGGCCGCGGTGCTCCCAGTAGCCGGACAGGCAGGTCAGCAGCTGGAGGGCGAGGTCCGGATCGACCCTGCGGGCCCAGGCGACGGCGGCCAGGACGTTCGTCTCCATGCTCCGCAGCGCTGCGTACCGATGATGTCCGTCCACGTCCATCAGCCCGCGGGAGGCGGTCCGGGCGGCGGCCAGGAAGTAGCGGGCGTGTCGCTCGCGGACCCGGTCGGCCCCGCCCCGGGCCGCGAGGCGAGCGGCGGCGTACTGGCGGATCGGCTCCAGCATCCGGCAGCGCAGAGACCCGGAGCCGGTCGATCGGGTCCACAGCAGCGAGTGGTCCACCAGGGTGCCCACCTCCCAGACCACGTCCTCGAGGCCCGCGGCCACCGCTTCGACGGCCGGCACGTCGAAGTCCCCGGAGAAGACGGAGAGCTGATCGAACAGCTCGTTCTGCGCGGGTGACAGCATTCGGCAGCTCCCGGCGAGGGTCGCCTCCATCGTCGGTCTCCCGGGCCCGGGGGAACCGGGGTCGTCGGTCCGGGCCAGCTCGCGGTCGAGCCGTTCGGCCAGGTCGGGCAGGGACAGCACGCGGGTCTGCCGGGCGGCCAGCTCGAGGGCCAGGGGGAGGCCGTCGAGCAGGTCGCAGAGGCGATGGACCCAGGAGGCTCCCACCTGGTCCAGGTCCAGGTCCGTGACCAGCCGGGCGCGATCGACGAACAGCTCGTACGCCTCCGAGCGATCGAGGGGTCCCACGCGGTGCAGATGCTCGCCGGGCACCCCGAGCGGCACCCGGCTGGTGGCCAGGACGCGCACCCGCGGTGCGGCGCCGAGGATCCGCTCGACGAGGGTCGACACCGGGCCGATCACATGCTCGCAGTTGTCCAGGACGAGCAGGGTGCGGGCGGGCCGCAGCACGGCGAGCAGGGCGTCCAGCAGGCTCTCCTGGTCGTCGGCGCGGACGCCGAGGGCGGCGGCGATCCCGGTCAGCACGTCGCCCGGGGCCCAGACGGTGGCCAGCGCCACCGGTCGCACCCCGTCGCGGAAGGACTCCGCCAGCAGGGGTGAGGTCTCGGCGGCCAAGCGGGTCTTGCCGGCCCCCGGGGCGCCCACCAGCGTCACCAGGCGGGAGCGCGACACCAGCTGCGCCAGGTCCGACGTCTCGGACTCCCGGCCGACGAAGCGGGTCAGCGTGTGGGCGGGCGCCGGGCCAGGCCGCCGACGCCTCCTCGTCCCGTCCGACATCATGGTCCATGCCGACATCCTGCCTCGGGCACGCGCCCGGGGCCACGGCCCCCGGCCACCGGCCGGGCCCCGGGGCCCCGATCCGGTCCTCGGTCGTGATCTGATCCTCGGTCGCGACCCGATCGTCGCCGTCCCGGATGCGCGGCGCGAGGGCTGTCTGCCAAGATCGCACCATGACGACTTCCGATCGCGACCAGCTCGCCGCCCTCATCGACCACACCCTCCTCAAGCCCGAAGCCACGCGGGACGACGTCACCGCGCTGCTGCGCGAGGCCGAGGACCTGGGCACCTATTCGGTGTGCATCTCTCCCTCGATGCTCCCGGTGCGGACCACCGTCACGGTGGCGACCGTCTGCGGCTTCCCCTCCGGCCAGCACGCCCCGGGGATCAAGGCCGCCGAGGCCGCGGACTCCGTGGCCAAGGGCGCCGACGAGGTCGACATGGTCCTGAACGTCGGCCTCGCCCGGGCCGCGGCCTACGCGGACGTCGAGGACGAGATCCGGGCCGTGCGGGAGTCCGCTCCGGCACCGGTGGTGCTGAAGGTGATCATCGAATCCGCCGCCCTGACCGACGAGCAGATCGTCGCGGTCTGCGAGGTCGCCGAGCGCGCCGGCGCAGACTTCGTGAAGACCTCCACCGGGTTCCACCCTGCCGGCGGAGCCACCGAGCACGCCGTCCAGCTCATGCGCCGCACCGTCGGCGACCGGCTCGGCGTGAAGGCCTCCGGCGGGATCCGCACCCGCGAGGCGGCCGAGGCGATGGTCGCCGCCGGGGCGAGCCGACTGGGCCTGTCCTCCTCGCGGGCGATCCTCGAGGGCGGCGCCGGCAGCGGGTCCTGACCTCGGCGGGCAGCGCCCGCCCTGGTCCGCCGCGACGGTCGGGCTCCTCGGAGACCAGCCGTTCGCGGCGGAGCCGACGTCAGGACTGCCCGAGCGCCTCGCGCAGCTCGCCCTGCAGCTGGTCCAGGCGCTCGCCGGAGCGGGATCGCAGCCGCGTCATCTCCGCCGTGGACGTTCCCGCGGGAACGTGCTGGACCACCTCGAGGTAGCACTTCAGCTTCGGCTCGGTGCCCGAGGGTCGCACCACCACACGGGTGTCCTCCGCGCTGAGCAGCAGCAGGCCCTCGGTCGGCGGCAGCCCGGTGGTCTGCACCGACCCTTCGGAGAGGTCCTCGGTGGTGGTCACCGCGGAGCCCAGCAGCTGCGTCGGCGGAGCGGTGCGCAGCTGCCGCATCATCGCGGGGATCGCCGCGAGGTCCTCGACCCGGATCGACAGCTGCGAGGTCGCGAACAGGCCGTGCTCGGCGGCGAGCTCGTCCAACCGGTCGATCAGCGTCGTCCCCTCGGCCCGTGCCAGCGCCGCCATCTCCGCGACCACGAGCGCGGCCGAGAGACCGTCCTTGTCGCGCACCACCTCGGGCAGCACGCAGTAGCCGATCGCCTCCTCGTAGCCGTAGACGATGCCGGGAGCCCGGGTGATCCACTTGAAGCCGGTCAGCGTCGCCGCAGGCTCGAGCCCCGCGCTCTGCACCACCCGGTCCAGCCAGCGGCTGGAGACGATCGACCGCGCCATGACCCCCTCGTACCCGTGACGGCGGATCAGGTGATCGCCCAGCAGGACTCCCAGCTCGTCGCCGGTCAGCATCCGCCAGTCGCCGAGGTGCTCGTCGTGGACGGCGGCCGCACAGCGGTCGGCATCGGGGTCGTGGGCGATCACCACGTCGGCCTCGGCCGTGCGAGCCAGGTCGAGGGCGAGGTCGATCGCGCCTGGCTCCTCGGGGTTGGGGAAGGAGACCGTGGGGAAGTCCGGATCGGGATCCGCCTGCTCGGCCACCGTGCGCACCTCGGCGAAGCCGGTGCGGGCCAGCGCGGCCAGCGCCGTCTCGGTGCCGACCCCGTGCATCCCGGTGTGCACGATGCGCACCTGCCGCGGCCCGTCCGGGTCCGGCAGCGCGCAGATCGCCGCGAGATAGTCCTCGCGCAGCTGATCGCCCAGCAGCTCCCAGCCCGTCTCGGCCAGGGGGATCGCGCTCGCTGGGCCGACGGCGGCGATGCGGGCCGCGATCTGTCCGTCCGAGGGCGGCACGATCTGCACGCCGCGACCGTTCGCGTCCGCGGCACGGCCGCCGAGGTAGACCTTGTACCCGTTGTCCGCGGGAGGGTTGTGGCTGGCGGTGACCACGATGCCGGCGTCGGCCTCCAGGTGCCGCACGGCGAAGGCCACCAGGGGCGTGGGGCCGTGCCGCTGCAGCAGGCGGACCCGGCAGCCGGCAGCGGTCAGGATCGCCGCCGAGGCCCGGGCGAAGTCCTGCGAGTTGCATCGGGCGTCGTAGCCGATCACGACCAGCGGTTCGGGGAGGGAGAGGTCGCCGAGAAGATGGTCGGCCAGGCCGCGCGCCGCGCGGGAGACCACCGCACGGTTCATACGGTTCGGCCCCGGCCCCATCTTCCCGCGCAGCCCGGCGGTGCCGAACTCCAGCTCGCCGGAGAACGCATCGGTGATCTCCTCGATCGCCGACTCACCCCCGGCGAGGGCCTGCTCGAGCCGGGAGGTCAGCGCCGCACGGGTCGCCGGGTCGGGATCGTCCGCGATCCAGGCCTCGGCGCGCTCGTGGAGCGCAGGGTCCAGGAGGGCGGGCGAGGTGGTGCCGCCGTCGTCGGGAGTCATCACGCCCTCCCCTCGGTCCTGGCCGACGGGGCGCCGCCGGTGATGCGGCGGACGGTCTCGGCCAGCAGCTCCGAGATCCGCGGGCCCGCGTCGCGGCCGGCCTCGAGCACCTCCTGATGGCTGAGCGCCTGGGCGCTGATGCCCGCCGCCAGGTTCGTCACCAGGGAGATGCCCAGCACGTCCATCCCGGCCTCACGGGCCGCGATCGCCTCGAGGGCGGTGGACATGCCGACCAGGTGCGCGCCGACGGTCCGAGCCATCTGCACCTCCGCGGGGGTCTCGTAGGTCGGCCCTCGGAACTGCATGTACACGCCCTCGTCGAGGCTCGGATCGACCTCGCGGGCGATGTCCCGCAGCGCCGGGGTGTACAGGTCGGTGAGGTCCACGAAGTTCGCGCCCGCCAGCGGCGTCGCCCCCGTGAAGTTGATCTGGTCGGAGATCAGCACCGGGGTGCCGGGGACCCAGGAGGGATCGATCCCGCCGCAGCCGTTGGTCAGCACCATCGTGCGGGCGCCGGTCGCCGCGGCGGTGCGCACGCCGTGCACGACGGCGTCGACCCCGGCACCCTCGTAGAAGTGGGTGCGGGCGCCCAGGACCAGGGCGCGGGCGCCGCTGCCCGCGACGCGGATCGAGCGGAGGGTGCCGACGTGGCCGGCGACCGCCGGGGGCCGGAACCCGGGGATCGTGGTGGCGTCGGCCTGCCAGACGGTCTCGCCGAGCAGGTCCGCCGCGCCGGCCCAGCCCGACCCCAGCACCAGGGCGAGGTCATGGGAGGCGACGCCGCTGGCCTCGGCGATCGCGGCGGCGGCGTCGCGGGCGAGCAGGTACGGGTCGGAGGAGGTCTCAGTCATGGATCGAAGGTAACGCAGGCTGCCGCCTCCCCGCCGCAGAAACGGGCCCCGGCCTCGGCGCGGTGGGCCACAATGGAGGGCGTGAGCGATCCCAGCACCGCCCTTGCGTCGGACCCCCATCGTGTCGCCCGTGCCGGTGACCGTTCCCGGGTGGTGATCATCGGCGGCGGTCCCGGCGGCTACGAGGCCGCGCTGACCGCGGCGCGCCAGGGCGCCGAGACCGTCCTGATCGAGGAGCGCGGCATCGGGGGAGCAGCCGTGCTCACCGATGTCGTCCCCTCCAAGACCCTCATCGCCACGGCCGACGTGCTCGACGTCGTCGGCACCTCCCAGCAGCTCGGGATCCGCGACGCCGAGGACGGCTCCGCGCCCGGGGCCGGGAGCCTGGACGTCGACCTCGGCGCGGTCAACGCCCGCGTCCAGCGCCTCGCAGCAGCACAGTCCGCGGACATCCGCGCGAGCCTGGAGGACGCCGGCGTGCAGATCGTCGACGGGCGCGGACGCCTCGCCGGGGCCTCCGCCGTGGAGGTCCTCGACGCCTCCGGCGAGGTGCACGATTCTTTCGGGGCCGACGTGATCCTGCTGGCCGTCGGCGCCCGCCCCCGCGAGCTGGAGACCGGACCCTGCGATGGGGAGCGGATCCTGAACTGGACCCAGGTGTACGCGCTGGAGAGCCTGCCCGAGCACCTGATCGTGGTCGGCTCCGGCGTGACCGGGGCCGAGTTCGCCAGCGCCTACCGGGCCCTGGGCAGCGAGGTCACCCTGGTCTCCTCCCGAGCGAAGGTGCTGCCCGGCACCGACGGGGACGCGGCCGACGTGCTCGAGGACGCCTTCGCCCGGCGCGGTGTGCACGTGCAGTCCCGATCGCGCGCCGCCTCCGTGCGCCGCACGGAGGACGGCGTGATCGTCACCCTCACCTCGGGCGAGGAGATCGCCGGCAGCCATGCGCTGATGGCTCTCGGGGGAATCCCCTGGACCGCCGACCTGGGCCTCGCGGACGCGGGCGTGCGGATCAAGGACAGCGGCCACATCGACACCGACCGCGTCTCGCGCACCTCCGTGCGCGGCGTCTACGCCGCCGGCGACTGCACCGGCGTGTACCCGCTGGCCTCGGTCGCCGCCATGCAGGGGCGCATCGCCATGCACCACGCCCTGGGCGATGCGGTCTCCCCGCTGATCTCCGCGCAGGTCTCCTCGGCGATCTTCACCAGCCCGGAGATCGCGGTGGTCGGGGTGAGCGAGCAGGACGTGACCGACGGCGTCGTCGCCGGCGAGGTGCTCACGCTGCCCCTGGACACGAACCCCCGCGCGAAGATGCAGGGGCTCTCCGAGGGCTTCGTGAAGCTCATCGTGCGCCCCGGCTCCCACACCGTGCTCGGTGCGGTGGTGGTCTCCCCGCGGGCCAGCGAGCTGATCCTGCCCTACACCCTGGCGGTCGCCCATCGGCTCACGGCGGACCAGGTCGCCGATACGTCCACCGTCTACCCCTCGCTGACCGGCTCCCTCGCGGAGGTCGCCCGCCGCGCGAGCATCACCGTCACCCGCTGACAGGGCGGAGGGACCCGCAGGGGAGGCCCTGCCCGGGTCAGTCCTCGATCTGGCAGAGCACGGCGCCCGCCGAGACGGTCGCGCCGATCTCGGCGGCCAGGTTCTTGACGATCCCGGAGCGGTGCGCCGTGATGGGCTGCTCCATCTTCATCGCCTCGAGGACGACCAGCAGGTCGCCGTCGGCCACGCTCTGGCCCTCCTCGGCGACGATCTTCACGATGGTCCCCTGCATGGGTGCCGTCACCGCGTTGCCTCCGGCGGCGGACTCGCCCACCCCGCGGTGGCTGCGCTTGCGGCGCTGGTGCACCGGCTGCTGCGGCGCGCGCAGGGAGGCGGGGAGGCTGATCTCGACCCGGCGGCCGTCGACCTCGACCACGACGGCCTCGCGATCCTCGGGCTCGTCGGGCTGAGCGGGCAGCGGGGCGGCCGGGAGATCGTTGTGGAAGGCGGTCTCGATCCAGCGGGTGTGGACGGTGAAGGGCTCCTCCGGGTCGGCCGGGGCGAAGGCCGGGTCCTCGACCACCGTCCGGTGGAAGGGCAGGACCGTCGGGAGGCCGTCGATGCGGAACTCGGCCAGCGCCCGACGGGAGCGCTCGAGAGCCTCCTGCCGGGTGGCGCCGGTGATCACGAGCTTGGCCAGCATGGAGTCGAAGGCGCCGGAGATCTCGTCTCCCGCGCGCACGCCCGATTCGATGCGCACACCGGGGCCGGAGGGCAGGTCGTAGCGCTGGATCCGGCCGGGGGCGGGCATGAAGCCGCGACCCGGGTCCTCGCCGTTGATGCGGAACTCGAAGGAGTGCCCGCGCGAGACGGGATCCTGTGCGGAGATGGTCTCGCCGGCGGCGATGCGCAGCTGCTCGCGCACCAGGTCGACGCCGGCGACCTCCTCGGTCACGGGGTGCTCCACCTGCAGGCGCGTGTTGACCTCGAGGAAGGAGATGGTGCCGTCGGCCCCGACGAGGAACTCGCAGGTGCCGGCCCCGACGTATCCGGCCTCGCGCAGGATGGCCTTGGAGGAGGAGATCAGCTGCGCGTTCTGCTGGGAGGAGAGGAAGGGCGCGGGCGCCTCCTCGACCAGCTTCTGATGACGGCGCTGCAGGGAGCAGTCCCGGGTGGAGACCACCTGGACGGTGCCGTGCATGTCCGCGAGGCACTGGGTCTCCACGTGCCGGGGTGCGTCGAGGTAGCGCTCCACGAAGCATTCGCCGCGTCCGAAGGCGGCCGTCGCCTCGCGCACGGCGGAGTCGAACAGCTCGCGCACCTCGGACTCCTCCCGGGCGACCTTCAGGCCGCGGCCGCCGCCGCCGAAGGCGGCCTTGATGGCGATCGGCAGCCCGTTGGCGCGGGCGAAGTCCACGACCTCGTCGGAGTTCTGGACGGGATCCTTGGTGCCGGCGACCAGCGGCGCGCCGGCCTTCTGGGCGATGTGGCGGGCCGAGACCTTGTCGCCGAGCTTCTCGATGGCCGACGGGGGCGGGCCGATCCAGGTCAGCCCGGCGTCGATGACGGCCTGGGCGAAGTCGGCGCGCTCGGAGAGGAATCCGTAGCCGGGATGGATCGCGTCGGCCCCGGAGCGGTGGGCGATGTCCAGGATCTTGTCGACGACCAGGTAGGAGCTGGCGGCGGTGGTGCCGCCCAGGGCGTAGGCCTCGTCGGCGATCTGCGTGTGCAGGGCGTCGCGGTCCGGATCGGCGTACACGGCGACCGAACGGAGCCCGGCATCCCGGCAGGCTCGGGCGACCCGCACCGCGATCTCTCCACGGTTGGCGATCAGCACCGTGGACAGGGGGCGGGGCTTGGAGGAGCGTGCGGGCATGGGCGAGAGTTCCTTCCGGGAGTCAGCAGAGGCCGAGTCTAGTACCGCGTGGGCTCACGCGGTCGCAGGCGGCGGCGTGGTGGCGGGGGAGTCCCCGGCGGCGCTGGCGGGCAGTGCCTCATCCCACAGCTCGTGGACGGCGATGCCGATCTCGCCCAGCATCCGGCGCAGCAGCGGCAGGGAGAGGCCGACGACGGCGTGCGGGTCGCCCTCGACGCCTTCGACGAACGGCCCTGCCACGCCGTCGAGGGTGAATCCTCCGGCCACGCCGAGGGGCTCGCCGGTGGCGACATAGGCGTCGATCTCCTCGTCGGTCACCTCCGCGAAGGTGACGCGGCAGCTCGCGGTGGCCCCGAAGGTCGCCGCCGTGCCGCCGTCGGCCTCGTCGCGGTCGTCGACCAGCCAGTGCCCGGAGTGCAGGGTCGCCGTGCGTCCCCGCATCTCCCGCCAGCGCCGGGCGGCCCGCTCGGGGGTGTGGGGCTTGCCGATGGAGACGCCGTCGAGCTCGAGCATCGAGTCGCCGCCGAGCACCACGTAGCCGCCCTCGCTGCGGGCGGTCGCGGCCAGCGCCTTCTCGCGGGCCAGCAGCAGCACCTCCTCAGCAGGCGTGAGGGCGTCCTCGGGATCTCCGGTGGCGGCGGCGCGCTCGCGGGCCGCCGCGAGGATCGCCTCCTCGTCGAGGTCGACCGGCAGGGTGCCGTGCTCGATGCGGGCGGCACGCAGCGTGGCGCGGCGGCCGGCCGAGGCGGAGGCGAGCAGCAGCAGCGGATCGTGGTCCGGCAGGCCGGTCACCGCATCGGGCTCCGGGAGGGGCGTGGACGGCGTCGTCATGACAGGACTCCTTCGAGGACGGAAAGCGGCGGGTTGCCCAGGTCGAGGGCTCGGAAGGGGAAGCAGCGGGCAGGACCGCCGTCGCGTTCGCGCAGCTGCTCCTGGACCCGTCGGCCGATCGTGCAGGGCAGGAGGGGCCGGGCCGGCCCAGGCAGCGGGGCAGCTCGAATCGCTGCTCCGCGTCGGTGACGGCTCAGCGGTCGGAGAACTGCCAGGCCGCGGCCGAGGCATGGTGGCGCAGGGCGTGCGAGCGCGGATGGCTGTGCACGGGGTCGCTCCAGGCGCCCGGTCCTCCGGCGCGGCCCTGGGCCAGGGCCCGTTCGTCCGCCTCCAGACGGCTGGTGACGCTCATCGCCGAGACCACGACGGCGATCGCCGCCAGCTCGTCGGCGGCCAGACGGCCCTGGACCAGACGGACGTCGGCACGGGGTGCGACCGGCTGCTCGGCGGAGGAGGCCTGCTCGCTCACAGCGGGATGTTCCCGTGCTTCTTGGTGGGCAGGGAGTCGCGCTTGGTGCGCAGCGCCCGCAGCGCCCGAGCGATCTCGAGGCGGGTGTCGGACGGGCGGATCACGCCGTCGATCCAGCCGCGCTCGGCGGCGGTGTACGGGGTGGCGAACTGCTCCTCGTACTCCGTCTCCAGACCGGTGCGCTCGGCGGCGACGTCACCGCCCTCCTCCTGCACGGTGCGCAGGTGCTGGCGGTGCAGGATGCTGACCGCGCCCTGCGAGCCCATCACGGCGATCTGGGCGGTGGGCCAGGCGAGGTTGATGTCCGCCCCGAGGTCCTTCGAGCCCATCACGATGTACGCGCCGCCGTAGGCCTTGCGGGTGATGACCGTGACCAGCGGGACGGTGGCCTCGGCGTAGGCGTACAGCAGCTTCGCGCCGCGTCGGATGATGCCGCCGAACTCCTGGTCCGTGCCGGGCAGGAAGCCGGGCACGTCCACGAAGGTGAGCACGGGGATGTTGAAGGCGTCGCACAGCCGCACGAACCGTGCCGCCTTCTCGGAGGCGTCGATGTCCAGGGTGCCGGCCAGGTGCGAGGGCTGATTGGCGATGATGCCCACGCTGTAGCCCTCGACGCGCCCGAATCCGACCAGGATGGACTGGGCGAACAGCGGCTGGACCTCGAGGAACTCCTCGTCGTCCAGGATCGTGCGCAGCACGGTGAGCATGTCGTAGGGCTGGTTCGGGGAGTCCGGGATCAGGGCGTCCAGCGCCGTGTCCTGCGGGGTCGGTGTCTCCTCGAATCGCACCGGGAAGGACGGCGCGGGGCTGAGGGTGTTGGCCGGCAGGTAGCTGAGCAGGTCCTTGACGTACTCGATGGCCTCGTCCTCGTCGGGGGCCATGTAGTGCGCCACGCCCGAGCGGGAGGAGTGCGTGCGGGCCCCGCCGAGCTCCTCGAAGCCGACGTCCTCCCCGGTCACGGTCCGGATCACATCGGGGCCGGTGATGAACATGTGCGAGGTCTTCTCGACCATCACGATGAAGTCCGACAGGGCGGGGGAGTACACCGCGCCCCCCGCGGCCGGGCCCATGATCATGGCGATCTGGGGGACCACGCCCGAGGAGCGGGTATTGCGCCGCATGATGCCCGCGAAGGCGGCCAGCGAGGCCACTCCCTCCTGGATGCGGGCGCCGCCGCCGTCGAGGATGCCGATCACCGGCACCCCGGTGGACAGGGCGAGATCCTGGATCTTCTGGATCTTGCGGCCATGGGCCTCGCCGAGGGAGCCGCCGAAGACCGTGAAGTCCTGGGCGTAGACGCACACCTGGCGGCCGTCGATGGTGCCGTGCCCGGTGACGATGCCGTCGCCGTCGGGCCGCTTGGCGTCGATGCCGAAGTTGCGGGCCTGGTGGCGCACGAAGCGGTCGGTCTCGACGAAGGAGCCGTCGTCCAGCAGGTCGGCGATGCGCTCGCGGGCCGTCTTCTTCCCCCGGGCGTGCTGCTTCTGGACGGCGACCTCATCGGCGGCGGAGACCACGGCGGCGTCACGCTCGCGGAGGTCCTCCAGTCGCTGGGCGGTGGTGAGCGGCCGCGGGGCGTCGGTCACGGAGCCTCCTGCTGCGGCCCGTGGGCCGCCTTCAATCCGGGGAGCTGAACACCGGGATACTACGCTACGAACTCTCGACGAGGGCCGACGCCGACCGGCGTGGGCCCGGTCCGTCGGACATGTCTCCGACCCGGACGATCCTGTGTGAGGGTCGTCATGAGCACGACAGGAAGGGGACGGGAGGGATGAGGACTGTGGCGCGATCCGATGCCGGCCCCGGGGTCGATCCCGGTTCGACGGTCGTCCCCGGCTCCGAGGGCGTCCCCGATTCCGAGGGTGTCCCCGATCTCGGGGTGCTCCCGAGCCCCACGATCCGTCGCCGGGCGCGCGTGCCCTCGACCCAGGACGAGGCGGCTCGGCTCCTGGATGACGGGCAGGAGGCGCCCTTCGTGGTCGCCACCGGCGAGCAGACCGCCGGACGCGGTCGGCTCGGCCGACGCTTCGCGAGCCCGGCCGGGGGCAATGTGTACCTGACCTATGCCCACCGCACCTCTCTCGCCCCGCAGCAGCGCACCTGGATCCCGCTGGCTGCGGGGCTCGCCGCACTCGAGGCCGTCACGGCCGCGGTCGGGGCGCAGGGCCCGGTGCTGGGTCTGAAATGGCCCAACGACCTCCATACCGCCGACGGTCGGAAGCTCGGCGGGATCCTGGTCGAGGGGCGGGGGAGCGATCTCGTGCTGATCGGGATCGGGCTGAACGTGCAGGGACCGGTCCGCGATGGGGACGGCGCGGAGGTTCCGGACGCGGCCTGGCTGCTCGGCGACGGCGGGATCCGTCGCGACGGCGAAGTCCGCGACGGCGGAGGCCTCGACGGAGGGGTTCGCGAGGGGGCGACCGACGTCGATCAGCTGCGACGACGGATCGAGCAGCACCTCGTGCAGGCGCTCGCCGCCGAGCTGGCGACGCTGGAGTCCACGACGGGAGACGCGGACGCAGCAGGGCTGGCACACCGTTACACTATGACGTGCCTCACACTCGGACGGTCGGTGCGGGTCGATCCGCTGGGATCGGTCGGGGCGGGCGGAGCACCGTCTCCCTCGCTGCACGGCACCGCCCGGGCTGTCGACGTGCACGGCCGCCTGGTGGTGGACCTCGAGACCGGGGGCCGCCGGGCCGTGGACGTCGGCGATGTGAGGCATGTGAGGCCGGGCGGAACCGCTCGGCCCGCGACGGGCGCCGCGGGCGGCGCTGAACAGGAGGAGCACGGCACGTGACGGGTGGAACCGAAGACCTGGAGCACACGACCACCTCCGCGGGGACCTCCCCGTCGGAGCCCGCGAGCGTGCCCCCGGAGCAATCCCCTGATCTCGTGCAGACTCCGCTCGACGACCAGGAGATCCTCGACCTCAATCGTCGCTTCGCGGAGGTGCGCCGCAGCGTCGGGGCGCTGGAGAAGGTGCTGCTGCAGGGGCCCCGCAAGTTCTCGCGCCGGGACCTCGCCCAGCAGCAGGACATCCCGGAGCGGCTGGCCTCGGTGTACTGGCGCTCGCTGGGCTTCAGCCCGGTCGACGAGGACACCGTGGTGTTCACCGAGGAGGACGCCTACTCGATCGGCGACCTCTCCGCGATCGTCGAGGACGGGGTGCTCTCCGAGCGTGCCTTCGCCAGCATCACCCGCGGGCTGGGCTTCCACATGGGGCGGCTGGCCATGTGGATCACCGAGGCGCTGGTCGACGAGGCCAAGCACGCCGACGGGGCCGACGACGCCGAAGCCCGCCAGCAGATGCTCGATGAGATCCCCGAGCTGCTCGAGACCCTCGAGTCCCAGGTCATGTTCGCCTTCCGCCGGCAGCTCGCCGCGTACGCCGCGCGCGCGGGCTCCGAGGTGCTCCACCGCGACACCGATGAGCTGTTCCCGCTGCAGCGGGCCGTCGGATTCGCGGACCTGGTGCAGTTCACGCGGCTGGCCCAGGACCTCTCCGGCAGCGAGCTGGCCGACGTCGTCGGTCGTTTCGAGGCGGTGAGCCGCGACCTCATCTCCGTCGGCGGCGGCCGCGTGGTCAAGACGGTCGGCGACGAGATCATGTTCCTGGCGGACACGCCCGAGGACGGTGCGCAGATCGCCGTCAGCCTCGCCGAGGCCATCACCGCCGATTCCCAGCTGCCTCCCATCCGGGTGGGCCTGTCCTGGGGATCGATGTTCTCCCGGTACGGTGACGTCTTCGGGCCCAAGGTCAACCTCGCCGCCCGGATGGAATCGGTGGCGCGGCCGGGAGCGGTCATGGTCGATGCCGAGACCGCCGAGTCCATCACCCAGGCGCTGCCGGGGGGCTTCTCCCTCAGCGAGGGCGAGGACGTGGAGCTCCACGGCATCGGGACGGTGCGGATCAACGAGATGCGCCGCGACCGCTCGGCGCCGCTCGACCTGGGTCTGTGAGGACGGGGCCGCGCGCCCCGTCGCCCGCTGCGACATAGGATGGATTGCGTGACACGACTGCTTCTCGTCGAGGACGACTCGGCCATCGCTGAACCTCTCTCCCGCGCGCTGGACCGCGAGGGGTACACCGTCACGCGCGCCTCGCGCGGGATGGATGCGCTCGCGATCGCGGCCGCAGGGGACCCGATCGATTTCGTGATCCTCGATCTCGGCCTGCCCGATCTGGACGGTCTCGAGGTCGCCCGCCGTCTGCGCAAGGGGGGTCTCGAATCGCCGATCCTGATCCTCACCGCCCGGGCCGACGAGGTCGATGCGGTGGTCGGGCTCGATGCCGGCGCCGACGACTACGTGACCAAACCCTTCCGGCTCGGCGAGCTGCAAGCCCGCATCCGGGCCCTGATGCGGCGCACGCAGGCGGTGGAGGAATCCGGCGATGCCTTCGACGTCAACGGCGTGACCCTCGACGTCTCCGCCCGCCGCGCCTACGTCGACGGCGAGGAGCTGAGCCTGTCGGCCAAGGAGTACGACCTGCTGACCGTGCTGGTGCGCGAGTCCGGCAGCGTCGTCACCCGCGACGACCTCATGCGTGAGGTCTGGGGCGCCGAGTGGTGGGGCTCGACCAAGACCCTCGACATGCATGTCTCCTGGCTGCGCCGGAAGCTCGGCGACGACGCCACCAACCCGCGCCGGATCACGACCGTCCGGGGCGTCGGCTTCCGCTTCGAGACCGGGGCGGAGAGCTGACGGGTGTGGCAACGCGTCCTGCAGGCCACGATCATCACCGTGGTCCTCGCGGTGCTGCTGCTGGGCATACCGCTGGGCTGGTCCTGGCTGCAGCTGGCGAAGCAGCGGCTCTCCGCCGAGGCCACCGACATCCTCGACACCGTGCGGGTCGCCAGCGACGCGCGCCTGAGTGAGGGCAGGCCGCTGGACGAGGCGCTGCTGCAGGGCATCGTCGACGAGCAGACCGACCTGAACATCGCCATCTCGGTGACCACGCGCGAGGGCGACACCATCACGGCGGGCGATCCTCCCGGGAGCGACCCGCTCTCGGTCAGCGGTCGCGGAGCCGAGCAGCAGGAGATCGTGGTGGACATCCCGCAGTCCGACGTCCGGGCGCACACCGCCAGCGCCTGGGTGATCATCGTCGTCGCGGGGCTCTCGGCGCTCTCCGTGGGCGCCTCCGTCGCCCTGTGGCAGGCACAACGGATCTCGATGCCGCTGGCCCGGCTGAACCGCCGGGCGGAGGAGATGGGGTCCGGTCGCGCCCGCGGCCCCTGGAACCCCTCGGGGATCACGGAGATCGACGATGTCGCCGAGGAGCTGATCCGCTCCGGCGCGATGCTCACCGAGCGGCTCGAGGCCGAGAGCCAGCTCGCCTCCAACGCGTCCCATCAGCTGCGCACCCCGCTGACGGCACTGTCCATGCGACTGGACGAGATCCTCGCGACCAGCTCCGAGGAGTGGGTGCGCGAGGAGGCCCGCATCTCCCTGGAGCAGATCGACCGCCTCACCGAGGTGGTCCACGACCTCATCAACGCCCCTCGCTCCTCGCAGCGCCGCACCCCCGGCGTGGTCGAGCTGCGCTCGGTGCTGACCCAGCAGAGCGAGGAGTGGTCGCCGGCCTACCGCCGTGCCCACCGCGAGCTGCGCATCCAGGTGCCGCGCAGCGCCGCCGTGTGGGGGTCGAACGGTCCGCTCACCCAGGTCGTGGCCACGCTCCTCGAGAACGCGCTGACGCACGGCGACGGCCGCACCACGGTGAAGGTGCGGCGCAACGAGCACTCCACGGTGGTGGAGGTGACCGACGAGGGCGGCGGGATCGATCCGGAGCTCGGCACCCGCATCTTCGAGCGCTCCATCTCCGGGCGCAGCTCCTCGGGCACCGGCGTCGGCCTGGCCCTGGCCCGCACCCTGGTCGAGGACGACGGCGGACGCCTCGAGCTGCTCACCGAGACTCCCGCGACCTTCGGCGTGTTCCTCATCTCCGCCCCCGGGGAGGACGTCGACGATCCGGAGCCCGTCGAGGATCCACCGAGCGAGGCGGGCGACGACCTCGAGAGCCTCCCGCAGGGGTCCGTGGTCCGTCGCCGCCCGCGCTCCCGGGCCTGAGCCTCGTACACTGACCGCCGTGTCGACCACTGCGCAGCCCCCCGCCCCGTCCGCCGCCGGCCTGCCCCGCGGGGCCCGCCGCATCGGCATCGTCGGTGCCGGTCAGCTGGCCCGCATGATGCTGGGCCCCGCCATCGAGCTGGGGCTGACCACGCCCGTGCTCGCCACGGACGCCGGGGAGAGCGCCGCGGCGGTCGCGGGACAGATGCGCCTGGGCCGGCACGACGACGAGCACGCCGTGGCCGCCCTCGCCCGCGACGTCGAGGTGATCACCTTCGACCACGAGCACGTGCCCGCCGAGATCCTCGAGGCGGTCCGGGACGAGGGACTGGCCGCCGTGCGGCCGGGACCCGCCGCGCTCGCCCACGCCCAGGACAAGCTGGTCATGCGCGAGCGCCTGCGGGAGCTCGGCCATCCCTGTCCGCGCTGGTGGCGGGTCGGTTCCCGGGAGGACCTCGCCGCGGCGCTCGCGGAGACCGCAGGACGCCTCGTGGTCAAGACCCCGCGCGGCGGCTACGACGCCCACGGAGTCCGGATCATCGACGGCCCCGACCAGGCCGACGACTGGCTGTCCGACCACGGCGAGCTGCTCGCCGAGGAGCTCGTCCCCTTCACCCGGGAGCTCTCCGCCCAGGTCGCCCGTCGGCCCGGGGGAGAGGCCCTCGCCTATCCCGTCGTGCAGTCCGTCCAGAAGGACGGCGTCTGCTACGAGGTCGTCGCCCCCGCGCCCGACCTCGACGCCGCAGCCCAGCAGCGCATCCAGGCCCTCGCCCTCGCGATCGCCGAGGACCTCGACGTGGTCGGGATGCTCGCCGTCGAGCTGTTCGAGACCGCCGACGGCGCCGTCAGCGTCAACGAGCTCGCGATGCGCCCTCACAACACCGGCCACTGGTCCATGGACGGGGCCGTGACCGGGCAGTTCGAACAGCACCTGCGCGCCGTCGCCGACCTCCCGCTGGGCTCGACCGCGCCCCGGGGCCCGGTCGCGGTGATGGTCAATCTGCTCGGCGGCGCCGCCGAGGACCTCGCGCCCGGCGCCCATGCCGCCCAGGCCGCCGACCCGGAGCTGAAGGTCCACCTGTACGGAAAGTCGGTCCGCCCCGGCCGCAAGCTCGGCCACGTGACCCTGGTGGGCGAGGACGCGACGGACCTGCTCGATCGGGCCCATCGCGCCGAGCGGTTGATCATCGACGGCCCCTCCGTCGCGGACGCCGTCGGCCCGGACACCGGCGGCCCGGACTCCGGGAGCCCGGAGACCGCCGCCGGCCCCGCCCCGACCTTTCGTCCCATCCCTGCAGGCCCCTCGAAGGAGACCCGATGATCGAGAGCGCGTCCCGGCCCCCGGTGGGCATCGTCATGGGCTCCGACTCCGACTACCCGGTCATGAAGGCCGCCGAGGAGGCGCTCGCCGAGTTCGAGATCGCCGCCGAGGTCGACGTCGTCTCGGCCCACCGCATGCCCGAGGACATGATCACCTGGGGGCGCTCCGCCGCCGAGCGCGGCCTGCGCGTCGTCATCGCCGGCGCCGGGGGTGCGGCGCACCTGCCCGGCATGCTCGCCTCCCTCACCCCTCTGCCCGTGATCGGCGTGCCGGTGCCGCTGAAGCACCTGGACGGCATGGATTCCCTGCTCTCGATCGTCCAGATGCCCGCCGGGGTCCCGGTGGCGACGGTCTCCATCGGCGGGGCCCGCAACGCCGGGCTGCTGGCCGCGAGGATCCTCGCGGCCGGCGGTGATGAGCAGGCGGCCCGACTGCGCGAGCGCATGGTCGCCTTCCAGGCCGAGCTGCGGGAGATCGCCGTGGCCAAGGGAGAGTCCCTGCGCGCCCAGCGCTGAGGCCGCTCCATGGATCGCTCGCCCGCCGCCCCGCCGACTCGGATCGCCTGGCTGGACCTGGCGCGGGCGATCTCGATCCTGCTGGTGGTGCTCTACCACGTGGCGGTCTCGGCCGGACCCGAGCTGCTCGGCGGCAGCGACTCGCCGGCGGCCCGATGGTGGAGCCGGGTGAACGTCGCCCTCATCCCGCTGCGGATGCCGCTGTTCTTCCTGATCGCCGGTGCCCTGGCGACCCGCGCCGTCCGCCGCCCCTGGCGGGCCGTGCTGAGGCCCCGGGTGCTCGATCTGCTCTGGCCCTATCTGCTGTGGTGCCTGCTGTTCGCCGTCACCGGCTGGCCCCGCTACGCCCCGAGCGACCCCGTCGGCTTCCTGTTCGGCGAGGTCACCGGCATGCTGGTGATCGGCTCCCCGTACTGGTTCATCGCCGTGCTCCCGATCTTCTTCGCCCTCGCGCGGCTGGGCCGGGACCGGCCGACGGCGACGGTCGCCCTTGCCCTCGCTGTCTACCTCCTGGCCCCCGTCCTGCACGCCGGGATGCTCGCCGGCGGCGTGGACGGCGACCTCACCTACGGGGTCTTCCAGCTCACCGACAACGCCCTGTGGTACCTGCTCGGCGCCGCGCTGCACGGACCGCTGCTGGCGATCGGGGCCCGGGTCCGCGCCGTCCCGGGGCTGCTCGCGGGAGCGGGGCTGCTGGCCGTCTTCGCCGTGCTGGCCGCTGCCGTCCTGCGCAGCGACGCCCCGCTGCCGTTGGTGCGGCTGATCGAGCTCGCCGCGTCGCTGACCGGTCTGGGCGCGGCCGTCGCCCTGGTCCCGCTGCTGGCCCGCTGGGGGGCAGCGGCGCGCCTCGGCTCCCACCTCGGCAGCCGCACCCTGGTGATCTACCTCGTCCACCCGGTGCTGCTGAACGTCGGCGTGGTGGCATGGATCCTGCTCGGGGTCGATGACCACCTGACCGCGCTGTCCCGCCAGCTGCTGGTCATCCCCGCCGTCACGGCGCTCGCCGTGCTCGGCTCCCTCGCCCTGGACCGGTCGATCACACGGTGGGGCCCGAGCTGGCTGCTCGCGGCACCCGGCGGGCCGTCCACCGGCGACGAGACGCCCGGCGGGCCGTCCACCGGCGACGAGACGTCCGACGGGCCGTCCACCGGCGACGAGACGTCCGGCGGGCCGTCCACCGGCGACGAGACGTCCGACCTGACGGCACGCCGGTGCGACCTTCCCGATCCGTCACGGTATCGTCGGAGCCATGAGTGACACACCCGCGTACCGGGTCGCGCCCGGGGCTGACATCTCGCCGGACGCGACCATCGGGGACGGCAGCTCGATCTGGCATCTCGCCCAGGTGCGGGAAGGGGCCCGCCTCGGCGCGAACTGCGTCATCGGCCGCGGCGCCTACATCGGCAGCGGGGTGGTGATGGGCGCCGGCTGCAAGATCCAGAACTACGCCCTGGTCTACGAGCCGGCCGAGCTCGCCGACGGCGTCTTCGTCGGACCCGCGGCGGTTTTCACCAACGACCACTTCCCCCGCGCCGTCGCTCCCGACCTCACCCCGAAATCGGCCTCGGACTGGGACGCCGTCGGCGTGACCTGCGAGACCGGCGCATCCATCGGTGCCCGCGCCGTCTGCGTGGCGCCGGTGACGATCGGGACCTGGGCCATGGTCGCCGCCGGCGCCACCGTGGTCCACGACGTGCCGCCGCACGCCCTCGTCGCCGGGGTCCCCGCCCGGCGCCTGGCCTGGGTGGGCCGTTCCGGGCAGAAGCTCACCCCCGCCGCCGACGGCACCGACGCCTGGGTCTGCCCCACCACCGGCGAGTGGTACGTCCCCGACGACTCCACCGGCGGACTGCTGCTCGCCTCCTCACCGCAGGCCGGTGCTCCCCGCCCGGCCGAGCTCCTCGACTCCGACGAACAGGATGGAATGTCCGCATGAACAATGAACGAACGATGATTCCTCCGGCGAAGCCGATCATCGGGCAGGAGGAGCGGGACGCGGTCGATCGTGTGCTGGCTTCGGGCATGGTGGCGCAGGGGCCGGAGGTCGCGGCTTTCGAGCAGGAGTTCTCGAGTGCTCTGGCCGGGGGTCGGGAGGTCGTGGCCGTGAACTCGGGGACCTCGGGGCAGCATCTGGGGATGCTGGGCCTGGGTCTGGGGGTCGGCGATGAGGTGATCGTGCCGTCGTTCACGTTCGCGGCGACGGCGAACACGGTAGCGGTGTGCGGGGGCACGCCGGTGTTCGTGGATGTGGATCCGGAGACGTTCACGATCGATCCGGCCGCGATCGAGGCGGCGATCACGGAGCGGACGGTGGGGATCCAGCCGGTGCATCTGTACGGGCACCCGGCGCCGATGGATCGGATCTGCGCGATCGCTGCGGAGCATGGGCTGTGGGTGTTCGAGGACGCGGCGCAGGCCCATGGGGCGAGGTGGCAGGGCGCGCAGGTGGGCACGTTCGGTCAGGGTGGGATGTTCTCGCTGTATCCGACGAAGAACATGACCTCGGGGGAGGGGGGCATGGTCGCCTGCGGTTCGGGGGAGCTGGCGCGGCAGGTGCGGCTGCTGCGCAACCAGGGGATGGAGGCGCAGTACGCGAACGAGGTCGCGGGGTTCAACAACCGCATGACCGACATCCATGCGGCGATCGGTCGGGTCCAGCTGGGCAAGCTGGCGGCATGGACGGCGACGCGGCAGGCGAATGCGGCGTTCTTCGATCAGCACCTGGAGGGCGTGGTGACGCCGGTGGTGCGTGAGCAGGCGACGCATGTGTATCACCAGTACACGGTTCGGATCGAGGGTGCCTCGGCGGCGGAGCGGGATGCGTTCGCGACCGCGCTGCGCGAGGAGCATCAGGTGGGCTGCGGGGTGTACTACCCGACGCCGGTCCATCGTCTGGCGACGTTCCGGACCGAGGTCGATCTGCCGGTGACGGAGATGCTGGCGGCCGAGGTGCTGTCGCTGCCGGTGCATCCGTCGCTGTCGGATCTGGATCGGGAGCGGGTCGTGGCGGCTGTGAACACGGTGGCGAAGGCAGGGGCATGAGCATGAGCGACACGACGAGCAGGGCCCTGAGCGGGACCACGGACGAGAAGAGGGCGCTGCGGGCCGGGCTGATCGGTCTGGGCATGATGGGGCGCCATCATGCCCGCAATCTGCAGGCGCTGGAGGGCGTGGACCTGGTGGCGGTGGCGGATGCTTTCGGTGATCCCCATGGGGCGGCGCCGGACCATGACGTGCTGCCGGATGTGGAGGCGCTGATCGCGGCGGGGATCGACTACGCGGTGGTGGCGGTGCCCACGCAGTTCCATCGTGACGTGGCGATGACCCTGGCGGAGGCGGGGGTGCACTGCATCGTGGAGAAGCCGCTGGCGTTCGACGTCAGCGAGGCCGAGGAGATCGCGACGGCCTTCGAGGATGCGGGGCTGGTCGGTGCGGTCGGGTACATCGAGCGGTACAACCCGGCGCTGCAGGAGATGCGTCGGCGCATCGCCGATGGGCAGCTGGGGGAGATCTACCAGATCGTCACCCGGCGTCAGGGCGGGTTCCCGGCGCGGATCGCGGACGTCGGCGTGGTCAAGGACCTCGCCACCCACGACCTCGACCTCACCGCCTGGGTGGCTCAGTCGCCGTTCGCCGACGTGGCCGCGACCTCGACCCGTCGCAGCGGCCGCCGGGACGAGGACATGGTCTCGATCACCGGTCGGCTGGAGGACGGGACGATCACCAATCATCTGGTGAACTGGCTGTCCCCGTTCAAGGAGCGGGTCACCGTGGTGACGGGGGAGAAGGGCGCGCTGATCGCCGACACCGTCAACGCAGACCTCACCTTCCACACCAACGCCGAGGCGACCACCAACCTCTGGGAATCGATGGCCTCCTTCCGCGGGGTCAGCGAGGGCGACTCGATCACCTACTCGATCCAGCGCCGGGAGCCGCTGGCCACCGAGCACGAGGCGTTCCGTGACGCGATCTGCGGCGACACGTCGAACATCGTCACCATGCGCGAAGGCCTGCACACGGTCCGCACCGTCGAAGCCGTTCTGGAATCCGCCCAGGACCGCAGCGTCGTCCATCTGGACGGATCCGCCCTCGGTGGCTGACCTCTCCCGACTCCTCGATCGCGCGATCCGCACCGGGTCGCGGATCGCACGCCGCCTGCCCGGCACGGTCGGGGGAATGGGAATCTACTTCTCGGCGCAGCACCGCCTGGCCGACGACCCGGACCGCACCGATTGGCACGCGGACGTCGACGCCCTGCTCGCCCTCGCCGATCACAGCCTGGCCCGCGGCAGGATCTCCGCGAGCCTGCGCTGGTACGACAAAGCCCTGCGCATCAGCTACGACCCCGCGCTGCACCAGGCCGGCAGCTCGCCGCTGGCCGCCGATCCGGCCGCGTTCCTGCGACCGCTGCAGGACTCGGCGATGGGGACGATCATGCTGCATGGCACCGTGCCCGCTCCCAGCCTGCCCGAGCGGCCCGCACCCCGCCGCCGCGACGAGGGCGACGCCACCACCCGCCTGCTGGTCATCGCCCAGGAGAACTGGACCTTCATCCGTCCGATCATCACGGCCCTGCGCGCGACCGGACGGTTCGAGGTCCGCGAGATCGAGGTCGACGAGCTCGCCGAGGCCGGTTTCCCGGACCGCGACCGGATCCTGCGCGGACGCTACGACCTCGTCACGACCGGGCGGCGGATGCCGACCCCGCCCGAGATCGTCGCGGGCTACGAGTGGGCGGACGTGGTCCTGGTGGAGTGGAGCCACCACGTGCTGACCTGGGTCACCCTCCTGGATCGGGCACCGCGCGCGCTGATGGCCCGGCTGCACCGCTTCGAGGCCTTCACCCCGTTCGTCCTGCTGCACGACCACGCCCGCATCGACCGGATGCTGTACGTCTCCCCGCCCGTGTGGAACCTGGCTCGGATCGTCGCCCCCGGATTCGCCGACGTCGACGCCGTGCGGGTGGGCAACCTGCTCGCCCGCGGACTCGGTCCGGACCCCGGCTCGCATCATGACCCGCACCTGCTGGTGCAGGTGGGCTGGCGGCGCGAGGTCAAGGACGTGCTGTTCTCCCTCGAGGTCCTCACCCGGCTGCGCGCCCGCGATACGAGCTACCGCCTGCGTCTGATCGGCCCCGGCCTGCCGGCCTCCGCCTCCCAGGACAGCTCCTTCCATCGCCGGGTGCGCGATCGCCTGGCCGCGCTCGACCCCGATGCGGTCGAGCAGCTCGGCCGCCGCGAGGATGTCCCGACCCTGCTCGCCGAATCCGGGATCATCCTGTCCTCCTCGCACCATGAAGGCACCCATGAGTCCGTCATGGAGGGCCTGGCCGCCGGATGCCCCGCCGTCATCCGCGACTGGCCGGATGCGGCGGATTACGGGGGACCGGCCACGCTGTACGAGCGCGACTGGGTGGTGGCCGACGTCGACGCCGCCGTGCAGCGGGTGCTCGACCTCGCCGCCCCCGAGCGCTATGCGGCGGCCGCCCGGGAGGCCCGGGACTTCGCCCTCGCGCACCGGGACCCGGACGTGCTGGTCGCCGCCTACGAGCACGCGCTGACCCCGGATCCCGCCGCGGCATGAGACGACCCGTCCTCGCCGCGGAACGACCTGGGGAGCGCGGATGAGCTGGATCCTGCCCGTGCTCGGCGCCTGGGCCCTGCTCGGCGTCCCCGGGCTGCTCCTGCTGCGCGCCGTCGGCGCCCGGGTGCGCCTGGCCTGGGGATTCTCACCCGTGGTGACCATCCTGCTGATGACGCTGCTCAGCGGTCTCTTCCCCCTGGCCGGCATCGACTGGCAGCTGGGGAGCGTGCTGATCGGGATCGCCCTGGTCTGCGGCCTCGCATTCCTCCTGCGGCGGCGGCTGTCCCGGAGCGGCCGGCGTCGCAGCGCCCCGACCCCGGAGGCCGCACGCAGCGCCCACGATGCCGAGGGCAGCGCCCCGGACGCTGCGGCCGGGGCCCTGGGGGCCGAGAACCGGACTCCGCCCACCCCGCCCTGGCCCGGCGCGGTGGTCACCGCCGTCGGCGTGCTCGGCGGGGTGCTCGTCGTCACCGCCGCCACCCGCGGGATGGGTGGGATCTCGACGCTGAACGGCAGCTACGACTCCTTCTTCCACCTCTCCGCGATCGCGACCATCCGAGACGGCGGCGACGCCTTCCTCACCACCGCCCTGGTGGACATCTACGGGACCCCGACGTACTACCCGGTGACCTTCGACGCCCTCGCCGCGCTGCTGCCGCTGGAGACGATCGTCGCCGCGAACGCCCTGATGCTCGCACTCCTGGCCGCCCTGCCCTGCGCCGTCGGCGCGATGGTCGCGACGATCGCGCCCCGGGGACGCGCAGCCGGGGTGCTGGCGGCGCTGGCGGCGCTCGCCTCGACCCTGTTCCTCAGCACACCCGCGATGGGGCTGGTCATGGGGCTGTGGCCGATCGTGCTCGGGGTCCTCTGCCTGCCGGTCGCGATCGCCTCCGCAGTCCGCCTGGTCGACCGTCGGCACGGACCGCTCACCCTCCCGGCCGCCGCCGGGCACGGCGCCATCCTGCTCGGCACGGCGCTCGCCCACCCCTCGATGCTCTTCTCGGTCGCGGTCGTGGCGGGACTGCTGGTCCTGGTCTCCGGCGTGCATCGGATCCGGGACGGGCAGCGGCGGCGCGGGGTGATCCAGGTGGTCCTCGCCCTGGCCGCGGCGCTCGCCTTCGTGGTCGTCTCCGGGACGCTGCTCGGCGGGATGGACCTCACGCGGCCCAGCGCACAGGGGCTGGGCGAGGTGCTGGGGGAGATCCTGGTCGATTCCCCGCGCATCCCGGTGATCGGCGCGCCCCTGTGGCCCCTCGCGGTGATCTGGCTGCTCGCGGTCGTCGGCGCGGTCGCCGCCCTGCGGCGCCGCGAGGTGGTCGGGGTCAGCGCTGCCCTCGGCGTGCTCGCCGCGATCGTGCTGGGCCTGTCCACCCAGATCGACAGCCCCCTGACCACCGCCCTGGTCAACCCCTGGTACGGCGCCCGGGAGCGGATCGCGCCGCTGATGATGTGCCTGCTGGTGCTGCTCATGGCGCGCGGGGTGCTCGCCCTGGTCGCGACCGGTCGGGGCGGGCCGCGCTCGATGCTCGCTCCTGCGGCGGCGGTGCTGGTGCTGATCACGGTCGTCGTCGGAGCGTTCGCCCCCGGGCGGCTGCCGCTGCTGGGCTCGCTCGCCTACACGGCCTACGGCCTGCAGCTCTCGCCCTATGTCACGGCGGAGGAGCGCGCGTTCATCGAGCGCACCGCGGCCGAGCTGCCCGAGGACGCGGTCGTGCTCGCCGACCCGCTGGACGGGGCTCCGCTGTACTGGTCGGTGGGCGGGGTCGAGACCGTGTATCCGACCATGTCGCGGCCGCTGACCGAGGACACGGCCCTGATCGCCGGCTACGCCCAGCGCGTCGATCATCCGGCGGCGAACGCCTATGAACGGATCTGCGCAGCGGTGGACCGGGTGGGCCCCACGCATCTGTACCGCGACTCGTCCGAGTTCTCCGGCAGCCGGATGAATCCGGAGGTCTCGGACCGATGGAGTGGCGTCCACGACATCCCCCCGGATCGGCTGACTCTCCTCGCCCAGGATGGACCGTACGCTCTGTACGAGCTGGATCTCGCATGCTGAGCGTACTCCCCATTGCGGACCTGCTGGCGGACCGCGCAGACGGACGAGGACCGACGACCGAGGAGAACACCCCGTGAAGCAGACCATCCGGATCGTTCGACGCACCCTGTCGGTGCTGCCCCGGGACTCCCGGCGCTTCCTGGTGACATTCGGCGTCGTCATGAGCGTCCTGGCGCTGCTGGACGTCGTCGCCCTCGGCGCGATCGCGCTGGTGATCCCCGCCCTCATGTCCCCCGGGAGCACCGTCACCATCCCCGTCGTGGGATGGACCCTGGAGAGCTTCGAGGAGATGATGGTGATGGTCGCGGCCTTCGTCGGCCTGATCATCATCAAGAGCTTCCTGAACCTGCTGACGATCCGCATCGCCACCCAGCGCTTCGCCCAGCACGAGGTCGCGATCGGTCAGACGCTGTTCCGCTCCTATATGTCCGCCTCCTGGGTGGACCGCACCTCGAAGTCGACCCAGGAGATCATCCGGATGGTCGACTCCGGGGTCGCAGCCGTGGTCGCGAACGTGCTCATGCCCTCGATGACCGTCGTCGCCGAGTTCGCCACGATCACGGTGATCAGCATCGGACTGCTGATCCTGGACTGGCAGATCGCGCTGGCGACCTTCGCCTACCTGGGCATCATCGCCATGATCCTCTCGCGCGTGATCACCCCGCGGGCGGTGACCAACGGGTCCAGCAACCGCGACAACTCGATCCGGGTGGTGCGGCTGCTCGGCGAGGTCCTCGCCTCCCTCAAGGAGCTGACCCTGAAGGGCAACGAGGGCGAGGTCACCGACATCGTCGCCGACCGGCGCGCGAAGGCCTCCCGCACCCGGGCCTTCGCCCAGTACTACAACCAGATGCCCCGCTTCGTGCTGGACGCCGGGATGGTCGGCGGCTTCGTGGTCGTCGGCGGCGTCGGCTACCTCACCGGGCTCCCGGACGACGGCGCCACCGCGGCGATGACCTCGGTCGCGCTGTTCGCCGTCGCCGGTTTCCGCCTGGTGCCCTCCCTGACCCGGTTCCAGTCCACCCAGAACCGCATCCTGACCAACGCCGCCTTCGCCGACTACATCGTCGACGACATCGAGTTCGCCCGAGAGGCCGTGGAGCGCCAGGACGAGCCCGACACCGGCACCCTCGAGCGGGGTCTGCACGACATCGTCCTGCAGGACGTCACCTTCACCTACCCCGGACGGGACCAGCCCGCGGTCGACGGCGTCTCCCTGCGCATCCCGGCAGGATCCGCCGTGGCCGTCGTCGGCACCTCCGGGGCCGGCAAGTCGACCCTGGTGGATCTGCTGCTGGGGCTGCTCACCCCGAGCAGCGGTCGCATCCTGATCGGGGGGACCGACATGACCACCGTGCTGCGCCAGTGGCGCTCCTCGGTCGGATACGTCCCCCAGGAGGTCGCGCTGTTCGACGTGTCCGTCGGGGAGAACGTGGCCCTGACCTGGGACCCGGACCAGGTCGATGAACAGCGGGTGCGCACCGCCCTGGATCGCGCGCAGCTGCTGGACGTGATCGAGGCACGGCCCGAGGGCATCCAGGGCCGCCTCGGGGAGCGCGGCATGACGCTCTCGGGCGGGCAGCGCCAGCGCATGGGGATCGCCCGCGGGATGTACGCCGAGCCCACGGTGCTGGTGCTGGACGAGGCCACCAGCGCCCTGGACACCAAGACGGAGTCCGCGGTGACCGGCTCGATCCGGGACCTCGGCGACGACGTCACCACCATCACCATCGCGCACCGCCTGGCCACCATCCAGCACTGCGACGTCGTGTTCTACCTGTCCGAGGGCCAGGTCGCCGCCTCCGGCACCTTCGACGAGGTGGTCGCTTCCGTGCCCGCCTTCGCCGAGCAGGCCGCCCTCGCCGGGCTCGTCTCCGGCGGCGTGATCGACGGGACCGAGGAGACAGCAGCGACCGGGGAGACCACGGCGACGGAGCTGACCGCGACGACCGAGGACACGGGCGCATGACCTCCCTGCTCATCGCGTCGTTCTCCACGCTCACCCGGGATCCGCGCGTCCAGCGCCAGATCGATCTGCTCGCTGCGGAGTTCGAGGTCACCACCGTCGGCTTCGGCACCTCCCCGCATCCCGAGGTCACCCATATCGAGCTGCCCGAGGGCACCCGCGCCTGGCCCAGCAGCAAGCAGTACCTGCTCAGCGGCAGGTACCGCCGGGCCTACTGGGACATGAGCGCCGTGCGCGCGGCCCGGGAGGCGCTCGCGGACCGGGTCGGGACGACGGACATCGTCCTGGCCAACGACGTGAACACCCTCCCGCTCGCGCTCTGGCTCGCCCCCCGCCTCGGCGTGCACGCGGACCTGCACGAGTACGCTCCCCGGGAGAAGGAGCACGTGCGCTCCTGGCGCTGGTTCGTCGCGCCGTACCAGCGCTGGATCTGCCGCACCTGCCTGCCGGAGGTCGCCTCGATCACCACCGTCTCCCCGGGCCTGGCCGACGAGTACGCGGCCCGGTTCGGGGTGGACGTCCAGGTGGTGACCAACGCGTCGGCCTACGAGGACCGCGCGCCGCGCCCCACCGGGCAGACCATCCGTCTGCTGCACACCGGCGTGGCCCGGGCCAACCGTCGTCTGGAATCGATGATCGACGCGCTGCGCGGCGCCCCGGCGACCCTCACGCTCGATCTGATGCTGGTGCCCAGCGAGCCCGGCTACATCGAGGCGCTGCGCGAGCGGGCCTCCGACCTGCCCGCGGTGACGTTCCGCGACCCGGTGGCGTACACCGAGCTGGTCGACGCCGTCGCCGAGTACGACGTCTCGATCGTCGTCTTCCCGGCCACCACCTTCAACCTCGAGCACAGCCTGCCCAACAAGCTCTTCGAAGCGGTCCAGGCCCGCACCGCGGTGCTGGTGGGGCCCTCTCCGGACATGGCAGAGCTGGTGCGCGAGCACGGACTCGGGAGGGTGCTCGACGGGGCCGACGCGGCCTCGCTCCGGGCGGCGCTGGAGACGATGACCCCCGCGGACGTCGACCGGTTCAAGCACGCGGCCGACGCCGCCGCGACGGAGCTCTCGGCCGAGCACCAGATCGACACCTGGCGCCGGGCGATCACCGCGATCGCCGCGCGGCGCTGAGCCGGGGGAGATGGCGCACCGCGAGGGACGCCGCCATGAAGCGCAGCGGCGCCTCCCGGTCCAGGAGATGGCCGGCCCCGCGGGTCAGGATCGTGGCCGGGCGGCCGTGCCGACGTCGGGCCCGGGCACGATGCACCAGCTCCGCGGCCCCGATCGAGGGGTCCAGGCAGGCGTCGACCAGATCGCGGTCGGCCCGCGACAGCGGTGCCAGGCACCCCGGGGCGCGCAGGATCACCCACGCCGTGGTCTCGGCCAGATCGGCGCGCTCCCGCGGGGTCCAGATCTCGACGTCCTGACGGTAGAAGACGGCCCCGAAGACGTGGATGCGCAGCAGCTTCACGCCGATCGCCCGCCGAGCGGCCGCGGGGAGCCGTGCGAACCAGTCCGCGTCCAGCAGGTCCGGGAAGAAGCCCAGCTGCTCGCGCACGGGGCGCACCACGTAGGTCACGCGGTCCCCGGCGTCCTCCCCGATCACGTACGGCGGCCCGCAGCGGTCGTAGGCGGTGGCCTGCGTGGCCATCAGCGCGGTGACCATGCCCACGTCGCCCCCGATCTGCGCCCCCTCGACGAGATACCGCCCGGTGCGCTCGAGCATCTCGCGGCGCAGCAGGCCCAGCGGCGCGGAGCGGTAGCTGAGCCGGTCCGCGACCAGATCGACGAGCCCGCCGCGGGCCATGCGCACCGCGGGGGTGGGCACCCCGGCGGAGGCCGCCCCGAGGGCGAGACGGGTGATGACGAAATCCGCGCCCGTGCGCTCCTGGACGGCGAGCCACGAGGCGACGGCTCCCGGCGCGAGGGTGTCGTCCGAGCCCATGATCGCGACGAAGGGTGCCGCGGCGGCGCGCATCCCGGCGTTGAACGGTCCGGAGGCGGAGCGGTGCTCGTCGTGGTGCTCGAGGAATCGCACGTGCTCGCGATGCTCCGGGCGGACGGCGTCAGCGATCTCCGCCGCGGGCCGGTTGTGGCAGACGACGGTCACCGCGGCGTGGTCCCCGTTTCCGTCCAGGACGGAGGCGACGGCGCGGCCGACGGGCCGGGTGGGCGTGTGGCAGGCGATGATGACGTCGACGGGCCTCATCAGCGGCCTCCCGGGCGGGCGGGGAGCTGCTGGTACTGGGCGCTGTAGCCGCGGCCGACGGTCGCGGCGGAGAAGCGGTCCCCGATGGTGTCGGCGATCGTGCGGGCAGGCAGGTCGCGGGTGCGGGCGTCGAGGGCGAGGATCGCCTCGACGTACGGCGCGGTCTCCTGGACGTCGACGAGCTCGCCCACCGCGGCCTCGACGTACTCGCCCTGGCCGCCGGTGGCGCCGAGGACGACGGGGCGCCCGGCGACGATGGCCTCCGCGGCCGAGACGAAGAAGTTGTCGGCGCGGGTGGGGCCGAAGAACACATCGGCCCGCGCCAGGGCCGCACGGACCCCGGGCCCGTCGACCGTTCCGGGCAGGGCCAGGCGCTCCTGGACCCCCCGCGCGGCGGCGCGCTGCAGGGTCTGATCCCGCAGGGGCCCGTCGCCGAGCCACTCGAGGTGGGCGTCGATCCCGCGGTCGACGAGATCGGCGAGCACGTCCACGGCCAGCAGCGGGTCCTTGCGGGGGATCAGCCCGCCGGTGGAGACCAGGCGCAGGGCCCCGTCGCTCCGGTCGCGCCGCTGCGCCACCTCTCCCGGTTCGACGATGCACGGGACGATGTCGGTGGGCCGGGCCCCGCGGACCGCACGGATCGGGCGGGCGAGGAACTCGCACACCGCCGTGACCCGGTCCGGGGCCGACAGCAGCCGCGCCAGCAGGGGCAGCCCGGCACGGGCGGGGGCCGGGAGGGTCCCGGGGGTGGTCAGCGCGGACCAGTGCTCCGTGTGCAGCCACGGGGCGGTGGGGCGGCGCAGCACCAGCGGCAGCAGGGCGGAGAACGCCATGGAGTGCACGACGTCGGCGCCCGCCAGCGCGGGGCGCAGCTGTCGGGCCGCGGCGAGGACCTGATCGGGGCGGCGGGGATCCATCGGGATCCGCAGCACGTCCAGGCCCTCGTGGACCAGGCGGCGGGTGCCGTCGTCGTCGGCCGGCGGGACCAGATGGACCAGGCGCACGTCATGGGTCGCGGCGATGGACAGTGCGTCCCGGACCACGAACGATCCCCGGGAGGGGGCGACGGAGGTCGGGAACCAGGTCGCCACGAGCGTGATCCTCATCGGCGGGCCCCCTGTCGTGCGGCCAGCACCCGCTCGTAGAGCGCGAGCATGGGCTCGGTCTCGTGCTCCCAGGTCAGCTGCGGGGCCACGGCCCGGGCCCGTTCCCGATACGTCTCGGGGGCCTCCAGGACGGCCGCCAGCGCCTCCGCGAGATCCTGCGGGCTGGAGCCGCGGAACACCTCACCGACCCCGAGCTCCTCGACGACCTGGCGCATGTCGGGCAGGTCGGCCGCGGCGATCGGCAGCCCCGCCCGGATCGACTCGAAGAGCTTGTTCGGCAGCGCGTAGCGGTAGGAGAGACAGATCGGTCGCACGTGGACCACGGCGACATCGCCGTCGGCCAGGGAGCGGGAGACGTCGTCGGGAGCGACGGCCCCGACCAGGTGGACCCGGTCGGTGACGTCATGCCGTGCGGCTTCGGCCCGCACCTGGTCCAGCGCGGCCCGCTCCCCGTAACCGAGCAGCACGAAGTGGACGTCCTCGTCGAGGTGGGGGAGCGCGGCGATCGTCTCCTCGATGCCGCGGGCCGAGGTGATCCGGCCCCCGTAGGCGATCACGCGGTGCTGCTCGGTCAATCCGGCGCGCTCGCGCAGCACCCCGGTGGAGCGCGAGGGCAGGGCGTCGGCGACCGGGACGTTGCGCACCAGGGTCGGCTCCTCGGCGAGGCGGTAGGTGTCGCGCAGCCACGTCGCGATCGATGGGGAGACGGTGATCACGCCGTCGGCGCGGCGGATGCCGATCGCTTCGGTCACGGTCTCGAGCAGCGGGGCCAGCCAGCGGTCCGACCGTACGTTGCGGTGGCGCCACAGCTCATGGGAGTCGTAGACGACGGCGACCTCGCCGCGGGAGAGCGCCCGGATGAGCAGGGCCGGGACCAGGGTGTTGCCGTCGTTGGCGTGGATCACCTCGGGAGCGGCCCGCAGGCCCGCCGCCGTGGCGTTCTTCCAGTAGGTCCCGAGCGCGACCGTGCGGTAGGCGCGCTCGCCGACGCTGCGCAGCCCGCGCAGCAGGCCCGCCCTCACCCCCGCCAGCGGCGCGGACGGATGGCGCAGGGCCTGCACCGGAGAGCTCGTGGGGGCCCGCTCGGTGGCGGTGTCGGCTCCGCTGATCAGCCGGCGCCAGTGCGGGGCCAGCGCCGGCAGGATCCGCTCGATCGCGAACTCCGGGACCCGCTCGAGGATCAGCCGCGGCCCGAGGGCGGTCACGTCCGCGTCCCGCCCCAGCTCGCGGCGCTCGACGGCGATGATCCGCACCTCGTAGCCCGCATCGCGCAGCGAGGCGGACTCCTTGAGCACGCGGGAGTCGTTGGCGGCGTCGTTGTACACGAGCACTGCGATCCGTGGGGTCGCCGCACGCCGTCCTGAGGTCATGCAAAGTCCGTTCCCGAGCGTGCCGCAGGTGATCCCGCGCGCCCGTCCTCGACGTGTCGTGATGTGCCGTCCGGTGCCGGCGGGTGACTATGGTGGTCAGCGCTCACCATACCGTCGACCCGGTCGGCACAGCCGAGGCCCGACCGGTGCCGAGAGGAAGAGATCCGTCGATGAAGATCCTGTCCGTCGTGGGCGCCCGCCCGCAGTTCGTCAAGCTCGCCGCGATCGCCGATGCGGCCGCGCGGCGGGATGACGTCGAGCACGTGATCGTCCACACCGGCCAGCACTACGACGCCGCGATGAGCGACGTGTTCTTCGCCGATCTGCGCATCCCCGCCCCGGACGTGAACCTCGCCGTCGGCTCCGGGACCCACGGCCGCCAGACCGGCGCCATGCTCGCCGGCATGGACGACGTCCTCGCCGAGCACCAGCCGGACTGGACCCTGGTCTACGGCGACACCAACTCCACGCTGGCCGGCACTCTGTCCGCGGTGAAGATGCACCTGCGCGTCGCCCACCTCGAGGCCGGGCTGCGCTCCTTCAACCGCCGCATGCCCGAGGAGCACAACCGCGTGCTCACCGACCACGCCGCGGACCTGCTGCTGGCCCCCACCGAGGTCGCCCGCACCCACCTGGCAGCCGAGGGCCTCGCCGAGCGCACCCTGGTCACCGGCGACGTCATGACCGACGTGTGCCTGCGCGTGGCGGAGTCCGTGCGCGACGCCGCCCTCGTGCTGCCCCCGGGCATCGACCCGGCCGAGCCCTTCGCCGTCGCGACCATCCACCGCGCCGACAACACCGACGACCCCGAGCGCCTGCGCGCCCTCGTCACCGCACTGCAGGACCTGGAGCTGCCGGTGGCGCTGTTCGCCCACCCCCGCCTGGTCGCCAAGGCCGCCGAGGCCGGCATCACCCTGGCCGGCGGCGCCGTCCACGTCGGCGAACCCGTCGCCTATCCCGAGCTGATCGGCGCCGTCCAGCGCGCGAGCGCCGTGATCACCGACTCCGGCGGTCTGCAGAAGGAGGCCTACCTGCTGGGCACCCCCTGCTCCACGATCCGCACCGAGACCGAATGGGTCGAGACCCTCGAGGGTGACTGGAACCGCCTGGTCACCGACCCGCGCGAGCTGCCCGCCGCCGTGGGCCGTCCCCGCCCGACCGCAGAGCGACCACCGCACTACGGCGACGGCCGCGCGGCCGCCCGCAGCGTCGAGGCCCTGGCGGAGCGCGCCTGATGGCCCGCTCGCGCACCGCCCGCCGCCGCCCCGGCCGCCCGCCGCACGTCGTCGTCGCCACCCGATTGTTCACCCCGGAGCCGGTCGCGGCCGCGTTCCGCCAGGAGGCCCTGGTGCTCGCCCTCGAACGGGCCGGCGCCGAGGTGACGGTTCTCACCACCACTGCCCCCGGTGCGGGGCGTGTCCGCTCCCGGTCCCGGAAGGTCTCGCGCTGGCCGGTCAAGCGCGACCACCAGGGGCAGGTGCGCGGGTACCTCTCCTATCTCAGCTTCGACCTGCCGCTCGCGCTGCGGCTGCTGGCCCAGCGCCCCATGGACGCCCTGGTGCTCGAACCGCCGCCCACCACGGGCATGGTCGGCATGGTCGCCGCGGCGATCCGGCGGGTGCCGTACACCTTCTATGCGGCCGACGTCTGGTCCGATGCGACCGACAGCGTCGACGGGGTCCCCTCTCTCGTGCGCTCGGCGGTCCGCTGGGCGGAGAAGACCGTGTGGAAGCGGGCCGACGCGGTGCTGACCATCTCCCCGGGCGTCCAGCACCGGATCGAGGAGCTCATCGGCCGGCGAGCGAGCCTGACCATGGTCGGCAACGGCGTCGACACCGAGACCTTCACCACTGCCGGTGAGGACGGCGGGGAGACGGCGCCATACGTCGTCTACGCCGGCACCGTCTCCGAATGGCAGGGCGCCGAGGTCTTCGTCGACGCCTTCGCCCGCGTGCGGGTCGACCATCCCGGGGCCCGCCTGCTGTTCTTCTCCGAGGGATCCGGCCGCGACGAGCTCGAGGCGCGGGTGCGCGCCGAGGGCATCGAGGGGATCGAGTTCCGCGACAAGATCCCGCCCTCCCAGGTCGCCGCGCACCTGCGCGGCGCGGTCGCAGGGCTGTCCTCCATCACGCCCGGGCAGGGCTACGAGTTCGCGCTGCCCACGAAGATCTATGCGGCCACCGCGACCGGCACCCCCGTCATCCACGCGGGGGAGGGGGCCGCCCACGACCGCATTCGCGACAACCACCTGGGGTGGGCGTGCGATCACGACGTCGAGGCGGTGGCCGCGGCGCTGGACCGTGCTCTGCGCGGCGAGGGCCGACCGTCGCGGGAGCACCTGCGCTCCTGGACGCTGCAGAACGCCTCGCTGGCGGGATGCGCGGCCGCCGGGGCATCGCAGGTGATGGCAAGCCTGCGCCGCTGACCCCTGGGACCGCGCTCAGAGGATCGCGCGCAGCCCGGGGACCTTCTTGCCGAGGAGGGAGACGGCGAAGGCGCCGAGGGTGACCAGGACGAGCAGCCCGGTCACGGTGAGCACGGACACCTCGGGATATCCGAGCTCGCGCAGACCGACCAGGATCGCGAAGTGCACCAGGAAGACGCCGAAGGTGGCATCGCCGACGGTGCGCAGGAACCGTTCGGTGCGTGCGGTCACCGTCCATCGGCGGCCCAGACCCATCAGGGCGACCACCAGCGCCAGGGACAGCAGCATCACGGTCGGCGCCACATAGGTGGGAAGCAGCACCTGCCCGGGCGGGGTGTCCGTGGTCCGCGACAGGTACGCCCAGACGGTCGCCGCCGTCAGCGCCGGCACCGCCACCAGCAGCAGGACGAGGGCCGGCCGTCGGCGCACCGGCGCGGCCCACGCCGCACGGCCCAGCACGTAGTAGCCGATGAACGGCAGGAAGTAGGTCAGGATCCCCATCTGCAGCGGCACCAGCGGCTCCTGGAGCAGCCCCTGGGTCAGCGGCGGGACCGCCATCACGACCAGGGCCCAGCCGGCCGCGACCGCCCCGCAGATCCACGCCCGTCGCCCGGAATCGCCCACATAGGCGGTGATGACGGGGGTGATCACGGTCAGCCCGAGGATCAGCGGCAGGAAGTACAGATGCGGATAGGTGGAGGCGGTCAGGAGGTCGACGATCTCCGCTCGCCAGTCCGGCGGCTCGCCGGTCAGCAGGATGCCCATGACGCCCGCGTAGAAGGCGGTCCACACCAGGGTGGCCGGGACCAGGCGGCGCAGCCGTCGGCCCAGGAAACGGCCCGAGCCGTGGCGCATCGCCGACGGAGCCAGGTTCAGCGCGCCCGAGATCATGATGAAGGCGGGCACGGCCGTGGACAGCAGCGAGCGCAGCACGTGCATCGCGACGGTCGAGCCGGAGTCCAGATGGTCGGCGGTGACGTGCACGGCGATCACCGCGATCACGGCGAGGATCCGGATCACGTCCAGCAGCGGGGAGTACCGCCGCGGCGCGGACGCCGCGAGCCGGCCGTCCGGGCCCCACCGCGGCGAGGAACCGGGAGATGGCGCGGGGCCCGGAGACGACGCGGGGCTCGGATGCGGTGCGGGGATCGTCCGTGATGCGGGATCAGACCGGGTCATAGCTCCCGTCCCCGGGGTCGCAGTCGATCTCGATCATGCGGGAGTGAACCGTCTGGAACAGCACCCGGCCCAGGTCCGGTCCGGCGAAGTTCACCGAATCGGAGGTCTTGTGCCTGTTGTAGGGCCGCAGCTCCTGGTAGACGTAGGCGATCCCGTTCTCCTCCAGCAGGCGGCAGTCGGCGGGATCCGTCGCGGCGTCCTCGGTGGCGTAGATCAGGTCGCGGTCCAGATCCGTGTAGGCCATCCCGGCCACGGGCAGCCGCACGTCCTGCCCCTGCAGGGCATACAGGTGCGCCGCCCCGGAGAACGGGCTGGCCAGCACCGTGCCGTCGCGGTCCATCTGCGGGCCGTACTGCTCGAACAGGGCGCGCTCGTCGGCCTGCAGGAAGCGCCCGCGCCCCGGATAGTCCGCGGCGAGGTTCTTGGCGGCGTTGTCGGTGCGGGCCGGGATCGAGGCGAGAGAGGCGAGGACGGCGGCGATCACCAGCACGGCCGTCGCCATCGACGGGCCGGGACGGCGTGCTCGTTCCCGGGAGCGGCGGCCCAGCACCCGTGCCCAGACCTGCAGGCCCGGCACCACCAGCACCGCGGAGAGCATCGCCAGCGGCATCGAGATCCGGTCCTGACCGCGGTAGTAGAGGGCCGAGAGGTTCAGCGGCGAATCCAGTGCCGCGTCGAGATAGATCACCGCGATCACCACCCAGGCGACCGCGAGCCAGCGCCGCGTGGACGAGCCGAAGGACGTGATCAGCCCCGGCCACCACAGCACGGCGATGACGACCCCGAGGGCCATCGGCCAGACCGTGAGCAGCCCCAGCAGCACCTCGCCGAGAGCGAGCCACCAGGACACCTCCAGGCCTCCGTTGAAGCCGGTCACGTCCGAGCCCAGCGGCGTGTAGGACAGCAGCGCGACCGGCAGCAGGGCCAGCACGGGCACCGCGATCAGGGCGGGGCGGCGCCGCCACCGTCCCGCCGCGGTGACGGCGGTCAGCACCGCCAGCAGGATCAGGGCCGTGACCGCGACGTTCGGGTGCAGCAGGCCCAGCCCGGCACCGGCGACGCCGACGGCGAGAGCGGCGGCGATCGCGGGGCGCACGGCGGTGCCCGGCAGCAGCGCTGTCCACAGGGCCGCGGCGGCCGCGAGCGCTCCTGGCAGCGCGGCGAAGCCGGCGAGGTTCGGAATGGGGGAGAGGTGGATCCACAGGTCCAGCGGAGTGGCCGGGATCAGGGTCGCGGCGAGTGCGGCGGCCGTCGGCGCCCACGCCACCTCGGCGAACAGGGTGCGGGCCAGCAGCGCGATGCCGAGGATCCAGGGCGTCACGGCCAGGGCCAGCACGGTCGCGTTCAGCAGGGTGGGGGTGGGGACGCCGGGGACCAGCGCCGCGAGGGCGTGGAACGCGGCGGGGTAGAAGCTCGGATCGCCCTCGGTGTTCGAGACCGCGCCGACCTGGAGGCTCGAGGCGATGCCGGTCTCCCGGATCCGCTGCAGCGCGGAGAGGTGGTACAGCGTGTCCCACCGCTCGAGCACGGCGTCGGGGCGACCGGCCTGGATCGCGATGGGGGCGAGGGCGATCGCGACCGCCCCGCCGATCCAGGCGGCCCCGCCGGGCACGGCGCGGCGCGGGGACAGGGCGCCGTCGAGCACGGTCGCCGGCAGCGTCACCCCCAGGCGCCGCAGGCCGTAGGCACCGGCGACGAGCAGCGCAATGCCGAGCAGGAAGGGCAGCAGGGACCAGGGGATCCCGACCAGGGCGGCACCGATCGCGCTGATGCCCGCGATCGCGGCGGCCAGCGCCGGACCCAGGGCGAGGGAGAGCAGATGCGAGCCGCCGAGCATCCGGACGGCGGCGTACCCGGGCAGATACGCCGCGGCCAGGACGAGCAGGATCGCTCCGACGAGCGCGGCCAGGGCGGTCATCCGTCCTGACGGCCCAGCGCCGCGGCGCGGTACTCACCGGGGGGCCGCGCCTCGTCGAGCGCGAGCCGTCGGGCGAGGTAGGTGGTGCGCTTCTCGGCGGCCTTGGTCCGGGCCTCCTGCAGGGCGAGGAAGCCCAGCAGCACCAGGACCGTCGCGTACAGCAGCAGATCAGCGCCGCGCCCGACCCCCACCAGGTTCGCCACGCGGCTCAGGACGCTCGGGAACAGGACCGTGGCCACGGCGAAGACCGCGAAGGCGATGATCAGCAGCCGACGCACGGCGAGCTGTTTCGCACCGCGCTTGGCGAACAGCCAGGCGACGATCACCACGATCCCCGCCACCAGCAGCAGCTGGATGATGAAGGTGCGATTCGAGACCAGGGCGGGGCCCAGGGAGACGATCAGCTCGTGCTCACCCATCGGCTCAGGACTCCTCGGCCTGCTGGTGGGTGGAGGCGGAGCCGTCGCCGAGAACGAGGCGGGGGGTGCCCTTCCAGTTCTCGGCGGTGGTGATGTTGCGGCCGTCGATCAGCAGCCTGATGCCGGGGACGTCGGCCGCGGACAGGTCCTGGTATTCGGCGTGGTTGGTCTGGACGATCACCAGATCCGCGTCCTCGCCGACGTGGTAGGGGGTCCAGCCGTATCCGGCCAGCTCCTCGTCGTCGTAGTAGGTGTCGTGGACGGCGACCTCCGCGCCGTGCTTCCGCAGCGCCTCGACCACGGGGAACACACCGGAGAACGCGGTCTCCTTCACCCCGGTGCGGTAGGACGCCCCCAGCACCACGGCCTTCATACCGGCCAGGTCGCCGAGCAGGTCCGCGGCCCGCTCGACCAGCTTCGCGGGCACCGAGGCGTTCAGGGTGCGGGCGGTGCGGACCGTCTCCGCGACGGGATCGGTCGAGAGGTACAGGCGGGGATAGACCGGGATGCAGTGCCCGCCCACGGCGATGCCGGGCTGGTGGATGTGGGAGTAGGGCTGGGAGTTGGAGGCCTCGATCACCTTGTACACGTCGATGCCGTTGTCCTGGGCGAACAGCGCGAACTCGTTCGCCAGGGCGATGTTCACATCGCGGTAGGTGGTCTCGGCCAGCTTGGCCAGCTCCGAGGCCTCCGGGGTGCCCAGGTCCCACACCCCGTTGGGACGCTTGAGGTCGGGCCGTTCGTCGAAGGTCAGCGCCGAGGTGTAGAACTCCCGGGCCCGATTCGTGCCTTCCTCGGTCAGGGCGCCGATCAGCTTGGGGTACTTGCGCAGGTCCTCGAACACGCGCCCGGTCAGCACCCGCTCGGGGGAGAACACGGCGAAGAAGTCGCGGGATTCCCGCAGCCCGGAGATCTTCTCGATCATCGGCACGAAGCGGCCGCGGAGGGTGCCCACCGGCAGGGTGGTCTCGTAGGAGACCAGGGTGCCGGGGGTGATGTGCTCGGCCAGCGACGTCGTGGCGGCGTCCATCCAGGCGAAGTCCGGCTCCCAGGTGGCGTCGTCGACGAACAGCGGGACCACGATCACGATCGCGTCCGCGCCCGGGATCGCCTCGGCGTAGTCCGTGGTGGCGCGCAGCTTCCCGGCCGGGACCAGCTCGGCGAGCTTCTCGGCGAGATGTGCCTCGCCGGGGAACGGTTCGGTGGCCTGATTGATCAGCTCCACCTGACGGGGGTTGGTGTCCACACCGATCACCTCGTGACCGGCATCCGCGAACTGCACGGCCAGCGGCAGACCGATCTTCCCCAGGGCGACGACAGCAGTCTTCACAGCGAGATTCCTCCTCGTCGGAGGCCGCATCCGGCCTCGTAAGCGCGATGATGACCACCAGGGGCGGCCCACCATGACAGGGTATCGTCATCGGCGGCTCACGAGCGTCGCCCCGCGCCGCTGTGAGGCCGCCCAGCACCACGCGCCGGACACCCCAGGAGGAGAGCCCATGAGCACCCCCGAGCCCGTGAGCGACCCGGACGCCGTGGCCGCATCCCCCGGTGCCGCGACCACCTGGTTCGTCGTTCCGCTGTTCAACGAGGGGTCGGTCGTCGGGGATGTCATCCGCGACCTGCGCACGCGGTACCCGCTGGTGGTCTGCGTCGACGACGGCAGCCTGGACGACTCGGCGGCGATCGCCGAGGAGGCCGGTGCCGCGGTGGTGCGCCACCCGTACAACATGGGACAGGGCGCCGCACTGAAGACCGGCATCGACTATGCGCTGCGGGACCCGGAGATGCGCCAGGTCGTGACCTTCGACTCCGATGGCCAGCATCAGGTCGACGATGCGGCCTCGATGATCGCGCTGCGCGATGCCGAGGGGGTGGACATCGTGCTGGGCTCACGCTTCCTCGATGCGCGCACCAAGCCGGGCCTGCTCAAGCGCGCGGTGCTGCGCGGTGCGGTCTGGTACTCCAACATCACCAGCGGGGTGAAGCTCTCCGACGCCCACAACGGGCTGCGGGTCCTGGGCCGGGAGGCCTGCCAGAAGATCGCGATCGAGCAGAACCGGATGGCGCACGCCTCCGAGATCGTCGAGGAGATCGGCCGTCATCGCTTCACGGTGCGGGAGCACCCGGTGCACATCCTCTACACGGACTACTCCCGCTCCAAGGGCCAGTCGATGCTGAACTCGGTGAACATCGTCATCGACATGCTCTTCCGCTGAACCGCGGCTCGGACCCGTCGTGATGCACCGGGGACGTTCCCGCGGGAACGTCCCCGGTGCATCACGACGTCCGTCACCTCCGTCGGACCGCTCGACCTCCGCCGGGTCGAGGTCAGCCCTCCTCGCCGGAGGCGGGGTCGGCCGAGCCGTCCTCGATGGAGCCGAAGAAGTCGGCGATGTCCTCGTCGTCGGTGAGGATCGCCACCCCGGAGTTCTCGGTCTGGAACTGGGGATTCTCGATCGGCATCGTCATCGTGCCGTTGCTCATCGCGCCGCGGGCCGACAGGGCCATGCGGGAGACGTCGATGATCCCGGTGCCGTCGCTGGTGACCAGCGAGTCGGAACCGGCGCCGGCCAGCTTCACGTGCCGCACCGGGTTCAGCAGCACCGCCGGGGAGGTCACCCGCTCCATGAGCGCTCCGATGAACTGCTGCTGACGCTGCTGCCGCCCGAGATCCGCGCTGGGATCGAAGTAGCGGGCGCGAACGAACGCCAGGGCCTGCTCGCCACCGACGTCATGACAGCCCTCGGTCATCGACAGCCCGGACTTCTCGTCCTCGACGTCCTGGTCGATGCACAGGTTCACGTGGTCGACCGCGTCGACCATGCCGGAGACGCCGTCGAAGCCGATCTCCACGTAGTGGTCGATCGTCAGCCCGGTGAAGTCCTCGACGGTCTCGACCAGCAGCGGGGCGCCGCCGAAGGAATAGGCGGCGTTGAGCTTGTACCCGCCCTCATCGGGGATGTCGACGAGGGTGTCGCGGGGCAGGGAGACCAGGTAGCTGTTCCCGTTCCGCGCCTTGTGCAGGAGCATGATCGTGTCGGTGCGAGCGCCCTCGGTGCCGTCGTCGCCCACCGCCTCCCCGCCGCGGCGGTCGGACCCGGCGATGAGATAGGTGGTGCCCGGCGTGTTCTCGGCCTGCGACAGGGCGTCGACGTGCTCGATGCGGCTGTCGGCCCACAGGACCAGACCGGCACCCCAGCCCACCACGACCACCAGCACCAGGGCCAGCAGCGTGGCCCCGAGGCGCACGGGCCGCGGGATGCGGGAGCGGCGACGGGGGCGGCGCCCGGGACCGGGCGGAGGGCCGGAGGGCGGTCCGGCCGGTCCGCCGGGGCCCCAGGCGTCGCCGGCGTCCGCGGGGGCCTGGTGGTCATCGCGGGAGCTGGGGACGATGCGCTGCCGGCCGCCCCGCGGCTCGCCGGGCGGATGTTGCTCCTGTCGCGGCAGGGCACGGGTGTCAGCGGGGCCCGGGGCGGATCGTCCTCGGCGGGCACCGGTGACCGGGCGGGCGCTGCCTCCGGCGCGCGCTCGATGCCCGGCAGGACGGCGGGGTCCTCCCGGCCGCGGGGAGCGCGGCGGCTGCTGATCGCTCACAGCTGTCTCCTT